>PGZC01000003.1 GCA_002839995.1 Gammaproteobacteria bacterium HGW-Gammaproteobacteria-4 | reverse complement strand
CACCGACGTCGGCCTGGGCCAGAGCACCTGTATCGGTATCGGTGGCGATCCGATCCAGGGCATGAACTTCATCGACTGCCTGCAACTGTTCCAGAACGATCCGCAGACCGAAGGCATCATCATGGTCGGCGAGATCGGCGGCAGTGCCGAGGAAGAAGCGGCCGAGTTCATCGCCGAAAACGTGACCAAGCCGGTGGTGGGTTTCATCGCCGGCGCGTCGGCTCCGGCCGGCAAGCGCATGGGGCATGCCGGCGCGATCGCATCGGGTGGCAAGGGCACCGCGGCCGGCAAGTTCGAAGCGCTGGAGAAGGCCGGTGTAACCACCGTGCGGTCGCCGGCCGATCTGGGCCGTGCGATAGCCGAGCGGATGAAGGCGCGCTGATTTCGTTCTATCCGGCGCCTACGGCCGTATCGGTGGGCTGTGGCTCCAGTGCCAGGCTGCTGGCAGGTCGCCCACAGGGTGGGCTCTTACAAAAGCGCGGTCGCACACTGCGCGATCGCACACTGCGTGATCGCACACTGCGCGGTCGCACACTGCGCGATCGCACATTGCGTGGTCGCACACTGCGCGATCGCACACTGCGTGGTCGCACACTGCGCGATCGCACACTGCGCGGTCGCACACTGCGCGGTTGCACACTGCGCGGTTGCACACTGCGCGATCGCACACTGCGCGGTTGCACACTGCGCGGTCGCACACTGCGCGATCGCACACTGCGTGGTCGCACACTGTGTGGTCGCACACTGTAGGAGCCCACCCTGTGGGCGACCAAGCGAAGCTGAAGGACCGCTCTCGTCGCCCGATCAGTCACGTCTGCCAGGCTGCTGGATGCCCCATTTTTGCTGCTAACGGCGATAACCATGTCGAAACTTCGCGTCGCGCTGGCTCAATCTGCATTTCGCGTCGGCGACGTTGCCGGTAACGCGCGCCTGATCGCCGATGGCATCGTCCACGCGCGCGATGCGCTGGGTGCGGATCTGGTGTTGTTCCCCGAGCTGAGCCTGTGCGGCTATCCGCCTGAGGACCTGTTGCTGCGGCCGAGCTTTCTCGCTGCCTGCGAGGCGGCGCTGGACGAACTTGCGTTGCAGTCGACGGGCATCGTGGTCGTGGTCGGGCACCCGTTGCGCGTGGATGGCGCGTTGTTCAACGCGTTGAGTGTGCTGCGCGATGGCCGGGTGGCGGCGAGTTACCGCAAGCAGGTGCTGCCCAACTATGCGGTGTTCGACGAGCACCGCTATTTCGTTTGCGGCGATGCACCGCTGGTGGTCGACGTCGGTGGCGTGGCGGTCGGCCTGCTGGTGTGCGAGGACGTGTGGCACGCTGATCGGGTGCGTGCTACCGCACATCAAGGTGCAGCGTTGCTGCTGGTCGCCAACGCATCGCCGTTTGAACGCGACAAGCATGCGGAACGCGAAACGATGATGCGTCAGCGCGCTGGCGAAACCGGCTGCGCCCTGATCTATCTCAATCGCGTCGGTGGTCAGGACGAGCTGGTTTTCGATGGCAGCTCGCTGCTGGTCGATGCCGATGGCACCGTGCATCCGCCGGCACGGGCGTTCGAAACGGCGTGGCTGGCGGTCGATTTCGACGGTGCCACGCGTCGTTTCAGTCCACGGCTGTGGCCTTCCGAAAGCGAGCGCGACGCGTCGGCGCTGGCCTATCGCGCCGTCGTCTGTGGTCTGCGCGATTACGTGCATCACAATGGATTCAGGAACGTGTTGCTCGGGCTTTCCGGTGGTATCGATTCGGCGCTGACACTGGCGATGGCGGTGGATGCGCTGGGCGCGCAGCACGTCACCGCCGTGCGTCTGCCCTCGCGCTACACCGCCGACCTGAGCAACGAGCTTGCCGCGCAGCAGGCGCAGCGCTTGGGCGTACAACTGCACACCCTGCCGATCGGCGCGGCCTTCGGCGGTTTTCTCGACATTCTGGCGCCGCTGTTCGCCGACCAGGCGCCCGATCAGACTGAGGAAAACCTGCAATCGCGCTGCCGCGGCGCGCTGCTGATGGCGTTGGCCAACAAGTTTGGCGGCCTGCTGATTACCACCGGCAACAAGAGCGAGTATGCAGTGGGCTACGCCACCATCTACGGCGACATGTGCGGCGGTTACGCGCCGCTCAAGGACCTCTACAAGACCGAGGTTTATGCGCTGTGCCGCTACCGCAACGCGCAGGTGGGCGAGGGCGAAGCCGAGGTGATTCCACAGGCGGTGATCGAGCGGCCACCGTCTGCCGAACTGCGCGAGAACCAGACCGACCAGGACTCGCTGCCGCCATACGAAGTGCTGGACGCGATCCTCGATGCCTGGGTCGATCAGGAACGCTCACGCGACGAGATCGTGGCAATGGGCTTCGATCGCGACACCGTGGAGCGGATTGTGCGCCTGGTGGCGATCAGCGAATGGAAACGGCGTCAATCGGCGCCGGGGCCGAAGGTATCGCGGCGGGCATTCGGCCGCGAGCGGCGTTATCCGATATCCAACGCCTGGCGGTAGACGGCGGTAGCGCACGGGGTTGCCATACCGGCACCCTGCATTCACCCGCACACCGGTACAATGGACGGATGCTCTCTTTACGAAATTTCGCGCTGCGGCGTGGCCCCAATCTGTTGCTGTCCGGTGTCGATGTCACGCTGTACGATGGCTGGCGCGTGGGCGTCATCGGCCGCAACGGCTGCGGCAAGTCCTCGCTTTTTGCTGCAATCCGCGGCGAGCTAGATGCCGATGTCGGCGGCCTGGATCTGCCGGCCAAGGTGCGCCTGGCCAGTGTCGCGCAGGAAACGCCCTCGCTGCCCGATCCGGCGCTGGAGTTCGTGATTGGCGGCGATGCGCCGGTGTTTGCGGCGATCAAGGCCGAGGCCGATGCCTGTGCGCGCGAGGATTGGGAGGCGGTCGCCGAGGCCCATCATCAGCTCGAGGCGCTCAATGGCTATGACGCCGAGGCGCGTGCCGGACGTTTGTTGCACGGCCTCGGCTTTCCGGCATCGACCCACCGCCGGCCGGTATCCGAGTTCTCCGGCGGCTGGCGGGTGCGCCTGAATCTGGCGCGCACGCTGATGACGCCAAGCGACATGCTGCTGCTCGATGAGCCGACCAATCACCTCGATCTGGACGCGGTGTTGTGGCTGGAGCAATGGTTGCTCAAGTATCCCGGCACCTTGCTGCTGATCTCGCACGATCGCGAGTTTCTCGACGGCATCAGCACCCACACGCTGCACCTGCACGAGGGCCGCGCCAAGCTGTACACCGGCGATTACACCGCGTTCGAGCGGCAACGGGCCGAACACCTGCGCCAGCAACAGATCGCGTTCGAAAAGGAGCAGGCCGAACGCGAGCACCTGCAGAAGTTCATCGACCGATTTCGCGCACAGGCCACCAAGGCGACCCAGGCGCAATCGCGGATCAAGCGCCTGGCCAAGCTGGCCGGCACCGAGGCGGTGCGCGCCGAGCGCTCGTTGCATATCAACTTCCAGGCACCCGCGCGGTTGCCGTTTTCGCTGCTCCGCCTCAACGAAGTGGACGCTGGCTATCGCGCCAGCGCCGGTCACGATGACCCGGATGAGGAATTGCCCGACGCGCGCGACGCCTCCGGCAATGACGCGGTGATATTGCATCAGTTCGGGTTCGGGCTGGAGGCGGGCGACCGGGTCGGTCTGCTCGGCCCCAACGGCGCCGGTAAATCGACTCTGGTCAAGACCCTGGTCGGTGCGCTGCCGCCGCTGCGCGGCGAACGCATGATCCACAACGACACCCGCATCGGCTATTTCGCCCAGCACACGGTCGAGAGTCTGGATGCCGGTCGCAGCCCGATCGATCATTTGCGCGATCTGGCACCGGATGCCTCGACCCAGGAGATGCGCAACTTTCTCGGTCGTTGGTACTTCGCCGGCGATCGTGCGTTTGAGTCGGTGGACGGATTTTCCGGCGGCGAACGCGCGCGCCTGGCGCTGGCGTTGATTGCCTGGCGCAAGCCCAATGTGCTGCTGCTCGATGAGCCGACCAACCATCTCGATCTGGACATGCGCGAGGCGCTGGCCGAGGCGCTGTCCGATTTCGATGGTGCGATCGTGCTGGTGTCGCATGACCGCCACCTGATCGGTCTGGTCTGCGATCGCTATGTGCGGGTTGCCGACGGCAAGGTCGAAGCGTTCGCCGGCGATCTGGACGACTACGCCGTCTGGCTGCGCTCACGCAACAACCGTCCGATCGAGTCGGCGGTTGCCAAGCCAGTGGCAAAGCCACCCTCGCCGGTGCCGAAGCCGATCGACGACAAGGCGACGCGCCGTCAGCGCAGCCGCTTGCAGCAGGTCGAGGCGCGCCTGGCCGAAATCGATGCCCGCAACGCCGAGTTGGCGACGCATCTGGCGGACCCCGCAATCTACAGCGGCGATGGCAGCGAGGCGGCACGTTTGGCGCAGCGGCAAAGCGTACTTGCCGCCGAGCGCGAAGCGCTGGAAGCCGAGTGGCTTGGACTTTACGATTCGCTGGAAGTGAGTTGAAATCGCCGGACGGACTTGAATCGGGTGCTCGCCGGCCCCATCGTGCAATGCACCGCACCACCCCTTTCGACATCGAAGAATCGAGCCATGCCGATCTACGCGTTTGCCTGTAATTCCTGCGGTCACGCCTTTGAGCGCCTGCAAAAATTGTCCGACGCCGATCCCGACGCTTGCCCGGCCTGCGCGGAGCAGACGGTTCAGCGGCAGCTGACGGCGCCGCAGTTCCGCTTGTCCGGCAGTGGCTGGTACGAGACCGACTTCAAAAAAGAAGGCGAAACCAAACGCAATCTGGTCGACAAGGGTGAAGGGGCGGCGGCCGCGGCGGCTCCGTCCGACAGCAAGGGCGAGGTCAAGGGTACGAGTCCGGCGACTGCGTCCGTCACCAAGGCGGAGTCAAAGCCGATGTCGAGCAGCAACGACAGTGCATGAGCGGCGTGAGATATGCGGGTTAACGCGGGTTTAATGCGGAACTCCATATGATCAATGCGCGGGGCGATGTTTCCCGCTGTGCGCGGCATACGATGCGACTCACAGGTATTCGGGGCTTCATGTTGGGGCCCAAGTTCGGCGATTTCCCCTTGTCAGCCGGGCTTGGGCCCGCGTTTTGCCTGTTCTGCATTGTCGCGTGAGTTCCTGTGCGGTCGAGCCCATGATTTTTCATGCGGTCGTGCCAACCGGTACTGTTGCGCGGGCGTTCGCTCAGGTAAAGTTTGCAGTCTTCCCATATCGCGAATGGCGTTACGCGACGCTGGCGACCCCCAATGTCCCGCGCGTCTGCGCCAGTCGGTGGATGCCTCGAAAATGGTGGGCAAACATGCGCGACGCTACGCGGTACGCTTGTTGTACTCGCATCGTTCACCGCGGCTTAAAGACGCTCGCTGTGGTAGCGTCATGGCGTCAATTCCCGGCAGTGCAACGTGACCCGCTTTAGGAGTGAAGCGCAGATGCGAATTTTGGTGGTTGAGGATAATCGCGACATCGCTGCCAACCTCGGCGACTACCTCGAGGAACGCGGGCACACGGTCGATTTCGCTGCGGATGGGATTTCCGGCCTGCATCTGGCGGTCAGCAACACCTTCGATGCGATCGTACTGGACTTGAACCTGCCCGGCATGGATGGCCTGGAGGTTTGCCGCCGGCTGCGCCGCGAGGCGCACAAGCAGACCCCGGTGCTGATGCTTACCGCTCGCGATTCGCTCGATCAGAAGCTGTCCGGTTTTGAATCGGGCGCCGACGATTACCTGATCAAGCCGTTCGCATTGCAGGAAGTGGAAGCGCGGCTTGCCGTGCTGGTGCGGCGCGGACGCAAGGCGCAGCCGCGGGTATTGCAGGTCGCGGATCTGGAGTTCAATCTCGATACGCTGGAAGCCAGGCGCCAGGGCAAAGCCGTGCCGCTCAATCCCACCGGCCTGAAGATTCTGCAGGCGCTGATGGAAGCATCGCCGTCGGTGGTGACCCGGCAGGAGCTGGAGACCTGCGTGTGGGGCGAGGAACTGCCCGACTCCGACAGCCTGCGCGTGCATATCCACGGCTTGCGCGCCGTGGTCGACAAGCCGTTCGACAAGCCGCTGATCCACACCCGCCATGGCATCGGTTACCGGATTGCCGACCCCGATGCAGTATCGGCGTAGGCTTCGCAGCCGCATCATCCTGAGCTTCGCACTGCTCGGGACCGGGCTCACCGCATCGTTTGCGTTGGCGACGGTGTTTTTGCGCGCGCATCTGGAAAATCAGCTTATCGGCGAGGCGCTGGAAAAGAATCTGGAGGATTACGCCGGTTCGTTCTATCGTTCCCCGGACATCGAAGGTGTGCCGTTCGAGCAAATCACGGGTTTGGTGGTCAGCAAGCGCCGCTTTGCCAATGCGCCGCTGGCGTGGCGCGATCTGGATAGCGGCCTGCACGATCTCACCGAGCGCGACGAAAGCGGCAAGCTGGTGGTGTACAAGCTGGCGGTGCGCAAGGATGCCGATTACTGGTTTTTCCTGAAGTACGACACCAGCCAGACCAAGCGCAGCCAGCAGCAACTTGTCTACGCACTGGTCGGTGCGGTGCTGGCATTTTCGCTGCTCTCGCTGCTGCTCGGGTACTGGTCGTCGCGGCGCGTGATCCGGCCGGTGGCCGAGTTGGCGCGCAGGGTGCGTGCCTTTCGCGGCAGCGACCAGCCAGAACCGCTGGCGCAATGGTTCGCCAATGACGAGGTAGGCGAACTGGCCGCGGCACTGGACGATTATGCGGCTCAGCTAACCCAGGTGGTGCGCCGCGACCGCGAGTTCAACGCCGATGTCAGCCACGAGCTGCGGACGCCGTTGGCGGTGATCCGCGGCGCCACCGAATTATTGATGGTCAGCCCGCAACTGAGTGACAAGATGTGTCAGCGGTTGCAACGTATCGAACGCGCCGAGCAGCAATGCACGCACCTGATCAGCGCGCTGTTGATGTTGTCGCGTAACGAGCGTGGAACCGGCCACACCGATGTGCGCAAGCTGGCGGAAGTACTGGTCGATGCCAATCGGCTGCAGATGTTGGGCAAGCCGGTGGAATTGCGGGTGGTCGGCGACGAAGGCCATATCGTCAACGTGCCCGAAGCGGTGTTGTCGGTCGCGTTGGGTAATTTGCTCGGCAACGCCTGCAAGTACACCGTACAAGGCGAGGTGGTGGTTCGCATCGAAGCGGGCCGGGTGTCGATCGAGGACACCGGTCCCGGGCTCAGTGCCGAAGATGCGGCAAATTTGTTCGAGCGCGGTTATCGCGGCACCAGCGCCGGTGCGACCAAAGGCGCGGGTATCGGCTTGTCGATCGTGCGTCGTTTGTGCGACCTGTATCAGTGGCAGGTTCGTGTCGAGCCGCGCAGCGACCGTGTCGGTGCGGTGGCGATTCTCGACTTCAATAGCGGCAAACCCTCCGCATCTTCGTAATCCCGAACGCCGCTCACACCGCCACCTGCGCGTACACGGCAACGTAATGGCAACTGCTGCCGCCGAGCACGAACAAGTGCCAGATGGCGTGCGCAAAAGGGACGCGCCGGCTCACGTAAAACGCGGTGCCGAGGGTGTAGGCGAGACCGCCAGCGACCAGCCAGATCAGGCTTGCCGTCGACAGCGCACGCATCATCGGCGCCGCTGCGAGCACGGCGATCCAGCCCATGCCCAGATAGAGCAGGGTGGAGGTGCGCTCGAATCGTCCGGTGTAGAACAGCTTGAATACCACCCCGGCCAGGGCCAGTGCCCAGATCAGCGCAAACAGGCTCCAGCCCCAGGGGCCGCGCAGCGACACCAGCATGAACGGGGTGTAGGTCGCCGCGATCAGAACATAAATCGCGGCATGGTCGAGTATCTTCAGGCGTCGCTTGATTGCCGGTTCGACACTGGCATGGTAAGCAGTGGATGCGCTGTAGAGCAGAACCAACGCGCACGCGAACACGATCGCGCTGGCCAGTTGCCAGCCATCGCCGCGCAACGAGGCCAACACCACCAGAACCAGGCCGGCAGCCAGGCTGGCCGCCGCGCCCAGTCCGTGGGTGAGGGCGTTGGCTATTTCCTCGCGCGACAGGACGGCACGAGCCATATTACGAGCCATATATCGGTTCCGCTGACTGATGCGCTCACGGTGCCGGGTTTTGCTGCACTGCGCAAGTGCGCTGATTACTGCGGTTGGCCCAGGTCATCAAGCACTGCGGCAAGAAAGCGCGCCGCCTCGCCGCCGGTACAGGCGCGATGGTCGAAGCTCAACGACAGCGGCAGGCTACGATGCACCTCGATACCGCCGATCACGGCCACCACATCGTGAGACAGCTTGCCGGCGCCGATTATCGCCACCGTTGGCGGGACGACCACAGGCGTGGCGTAGCGGCCGGCGAACATGCCGAAGTTCGACAGCGAGATGGTGTAACCCGCGAGTTCGCTAGCCGCAATGCTGCGATCCGCGACCTGCGCACGCAGGCGCTGGATGCCGGCACGCACGCTGGCTGCATCGAGCATGTCGGCGTTGCGCAAGGCCGGAACGAACAGGCCATCGTCGGTATCGACCGCGATGCCGATGTCGACGTGGGGATGCTGGGTGCGCACCAGCTTGTCGCCATCGAACCAGGCATTGAGCGCCGGCACTGCCTTGCAGGCGGAGACGATGGCGCGAACCAGACGCGCGGTGATGTCCTGCTTGCCGAGCCACGCGTGCAGGTCGGCGTCATCGCAGATCGTGGTCAGTGCAACCTTGGCATGGGCATCCGCCATCACCCGCGCCATGTTGCGGCGTACGCCCTTGAGTTGCTCGGGTTGGCCGCTGGCAACGGCGCCCGGTGCTGAGGTGCGCATGGGTTTGCCACTGGCGGAAAACACGGTTCGCTCTTCCCTTCTCCCCCCGGGAGAAGGTGCCCGGAGGGCGGATGAGGGTTCGGGGCCATTGCGGTCATGCGCTCCAACCGCACCCTCACCCCCGACCCCTCTCCCGGTGGGAGAGCGGAGCAATGGCGCCGTCCCCGCCGTCGCCGCATCCTTCACATCCTTGAGCGTGATCACGCCCCCGGCGCCGCTTGCGCTGACCAGCGCCAGATCCACATGCAGCTTCTTCGCCAGCGCCCGTACCGCCGGCATCGCCTTGATGCCACCGACCTGGCTGGCTTGCTCGGCATGTACCCGGTTGCTGCTTTCCATGGCGCCGACCACGGTGCCGGCATCGGCATCCGGCTCCGGGTCGGCAGCGGAATCGGCGGCGGGCGCGGATTCCGCTGCCGGCGTGTCGGGTGTTTTGCTCGCCGGCTTGGTGCCGTGGTGATGGCCGGTGTCATGGCCCTCGGCGCGTTGCGGTTTGCTGGCATCGATCTCGAACTCGGCCAGTACCGCGCCAGTGGCGATCACGTCGCCGGCGTTACCCGCCAGTGTGAGCACCTTGCCCGAAACCGGCGAGGGCACTTCGACCACCGCCTTGGCGGTTTCCATCGACACCAGCGGCTCGTCGAGCGCGATGGAATCGCCCGGCTTGACCATCCATTCGACGATGGTGGCGTCGGGCAGGCCTTCGCCGAGATCGGGGAGGAAGAAGGTTTTTGTTTTGCTCATGGTGGATGCTCAGAGTGGGGGCTCGATGATGCCGGGGCTGGGGACTCGGAAAAGCAAGAGCAACAACGCAGAAGCAAGAGCGGATGTCCGCAAAGGACGCAAAGAAAGCAAATCAAGAAGTGGGCTTTCCTTTGCGAACTTTGCGTGTTTTGCGGACCATTTGCTATTCCCGAGTCCCGATCTATCCCGCCGCCAGCGTCCGTTTTACCGCGGCCACGATTTTCTCGACACTCGGCAGGTACTTCATCTCCAGCCGGAACAACGGAATCGGCACATCGTAACCGGTGACCCGCTCGACCGGGGCGAGCAGGTCGTACATGGCCTTCTCGGCCAACTGCGCGGCGATTTCGGCGCCAAAGCCGGCGGTGCGCGCGGCCTCGTGCACGATCACGCAACGGCCGGTCTTGCGCACCGATTCGTGGATGGTGTCGAAATCCAGTGGTTTCAGGGTGGCCACGTCGATCACTTCGGCGCTGATGCCATCGCCAGCCAGTGCGTCGGCAGCTTCCAGCGTTTCTTTCACATGCGCGCCCCAGGTGACCAGGGTGACGTCGTGGCCGTCGCGCAACACGAAACACACATCCAGCGGCAACGCCTCGCCATCATCGGGTACCAGTTCCTTGTATTGCCGGTAGATGCGCTTGGGTTCCATGAAGATCACCGGGTCCGGATCGCGGATCGCGGCGAGCAACAGGCCGTAGGCGCGTGCCGGCGAACTGGGCAGCACCACGCGCAGCCCCGGCACGTTGGTGAACAGCGATTCGTTGGCCTCGCTGTGATGCTCGGGCGCGCGGATGCCGCCACCCCAAGGCACCCGCAACACCATCGGACAACTTAGCCGGCCGCGGGTGCGGGTGCGCATGCGGGCCGCGTGACAGATGATGTGATCCAGCATCGGGTACACAAAACCGTCGAATTGCACTTCGGCGACTGGCCTCATGCCCTGCGCGGCCATGCCGACGGTCAGGCCGGCGATGGTGGTTTCGTCGAGCGGCGTGTCGAGCACGCGCTGATCGCCAAAGCGCTGTTGCAAACCGGCGGTAGCGCGAAACACACCGCCGTTGACGCCAACATCTTCGCCCAGAACCAGCACGTTGGCGTCGTTTGCCATCTCGAAGGCCAGCGCCTGGGTAATGGCCTCGATGAGGGTGATGGGATCGGCTTCCCTGCTCATTGCTTGCGCGCCTCCCAGGCCAGGGCTTGCGCGCGCTGCGCCGCCACGTCATGGGGAAGCTCGGCGTACAGATAGTCGAACATCGATTCCAGCGGCTGCGTGCGGCTGGCAAGGTAGGCATCCACTTCGGCATCGACGCGCTTGCCGCATTCCACTTTCCACGCCGCTTCCATGTCGTCGTCCCATACTTTCTGGCCGACCAGCCAAGCGCGCAGGCGGATCAGCGGCTCGCGTTCCCACGCCGCCTTGACCTCGGCTTCGCCACGGTAACGGCGGGCGTCGTCGGCGGTGGTGTGATCGCCGAGCCGGTAGGTGACCAGTTCGATCACGCTACCACCCTTGCCGGCACGGGCGCGGGACAGCGCTTCATCCATTGCCGCACGTACCGCGATGATGTCGTTGCCATCCACCTGGATGCAGAACAAGCCGCCGGCGATGCCTTTTTGCGCCAGCGTTTTTGCGCCGGTTTGCGCCGAACGCGGTACCGAGATGGCCCATTGATTGTTGATGATGCACAGCACGAACGGCAGGTTGAACGCGCCGGCCGAGTTGATGGCCGCGTAGGTGTCGGTCTTGGAACTGCCGCCGTCGCCGACACAGGCCACCGCGACGCGCTTCTCGCCGCGCAGCTTGAACGCCAGTGCGGCACCGGCCGCATGCAGGCATTGCGTGCCGATCGGCACGCACCAGGCGAAATCGTGGCGCGGGACTTCAAAATCGTTGCCGCGCTCGTCGCCGCCCCAGTACATCAGCACCTCACGTGGGCGCACGCCGCGCATGAACTGGGCGCCGTATTCGCGGTAGCTCGGAGCGAACAGATCTTCCGGGCGCATCGCCGATCCGATGCCGATATGCGCGGCTTCGTGGCCGAGACACGAGGCATAGGTGCCCAGCTTGCCGGTACGTTGCAAGGCTACCGATTTGCTGTCGAAGGTGCGCACCAACACCATTTGTCGATACAGCTCGACCAGGCTCTTGTTGTCCTTGGCGAACTTTGGCATGTCCTTGCGCACCGGTTTGCCGTCGGGCGCGAGGTATTGCAGATAGTCGATCTCGAAACTGGCGACCGTTGTCATCATCAATCGCAATGCGGAGCGGAACCCACTAGATAACAGGCAATGGTCATTCAAAGCAAGGCGCACCGCGGCATTTTGAACGGCAATGGCGCGACCGAAGCCGCGCCATTGTGCGTTATCCCGCAGCCACGTCCGGCCCTGATTCAGCGCCCGCGACGCACCACCAGCACGGCGTTTGCGGCGTGGTTGTTGTAGGCCACGGGATCGGCGGTTGCGCTGTCGATGCGCGCCAACACCCCCAACACGCCGACCCGCAATTCGGTGAGCGTGGTGAAGTTCAAGGTCAGGCTCTGGCTCTCGCCGGACGGCATGAAGCCGATACGACGACAGTCCACCGCGACCAGCGTGTCGGTGCCGGTCGGCACCGGAGCATCGCAACTCCAGCCATCGCCGGTGACGCTGTCGAGCTGGCCGATCTGCGCGTCGAAACGCAGTTGCAGATGCGGATTGAGCGCCGGGTCGGGGCCGTTGTTGGCGAGCGTTGCTTCGAACGCGGCGCTGTCGCCGGCGAAAACCACCGGCAGGCGCGGACCTTTCAGCCCGACCTGAAGATCGGCCTGGCGGGCGGTCGGCACCGCCAGATAGGCGACTACCGGGTCGTGATCGGACACCCGCATCGGCACGCCGGCATCGCCGAAGTTGTCGTTGCCGAAGTCGGCGTTCAGGCGGGCGTGTTCGATGCGCACCGAAGCGGCCGAATCCAGCAGTGCCTGATTGACCACGATGTGATCGAGCGTCTGCGCGCTGCCGTCGAACACGAACGAGTAGCGATCCTCCGCTGGCGCGGTGTTGGTCATGTTCAACAACGGCGGAAATACCGGGCTGTCGAGATGCGTCAGCACTTCGTTTGCCGCCGCCTGCTGGCCGGTGACGATACCCATCACATCGGCCAGGCCGTCGCTGAACTCGTAGGCGTTGAAATCGCCGAGCAGCACGATGCGCTCGGCCGGATTGACGCTTTGCCGAGCCTGCACCAGTTCGGCGAGGAACAATGCCTGCCGCGCACGCTTGTCGCGTACGCGCTCGCCGGCGGTCGGCCAGCCGTTGGAACCCGGCGATGCGCTGTTGACGTCGTTCAACGAGCGCAGGTGGTTGGCATACACGGTGAGATCGTACTGGGCGCCGTTGGCGGCGTTGACCGTCGCCGACAAGCGCAGCGGCGGGCGGTCGTTGAGGATCGAGGTCGAGCCGTTCGGGTTGACGATCAGCGCGTCCTTGCCTTCCTGCACCACGTCATTGACGCTAACCCGTGGCAGGCCGGTTGCCACCTCGGCATTGCTCACCAGGAAGCCGACGTCGATACCGCCGACGTCGTTGCCCTCGGCCAGATAGGCGACGTAACGCGGGTTGCGTGCGCAGGTGCCGGGCAGGTTGTCGTTGATCGCATTGGCCAGCGCGGTCAGTGCATCGATGCCTTCGACTTCCACCACACCGACGATGTCGGGGGTATGCAGGAACTGGCACAGGGCATTGGCCGTCTTGCGCAGGCGGAACTGGAACGCATCGGGCGTGAGCGTCGGCGAACTGCCGGTGTTGTTGGCGGCGCTGTCGTCGAAGAAACGCAGGATGTTGAAACTGGCGACCGTGATCTCACCCGCGCCCGGCACGCTGACTGCGGTCGGGGCAGCGGTATCCACTACCGTTGCATTCACGCCCGGATCGGGCAGCACGGTGTAGCGGGTAGTGCCGTAATCGAGCACGCCGAGCAGGCCGCTGACGGTGGCGCCGACATCGACCGAGAGCAGGGTGACGCCATCGCCGCGGCTGTCGACGCGCAGGATTTCCGGGTTGCCGTCATAGAGCGGCGGCAGCAAGCCGGCAGGAATCGGCGCCACGTCGAGCACGCTGATGCCGGGTTCGCGGAACGGCCGCGCTACGCCGGCCGGCACGCCCAGGAACACGCCGTTGCTGGTCGAGGCGGCCTGGCTCTCGTTGATGTTGCCTTGCACCGGGCCGGTAACGACCAGTTCGGGTACGCTCACGCGCATGCCCTCGTAGCGCTCCAGAAAGTCGGCGTCGCTGTCGGCATTGAGCACGCTGGCGTCGATCAGCACCGGCGCGGGCAAGGCATTGCCGGTGCTGATCACGGTGGTGGTGGCGAAGGTCAGTTCGGTCAACGGCAACTGGTTGACGTCGGACGACGGCGTGAACTCGGCGACGGTGCCGCGCACCTGCACACGGTTGCCGACCTGCGCTTCGGCAGGCGCGCCGGCACTGGTAGTGAACACGAACACACCCTCGGACGTCAGCGGATCGGCATCGATCTCGTCGGCCGCTGTCTGCACGAAGAAGCCGTTGAACTTGCGCTGGGTGACGATGCCTTCGATCGCAACCACGTCACCAACAACGGGCGAAATGTTGCCGGGGCCCTGCACATCGTGGATCGGAATCGTCACCACCGGCGGCGGCGGCGGTGGCGGCGCGCCGCAATCCTTGGTCGGCGACGCGCTGTTGCGCGGCGCCGGTGCGGCAATGCTGAAATCGGCATTGTTGTTGCCGGTGTTGGCGCAGCCGTCTTCCTTGCGCAGCGCGGCAGTGGTGTTGCTCAGGTTGCCGGTGGGCGAGCCCATGGCGCAACTGGCTGCGCCGCCGTAGCCGACCAGATCGACCAGACTGGCATCGGTGGACGGGCAGGTGCCGGTCAGTGCGGTACTCGAATTGACCAACGCCACCTTGCCGGCAGTGCCGCTCATGGCAATGGTGCCGATGCTGTCGGGCGTTGGCAGATCCATGCTGCCGCCGCTGCCGGCCGCATGCTGGATCAGGAAATAGCCGCCGGGCGCGATGTTGCCGCTCAGGTTGGTGCGCTGCCACGACGAACCGCCGGACGATGCGTACTGTACGGTCCAGCCGTTCAGATCGACCGGATCGCTACCATTGTTGAACAGCTCGACGAAATCGTTGCGCAAGGTGGCGCCGGAGTTGCCGCCACCGCCATAAACCTGGCTGACCACGACATCGGCTTGCGCGGATGTGGCGAATATGCCGAGCGCGGCAATCAGTAGCGCGCGCAGATGGTATGCACGAATCATGTACTTCTCCCCAGGACAAGAGACCGCTCCCCATGGCGGCCGGTGGCTGTGATTGCGCAATGTGAATCCAGTCACAGTTTCCCGTGCATTCTAGGCGAAGTGCGACGACAGTTCCATGACAAAAGTGACCGTGGTGGCAACCGGCGAAGTGGGCTAAGATGTTGATCTTGTTGAACACGAGCGAATGCGATGGGCGACGAACACAATTTGCGCCCGCTGGAAGCGGGGATTACCCGCGATCTCCATGAGCGCATCAGTTACGGCGGTTATCTGAAGCTCGATACCCTGCTTGCGGCGCAACAGCCGCTCAGCGATCCGCCGCGCCACGATGAGATGCTGTTCATCATCCAGCATCAGGTGGCCGAGTTGTGGCTCAAGCTGATCGTGCATGAACTGAATGCAGCCATTGCCCACTTGCAGGCCGACGATCTTGGCCCGATGCAAAAAAACCTGGCGCGGATCAAACAGGTGCAGCGTCAACTGTTCGAGCAATGGGCGGTGCTGGAAACCCTGACCCCCAGCGAATACCTGGCGTTTCGGCCAGCGCTTGGCGATGCTTCCGGGTTCCAGTCGCTGCAATACCGGCTGGTCGAGTTCATGCTCGGCAACAAGAACGCGCAGATGATTGCGGTGTTCAGCCACGATCCGGTGGCGCAGGCGCGTTTGCGCGCGGTGCTGGATGCGCCCAGCCTGTACGACGAGTTCCTGTTGCACCTGCACCGGCAGGGGCACGCCGTGCCGGCGCAATGCGTCGCTCGCGACTGGTCGCAGCCGCATGCGTTTACGCCCGTGCTGGTGCCGGTGCTGGCGTCGATCTACCGCGACACCCAGACGCACTGGCAGGCGTATCAGCTATGCGAACAACTGATCGACGTCGAGACCGGCTTCCAGCTCTGGCGTTTTCGCCACATGAAGACGGTGGAACGCATCATCGGCCATCGGCGTGGTACCGGCGGCAGTTCCGGCGTCGGTTTTCTCAAGCAGGCACTGGACTTGAGCTTCTTCCCGGAGCTGATCGCGTTGCGCAGTGAACTGGCCTGAGCGTCGGTCGGACTTGCGCCGGGGTCCGGTCCGGGTTTGACTCGCAGCGCCAGTGCGAGTAAACCTTGCCGACCTGTTGCGCCATAGAAGATGCGTGAAACGCGTCCTGGTGCGACATACCGCCAACCATCGATGCAGGGGAGACACCGCATGAGTAGCGCCGCCGTCAACAACAACGCCTATATCCCGCCGCCGCCGGGCGAGGTTCTCGGGCATCCGCGCCAGCTATGGATGCTGTTCATGTCGGAGTTCTGGGAGCGCTTCGCCTTCTACGGCATGCGCTGGGCGCTGACGCTCTACATCGTCGCCCAGTTCTTCGATGGCGACGCCAGCGGCCAGGCCTACGCCAGCCGCACCTACGGTGCCTTTCTGGCGCTGGTTTACGCGACCGCGATCTTCGGTGGTTATGTCGCCGACCGGGTGATCGGTTACCAGCGCTCGATCCTGCTCGGCGCGGTGGTGTCGGCGATCGGCTATTTCATGATCATGCTGCCCAATCAGGACATTTTCCTGCTCGGGCTGGCAGTGATCATCGTCGGCAACGGCCTGTTCAAGCCCAATATCTCGACCATGGTCGGCCAGCTCTATGCGCCTGGCGATTCGCGCCGCGATCGCGGTTTCACCATCTTCTACATGGGCATCAACGGTGGCGCCCTGGTATCGCCGCTGATCACCGGCTGGCTGGCCAGCGTCATTACCGACACGCCGATGCAGCAGAACTACAAGATTGTGTTCCTCGCCACTGGCGTCGGCATGCTGATCAGCACCCTGTGGTTCTGGTTTGGCCGTCGGCAACTGGGCCAGATCGGACGCCCGCCGGCCGACCGCGACGGTCGCAAGTCCATGGGGATTGTGACTGTCGGCACCATCCTGGCGGTGCCGGTGGTGTACCTGCTGATGGCCAAGGCCGGCGCAACGGTGATCGCCTGGTTGCTCGGCGCCTTGTTTATCGGCCTCGCCCTGATGCTGCTGATCGAGGCGTTGCGCGAAGGCAGCGTGGCGCGCGACAAGGTGGTCGCGATGCTGCTGCTGTTCACCTTCAACGTGTTGTTCTGGATGTTCTTCGAGCAGGCCGGCAGCTCGTTCAACTTCCTCGCGCAGAACCTGGTCGATCGCGAGATGTTCGGCGGCTGGGTGTTCCCGGTTGGCTGGTTCCAGTCGGTCAACCCGGCCTCGATCGTCATTCTGGCGCCGTTCGTGGCCTTGGGCTGGGGTTGGCTGGCAAAGCGCAATGTCGAACCGTCGATTCCGCGCAAGTTCGGTCTTGGCCTGTTGTTCAATGCCGCCGCGTTCGTGGTGCTGATCTTCGCCCTGCAGTCGCTGGTCGGCAGCAACGGCCTGATTCCGTTCTGGCCGCTGGTGCTGGTCTACGTGATGCAGACCGTCGGCGAGCTGTGCCTGTCGCCGATCGGCCTGTCGATGGTGACCAAGCTGGCGCCACTGCGCTACGTCGGGCTGGCGATGGGCGGCTGGTTCCTGTCCACCGCGATCGGCAACAACCTTTCGGGCATTTTTGCCGGCCACGTCAGCGGCGAGAGCGGCATGACGGTGCAGTCGGCGCTGGACGGCTTCACCTTCAGCTTCTGGCTGCTTGCCGGAGCGGGCGTGTTGCTGTTCCTGATCGCGCCATTGATCAACAAGCTGATGCATGGCGTGAAGTAGTTATCGCAACGAATCGTTGTGCTTCAACCGGCCCGGGGCGCCGCTGTGTGCGGCCTCCCGGGCGTGTGCCGCAGGCACAAGGCCGCGTACCACGCCGGCTATAATGGCCGCCCCAGCGCCGTTTGCCGACATGACGATCGATTCGCCTCCTTCCGCCCGCAACGTGGCTGCCCAGCGCTACGAGCACTCCATCCGCTTGTCGGTTGCACCGATGATGGATTGGACCGATCGCCATTGCCGGGCGTTTCATCGGCTGCTCGCGCCCATGGCGCGGCTGTATACCGAGATGGTGCATGCGCAGGCGGTGCTGCACGGGGATCGCGAGCGGCTGATTGGCTACCATGCCGGTGAACGCCCGCTGGCGTTGCAGCTTGGCGGCAGCGAGCCGGAATGCCTCGCACAGGCGGCGCGGATCGGTGCCGATTGGGGCTACGATGAAATCAATCTCAATGTGGGTTGCCCCTCGGATCGCGTGCAGGCCGGCCGCTTCGGCGCCTGCCTGATGAAGGAGCCGGCGCTGGTGGCCGATTGCGTTGCCGCCATGGCGGCGGCGGCGGTGCCGGTGCCGGTGAGTGTGAAATGCCGGCTGGGTGTGGACGACGCCGCCGACTACGTGCCGTTCCGGGCGTTTGTCGATACCGTGGCGCAGGCCGGTTGCAAGGTGTTTGTGGTGCATGCCCGCAACGCCTGGCTCAAGGGCCTTTCGCCCAAGGAGAACCGCGAGGTGCCGCCGCTGCGTTACCCGTGGGTGCATCAGCTCAAGCGCGAGCGCCCCGATCTGAGCATCGTGCTCAACGGTGGCCTGGATACCCTGGAGAAAGTCGATGACAACCTGGCGCTGGTGGATGGGGTGATGATCGGCCGTGCCGCATACCACACGCCGTATGTATTGCATCGGATGCAGCAACGGATTTTCTCGCCGGATCAGCCGCTACGCGATCGCGAGGACTTGCTGCGCGCATTCCAGCCTTATATCGAAACACAGTTGGCGGCCGGGGTGGCGCTCAAGTACATGGCCCGCCATGTGCTCGGCCTGTACAACGGGCAGCCCGGTGGTCGTCATTTCCGGCAAATCCTCAGCCAGGGCTTCACCGATCGCGCAGCGGGCTGGGAGTTGGTCGAAGCGGCCCTTGCAGCGACCGCACCCCGCCGCGAGGCGGCATGATCACCCGTGACGTGGCGGCGTTCGTGGCCCACGCGCGGCAGTTTCCGGCTGACCTGCCGGCGTTGCCGCGCGGCGTGTTCATGGTGGCGCCGGAGGGCTTCGCCCTCGCCGAACAATCGGCCAGCGACAACACCTACATGCTGCGCGACGGCGCGGTGGATGTGGAGCGTGCGCTGGCGCAGCACCGTGGCTTGCAGCGCCGGATCGCGCAGTCGCTGCCGGTAGTCTGCTTTCCCGGCGACCCCGAAACCCCCGATGCGGTGTTCGCGAACAATGTCTTCGCGACCGCGGCGGGGCGTTTGTTGATTGCCCCGATGCGCCATCCCGTGCGCCGGCGCGAAGCCGAGCGCAACGACATTCCGGCGTTTTTCCGGCAGGTTCTCGGTTATCGGGTTGTCGATCTGCGCTCCGGCCCGGGAGTGGCTGAATTGACGGGCTCGCTGATTATCGATCGTGCCCGCGGGCTGGGATTTTGCGGTCTGTCGGCACGTTGCGACGAGAGCGGTGCCGCTGCCATGCATGCGGCTTTTGGACTTCGCGCCACGTTGCTGTTCGATCTGGCGCCGTGCGAATATCACACCAATGTGCTGATGAGTATTCTGGCGGGACGGGCACTGGTGATTTGCCCGGATGGTTTTGCCGACCCGGGTATTGCCCTGGCATTGCGGGGGTTGTATCCGCACGCCATTGTCCTGGATGCTGGTGAGCGATCGGGATTTGCCGGAAACTGTATCGCGCTGGGCAGCGATAGCGTGTGGATGAGCGCGCAAGCGGCGGCAGCGTTGACCGGGGCCAACCGGGCAGCCTTGGCCGCAGCGCAGTTCACCGTGATTGCGTTACCCTTGGACGAACTGGAAAAAGCCGGCGGCAGTTTGCGTTGTTGCGTTGCCGAGATTTTCTAGTTCAGGCGTAGCGGAGAATTTTCGGTTTAAGCGCCGATTCACCGCCCGACAGCGACACTTGACCGAACTTCCACCGATATTGCCGGAATACTCCATGACGATGATCAGGCGCCTGCTGCTCGTTCTGCTCTGCCTGTTGCTGGCGGCGCCGGCGATTGCGAGAGATGAGCGCGAGGCGCGTACCGATCGTGGGCGGCCGCTGCGCGAGTCGGTGCGCGAGGTCGAGCGCGATACCGGCGGCGAGGTGTTGCGTGCCGAACGGGTGCCGCAGGGCGGGCGCGACGTCAATCGGATCAAGGTGATCACGCCGGAAGGCCGGGTGCGCGTGTATCGCGACGATGCCCGCGGCGAGACGAAAGGCAAGCGCCAGGACAAGGGCAAAAGCAAGGGCAAGGACAAAGACGACTGAGCGAGGTGCTCGTCGTTCGGCTGCATTCAAGGAGATAACGATGCGTATTCTGCTGGTTGAGGATGAGGCCCCGTTGCGCGAAACGCTGGCGGCACGGCTCAAGCGCGAAGGGTTTGCAGTCGACGCTGCCCAGGATGGCGAAGAAGGGCTGTATCTGGGTCGCGAGATGCCTTTCGATGTGGCGATTATCGATCTTGGTCTGCCCAAGCTTTCGGGCATGGACTTGCTGCGTGCCCTGCGCGCCGAAGGTCGGAAATATCCGGTCCTGATCCTGACCGCGCGTTCAAGCTGGCAGGACAAGGTCGAAGGGCTCAAAGCGGGCGCCGACGACTATCTGGTCAAGCCATTTCACGTCGAGGAATTGATGGCGCGGCTCAATGCCTTGCTGCGCCGCGCGGCGGGCTGGAGCAAGCCGACGCTGGAATGCGGTCCGATCGTGCTCGATCTCGCAGCACAATCGGTGTCGGTAGCCGGGCAAAGCGTCGATCTCACCAGCTACGAGTACAAGGTGCTCGAATACCTGATGCTGCATGCGGGCGAACTGGTGTCCAAAGCCGATCTGACCGAGCATATCTATCAGCAGGATTTCGACCGCGATTCCAATGTCCTGGAGGTGTTCATCGGCCGACTGCGCAAGAAGCTGGATCCGGACACCCAGATCAAGCCGATCGAGACGGTACGTGGTCGCGGTTACCGCTTTGCGCTGCCGCGCAACGCCTGAGCCGGTGAAACGCGGGTATCGGAGCTGGCGCAATGCCTGATCGGCTCAGCC
This sequence comes from Gammaproteobacteria bacterium HGW-Gammaproteobacteria-4, assembly GCA_002839995.1. GTDB lineage: Bacteria > Pseudomonadota > Gammaproteobacteria > Xanthomonadales > Xanthomonadaceae. Next base: position 73,379 of record PGZC01000003.1, on the reverse strand, counting down.
GGCTGTCGTTGCAGGGCCGGCAGTTGTTGGCCGCCAGCCTTGGCTTGGTCGCTTTTCTCGGGCTCACCGGTTACGCCCTGGATCGGGCGTTCACCGAAACCGCCGAAAGCGCCCTGCGCGATCGCTTGAAGAGCTATACCTACGCCTACTTCGGCGGCATGGAATTTTCCCGCGGCAAGGTGCTGTTGCCGCCCGAGGTCGCACCGGACCCGCGCTTCAACCGACCCGGCAGCGGGCTTTACGCGGCGGCCTTGGGCGACAACGAGCCGTGGGCGTCGCAATCGGCCCTGAGCCAGCCGCTGCCGCTGGACGTGAAGCTCGCGCCGGGGGTGCAGCGCTTCGACGGACCGCTGAAAGTGACCGACAGCACTGGCCGTATCACCAAGGTTTACCACTTCGCCATGGGCCTGATCTGGGATCAGGACGGCGTCGGCGCCAGCGACGACATCGCCCTCACATTTCATGTATTCGAGGACGCTGAAGTGCTCAGCGAGCAACTGTCGGTTTTCCGGCGGGCGCTATGGGGTTATCTGGGTGCGGCTGCGCTGTTGCTGTTGCTGCTTCAGGTGGGCATCTTGCGCTGGAGCCTGCGTCCTTTGATGCGGGTCTCGCGCGACATGGCGCGGGTGAAAAATGGCGAGGTCGAATGTCTTCCCGGCCCGCAACCACTCGAGTTGCAACCGCTTACCGGCAGTATCAATGCGTTTATCGCCAGCGAGCGCGAACACATGACGCGCTACCGCAATACGCTGGCCGATCTGGCGCACAGCCTGAAAACGCCGCTGGCGGTGATTCGCGCGCGGCTGGACGCCGATGCGGGCGACTTGCGTCAGACGGTGCACGAGCAGCTCGAGCGCATGAGCGGAATCGTCTCATACCAGCTCGCGCGTGCCGCGCGTTCGGGTCATCGCCTTTACCACACCCCCGAGCCGATTGCAGCGCACGCCGAAAGCCTGGTGCAAGGCCTGGAAAAGGTTTACGCCGGCCGGGGCGTGCTGTGCGAGTTCGAACTCGCGCCGGACGCGTGTTTTCACGGCGAAGTGGGCGATCTGCTGGAAGTGCTCGGAAATTTGCTTGAAAACGCGTTCAAATGGGCGCACTCCCGTGTTCTTCTGACCACGCGAGTTGAAGCCGTCCGCGAAGGCTCCAGGGTGCGCAGCCTGTGTATCGCCGTGGAAGATGACGGGCCAGGTATCGCCGATGCGCAGATCGAACGCGTGTTGCAGCGCGGCGTGCGCGGCGACGAGCAGGTGCAGGGTCACGGGATCGGCCTGGCGATCGTGCAGGACATCGTGCGCAACTATTCCGGCCAGATGATGGTGGATCGCTCGCCCGAGTTGGGTGGCGCCCGGTTTACCTTGAGGTTTCCGCTGTCGCGCTAAGCTTCAGCGGTACATGCCGGGCAGGAATCGATGCCAGCGCGTTGGCACATGGTAGTGGTTGTCGCACTGCGCACAGTCGCGCGCGGTGTCGGCTGCGGGAGTCGCTTTCGGTGCGATGACAGCGCCCGCTGATGCGCCCGGCTGCGTCGTCTGCGACGGCGCAGAGCACCCGCCGTCTGCGCCCAGGCGTTTCGCGGGCATTTGCGCACGGCTTTCCGGCGCCAAAGCGATCAGGCCGACGAGTGCCAGTACGACGAGGTGTTTCATGGATGGCCGCCAGTACATGGATGACTCCGGGTGAGATGCGTGAGGCGCGCAAAAGGTTGCATCAACACCGTTGGCCGGCAGCACTTCGTTGCGGCGCAGCATGGCGAATCGCACCGTTTGCGGCAGACTCGACGACAATGAACGCCTTGACCAGCCAACCCATGCTGTATCCGGTACGACGGATTTCCACTCCAGCCCTTCGCCGTGCGCTGATCGCCGGTGCGCGCCGCGTCATTGCCGATCGCGACGTGCTCAACCGGATCAACGTGTTTCCGGTCGCCGATGGCGACACCGGCAACAACATGGCGTTCACTCTGGGTACGGTGCTCGCGGGCGCGCTGAGCCGACGGGCGGCGAATGCGGGCGAGTTGTTGCGCCAGGTCGGCGCGGACGCGATCGATGGAGCGCGCGGCAATTCGGGCGCGATATTGGCGCAATTCCTTCAGGGCATGTCCGAGGCGGTTGGTGCCCTGCCGGTGCTCGACACCGCCAGCCTGACCGGCGCTGTCCGCCGTGGCGCCGATGCGGCGCGTGCCGCGCTGAGCGAGCCACGCGAGGGGACGATCCTGAGTGTCATCCATGCCTTCGCCGATGCGTTGCAGCAAGGTCATGGCCAACGCGATATCGGTGGCTGGATCCATCACGCCTTGCTGCATACCCGCGAAGCGCTGGCCGACACGCCAAAGCAATTGGCGGTTCTGCAAAAGGCAGGGGTGGTCGATGCCGGCGCGCAGGGTTTCGTCGATCTGCTCGAAGGCGTGGTCGAATTCATGCAGCAACGCCGTGGTGACGATGCGTTTCGAGCTGCCATCAACGCCGCCGAACTGGATGATCTGGCCGACGACGAGGCCGCGGCGGCGCATCGCGATGCCTGCGGCGACCCCGAGCATCGCTGGTGCAGCGAATGCCTGATCCTTGGCGATGCGATCGATCGCGACGCGCTGCGCACGCGGGTGGCGGCATTGGGGGCATCGAGCGTGGTGATTGCCGGGTCGTCGACCCGGGTGCGGGTACATGCCCATGTCAGCGATCCGCAGCCGTTGTTCGAGGCCTGCGCTGCGTTTGGCACACTGGAGGGCTGCAAGGCGGACGACATGTACGCGCAGCAGCGCGCGGTGGCGGCCGGCACTGCGGTGGCCATCGTTACCGACAGCGCGGCTGACCTGCCGCTGGAGCTGATCGAGCGCCTGCACATCCATGTCGTGCCGCTGCGCATCAATTTTGGCGACCGCGACTATCTCGACAAGGTGTCGCTCACACCGAGCGAGTTCTACGCCAAGTTGCGCGCTGCCGCAGTGTTGCCGCGCACCAGCCAGCCGCCGCCGGGCGACTTCCGCCGCCAGTTCGAGTTCCTGCTGGCGCATCACCCCCGGCTGGTTTACGTCGGTCTGTCGCGTGCGGTGTCGGGCACGCTGCAAGCGGCCGAATCGGCTGCGGCACGGGTCGATGGCGGGCGCAGCGATGTGTTCGATACCGCCAACGCCGCCGGCGGGCAGGCGCTGCTGGCGATCGCCGCCGCCGAACGGGCGATGGCCGGCGCCGATTCTGCCGCCATCCTCGATGAACTTGCGCGCTTGCGTCCGCTCACCCATACGTTTGCCCTGGCGCGCGACGTGAGTCATGCCGTGCGCGGTGGGCGCGTGCCGGCCTGGGCCAGGCCGCTGACCGAATGGCTCGGTCTTACCCCGATCGCGCGGGTCAGTGTTGCCGGCAAGCTGCGCGTGGTGTCGGCGTTGTTCGGCAGCAAACGTGCGCCGGAGCGCTTCGCCCGCTATGTGGCCAAGCGCGTGGATCGCAGACAGCGCTGGCGCCTGATTGTCGGGCATTGCGACAGCCCCGCCGACGGTGCGGCCCTGCGTGAGGCGCTGGTGGGCATCCTCGACTGCGAATCGTCGTGGCTGGTCGAAACCGGCCCGGCAGTGGGCGCACATGCCGGCCCTGGTGCGTTGGTGGTTTCCTTGCAGCCGTTTTCGACGCAACGCTCGTGACGCTGACGGCATCGCTTGTCGCATAATCCAGCGATGTCAATTTCATTGCTGCTACTGCTGGGGGCGTACCTGCTTGGCTCGGTATCGGGCAGTTTGCTGCTCGGGCGTTGGCGTGGCGTGGATGTGCGCCGCCACGGCAGCGGCAACGCCGGTGGCACCAATGCCTTGCGCACGCTGGGCTGGAAGTTTGCGCTCGGCGTGGTGCTGATCGACGTCGGCAAGGGCGCGCTCGCGGTGTGGCTGGCGTTGCGGTTCGCACCTGTCGATGTGCCTTTTGCAGCGAGCGCGCTGGCCTGGTCGGCTGCGTTGCTCGCCATCGCCGGCCACACCTGGCCGGTGTTCTACGGATTTCGCGGCGGCAAGGGGGCCGCGACCCTGCTCGGCGCGTTGGCGGTGCTCTGGCCGTGGTCGCTGCCGGTGTTTCTGGGCTGCTGGCTGATCATCATCGGCGTCAGCGGATACGTCGGGCTGGCCACGATGCTGGCCGCGCTCAGTCTGATCGCGCAGGCCGCGCTCGCTGGCGACGCCGTGCGATCGGGATTTGCGGCGATCGCCGCGGTGCTGATCGTGTACAACCATCGCGACAATATCCGTCGGCTGCGCGCCGGCAATGAGTCGCGTTTCGAACGCGCCCGGATTTTGCTGCGCCCGTTCCGGTCGCGCACGTGATCGACGAGCGACAGCTGCTGCAGCAATTGCGACAGGGGCCATGCACCGGGCAGGCACTGGCAGATACGTTGGGCGTAAGCCGCGCCGCGATCTGGAAGCGGGTACAGGCGCTGCGCAACGCCGGGCTGGAGATCAGCGCCGATCGCCGTACCGGCTACGCGTTGGTGGCGCCCGTGGATTTGCTGGATGCGGCAACCATTCGCGGCTTGCTGCCGCGCGCTGTCGACGCCGCACTGCCGGCGCTGGACGTGCGCTGGTCGCTCGATTCCACCCAGGCCGCGTTATTGCGGCGGGATGTCGCGGCACCCTTGCCGGCGGTACTGCTGGCCGAACGCCAGAGCGCGGGTCGTGGTCGCCGTGGCCGGGCGTGGGTTTCGCCATTGGCTGCCCATCTGTATCTGTCGCTGGCATGGCGCTTCGATCTGCCGCTGGCCCGCCTGGCCGGGCTCAGCCTTGGCGTCGGCATGGCGGTGGTGGACGCTCTGCGCGCGTTGCGTGTTGCCGGCGTCGGTTTGAAGTGGCCGAACGATCTGCTGGCTGGCGGGCGCAAGCTCGGCGGTATCGTGATCGACGTCAGCGGCGAAGTGGGTGGGCCGGTCACCGCCGTCATCGGCATCGGCGTCAACGTGCGTATGCCGAGTGCGGCGGCATCGGCCATCGATCAGCCCTGGTGCGATCTGCATGGCTTGGCGGATGGCAGGCCGCCGGCCCGTAACGCGCTGGCAGCCGCGGTAATTGCACGAGTGTTGCAGGCGTTGCCGCGCTTTGCCGAACACGGCTTGGCCGATACCATCGCGCGCTGGCCCGGTTACGACGCGCTCGCGGGGCAAACAGTGCAGATCGACGATGCGCGCGCCACGTTCGATGCCGAGGCACTGGGACTGGCTGACGATGGCGGTTTGCGTGTGCGCACCGCGCATGGCGAGCGTGTGCTGTACTCGGGCGAGGTGAGCGTACGGGGGGTGAGGCGATGAGCTGGTTGTTCGACCTTGGCAATACCCGGTTGAAGTGGGCACGGGTGGCGGCTGGCGAATTGCTGGATCGCGGCGCCCTGGCGCATCAGGGTGGTGGTTTCGATCAGGCTCTGGATGCCGCGCTAGCCGCGCTGCCGCGCGCCAAGGACGCGTTCCTGTCGTCGGTGGCAACGCCGGATCTTGCGGCGCGCGTACGCGCGCTGTGCGCCCGCCACGGGGTGCCATGCCGTGATGTGCACCCGATTGCCGAGATGGCTGGCGTGCGTATCGCGTATGCGCAGCCCGAGCAACTGGGCACGGACCGTTTTCTCTCGTTGCTCGCAGCGCACGCACGCGGGCCGGGGCCGTGGTTGATCGTCAGCATCGGCACGGCCGTAACCGTGGACGCGCTGTCGCAGGAAGGTCGTCATCTTGGCGGCGTGATCGCACCTACCCCGGCGCTGATGCGCGAGGCGCTGGCCGCGCGGGTGCCGCATTTGCGCAATGACGGTGGCGAGCCGATGGTATTCGCCGGCAATACCCAGGATGCGCTTGCCGGCGGTGCGTTGGGTGCCGTGCTCGGCCTGATCGAGCGCTGCCACGCTCGGGCAGCGATCGTGTTCGGCTGCGTGCCGATGGTGTTGCTCGGCGGCGGTGGCGCAACCGACGTTCAGTCGGAAATGTGCCTCGATTACCAGCCGGCGCCGGATCTGGTGCTGGAAGGCCTGGCGGAATGGGCGAAGCGCGGCCCCGGCTGACACGCGTTGCCAGACGCCGTGTCGCCGACTCACGTGCTGCGGATCGCCGGGAAATGCAGGTTAAACTTCACGCATGATATCGCGCGCGCTGGTCGCTGTTTTGCTGATGATGAATCTGGGCGTAGCGGCCTGGTGGTTGTGGGGGCCTGGCCCGCAGCAGCCATTCGCGCGCGATGCTGCGATTCCCGGGATACCGGTTTTGCAACTGCTGACCGAGCGCGAAACGTCGACTGTTCCGGTTCCGGCACTTTCAGCCACTACCAACGCGGAACCGGCGGCGATGGCTGTGGAGTCAGAGGCATTGGTGGCCGGTGTTTCGACCGAACCGGCGCAAGCGTCCGCTCCCGCGGATACCGACGCCGCCGAGGCGATTTCCACTGAGGTTGCCGCCGCGGAGGCCGAACCCGGGTCGCGGGCGGTGTCTGCGGGCGATGCCGAGCCCGCGGTTCCGCCAGCACCGCAGCAGTGCTACAGCATCGGGCCGTTCGCCGCGCTCGACGATGCGGGTCGGATCAGTGCGCTGATCGAATCCGCATTGCAGCGGCAGCAGGTGCGCGAGGTGCGCAGCAGCGAGGTGCGCGGTTACCGGGTCTATCTGCCGGCATTCCCGACCCGGCAGGAAGCGATGGACGCGGCGCGCATGTTGCAGGAAAAGGGTTTGCGCGATTACTACGTGGTTACTGCCGGTGAGCAGGAGAATACGGTTTCGCTGGGCCTGTTCCGTGATCTGGCCAATGCCGAATCCCGTCGCGAGCAGGTGCGCGGCTTCGGTTTCGAGCCGCGGCTGGAGCCGCGACTGCAGGAGTTGACGCGATGGTGGCTCGACATCGCTGTTGCAGCGAACGACGACACGTGGCGTCAGCAGGCGACGCGTTACCCGGGAACCCGCATCGAAAACCTTGCTTGTGGATAACCGCAGCCGGTGTTGGCGGCATTATCGTTCCGCTGACGATTCCTCGCTGGCATCCGCGCTGTTAGAATGCTCACCGCGCCGGCATAGCTCAGTTGGTAGAGCAACCGCCTTGTAAGCGGTAGGTCCCCAGTTCGAATCCGGGTGCCGGCACCACAACACCGTTTCAACGCATCCAACGCCATCCACAAAGCCCCCTGAACCCCGCATTCCAGCGGGGTTTTTTGTTTCATGGCGTCCGTTAGGGATGCTCTGAACAAGCTGTCATTGCGAGGAGCGAAGCGACGTGGCAATCCAGAAATGTTCGGAAAAACAAAGAACTGGATTGCTTCGCTACGCTCGCAATGACGGCAGATGGCTGTTGTTCAGAGCTTCCTTAGCGTCCGCTTGTATCCGGGGCATGTGGTGGCACATTTGGGGGCACAAGCGCATATGCCACCACTTCGGCGCTTGAATGTGCCCCCAAACGGAGCCGCTGCCATGCTGACCGATACCGCTGCCCGCAAGGCCAAGCCCAAGGCCAAGCCGCACAAGCTGACCGATGCCGCCGCGTTGTACCTGGAAGTGATGCCGACCGGGGCGAAGTATTGGCGGATGAAGTACCGCCATGCGGGCAAGGAAAAGCGTTTGGCGCTGGGAGCCTGTCGGACTTGACGCTGATCTACTCGGCAATTGCTCCTGCATTGCTCTACCTCCTGCATCCATGCAGTCGTGCGGAAAAGCCGAGATTGGTCAGATTTTCCGCTCTTTCTCGTTTAAAGGGCCCTGCCATTCGCCTCAAAAGACCGAAAAATCTGCCTCAAACCGGCTTTCCCTCGCTACGATCGGTCAAGTCCGACAGGCTCCTGGGCGTGATCGAACGCCAGCTTGCACATGCCGAACGCAACAAGGTGCGCGCCGCCTACAACCGCGCGCAGTACATGGCGGAGCGCCGCACGATGATGGCGGCATGGGCGGACTACCTGGAGGGGGACTACCTGGACACCCTGCGCGATGGGGCGGTGAACGTGGTGCCGCTGCGTAGCAAGCGCGTGATGTCCGCAGCCTGAGCGCTGGTGCGTCAACGCGGCCGGCGCGCGCTGTCGATGAGGTCGGACAGTTCGATCAGTGTGTGCAGGCCGCAGGCGAATATCCACAGCGCCAGCAACAGCAGCGCGCCCGCTCGATGTCGATCGCGATGGCGAACAGCAGGGCCGCGAGCACGCCCATGCCGGTGAACAGCGCCCACCCGAAGGCGGCGAGGCCGGCACCGTACACCACGGCGAGGATGAAGCGATCCATGCCGGCGAGGCTGCGCCGCCGCTGGCCTGTGGTCAAGCCTGGCGCTTGGCCGGCGTCGAACACGGACCCGTTGCGACTTCGATACGGCTTCACGCGGCCAAGCCGCGCAGCGCCTCCGGCGTGCGCAGGGCGATTTGCAGCAGCGTGCGCGCGGCACCCGAGGGGTGCTTGCGTCCCTGCTCCCAGCTTTGCAGCGTGCGTACCGACACCCCCAACAGGGCGGCGAACTGGGCCTGCGACAGCCCGGCCTTGGTACGGGCTTCGACCACGGGCGAATACACCACCCGTCCCTCGCCGCGCTGCATCTGCTGAACCGACTCCAGCAGTTCGGCGCCAATGTCGCGCTTGGCATCGCGCTTCAGCAGTTCTTGCTCGGTCTTCGGCATATCAAAGCTCCTTCACGATCCGGCGCAGGATGTTGGCGGAAATGTTGTCCTGCGCGCTCTTGGCGTAGATCACCAGCAGCACGATGCTGCCCTCCGCCAGCCGGTTGAAGTAAATCACCCGCACCCCGCCTTGCTTGCCCATGCCGGCGCGCGATCAGCGCACCTTGCGGCAGCCGCCGGACTGCGGGATCACGTCCCCTTCCTCCGGGTTGGCAGCCAAGAACGCCGCGAACTCGGTGCGTTCATCGTCCGTCCAGTAGTCGGGCCAGAGCCTGGCGAAAAGCGGAGTCTCGATCACGGTGAGCATGGGCGAACACTACTGCTCGGTAGTATATCCGTCAACGCCTCAACGCCACGTCGACGCGCAAGGGTCGCTTGACGTTGTTGAATGGCATACCATACGGTGCGTGTCGCTACCGTTCGTGGGGCGCTCGGGGTTGTCGATCCGGTTCCAAAGGCACGCAAACGCCGTCCATTTGGGGGCATATTTGGGGGCGTGTTTTGGACTCGCCCGGATCGTAGCCTTTTAGAAACAAGCACTTGGGCCGACTATTCGATGCCGGGTGCCGCAGAGGATCCTGTCATGTATTTGCGCGTGCTTCTCGCGTCTCTCGTCTTGCTGTTTGCTGCGGCGGCCAACGCCGGTGAGGCGGTCGCGCCGCGGCAACTGGCTCGCCAACTGCACGCCGAAAACGCACCATTGGTGCTCGACGTGCGCACCCAGGCCGAGTTCGATGCCGGCCACGTGCCGGGCGCGGTGTTGATTCCACATGACCAACTGGCCGGGCGTCTTGCAGAAATACCTGCCGATCGCGACGTGGTGGTGTATTGCCACAGCGGACGGCGTTCGACCCTGGCCGAGCGGGTGCTGGTCGAAAACGGCCACGCGGTGAGCCAACTGGATGGCAGCTGGATCGGTTGGCGTGCTGCCGGCTTGCCGGTGGAAACGACGGAGCGCCAGCCTTGATGGCACGCACGATCGCACTGATCGGCGCCCCGACCGACATCGGCGCGGGGCATCGCGGCGCCTCGATGGGGCCAGAAGCCCTGCGCGTCGCCGGTATCGAGGCGGCATTGCTGCAACGCGGTTGCAGCGTGCTCGACACCGGCAACATCACCGGCCCGTTGAATCCCTGGCAGCCGCCGGTCGCTGGCTATCGTCACCTGCCGGAAGTCGTGGCGTGGAACCGGGCATTGATGAACGCGGTGTACACGCAGCTTGCCGCGGATCGCATGCCGGTGGTGCTCGGTGGCGATCATTGTCTGGCCATCGGCAGCATTACTGCCGTTGCGCGTTGGTGCCGTGAGCGCGGCAAGTCGCTGCGCGTGCTCTGGCTCGATGCCCATGCCGACTTCAACACCAGCGCCCTGACGCCGTCGGGCAACATCCACGGCATGCCGGTGGCCTGTCTGTGCGGTAACGGGCCCGACGAGCTGGTGAATCTCGGTGGCAGCGCGCCGGCAGTCAGCCCCGCCGTGTTCCGGCAAATCGGAATCCGCTCGGTCGATGCCGGCGAGAAACGGCTCGTGCATGATGTCGATCTCGACATCTACGACATGCGTTACATCGACGAATTCGGCATGCGCGAAGCGATGATGCAGGCGCTCGACGGCATCGACGACAATACCCACCTGCATGTCAGCTTCGATGTCGATTTTCTCGACCCGAGCATCGCGCCCGGCGTTGGCACCACGGTAAAGGGCGGGCCGAACTACCGCGAGGCGCAGTTGGTGATGGAGCTGCTCGCCGATACCGGCTTGCTGGCGTCGCTGGACATCATGGAGCTCAATCCGGCATTCGATAACCGCAACCGCACCGCCAAGCTGGCGGTGGATCTGGTCGAGAGCCTGTTCGGAAAATCCACCCTGATGCGGCAACGCGACGGCGGCTGAACGCGCCAGGTGCCTGTCGGACTCGACCAACCCCGGCTTCTCCGTATCCCAGGTTGAGGCCCGCAGGGCCGTAACCCGGGACCGCCGCGAACCCACACCACGTTTTCGCAATCCCGGGTTGCGCGCTGCGCGCGAACCCGGGCTACAACGGCGCGGGCTTCGCGGCGCGCAATACGCCGATGCGTTCGCCCACCTGTAGCGCCTGTTCGCTGTGCAGCGTGTCCAGTGCCACCGTATTGGCCGGCCACAGCACGATCACGGTGGAGCCGTAGTTGAAGCGGGCCATCTCCGCGAAACGCTCCAGGCCGATGCCCTTGCCCCGCCAGTCGCGCGCGCGCGCGCGGCTGGCATACGGCGGGATTTCCTCGCCGCCCCATACCGTCTCCACGCCGGAAACCAGCATGGCACCGACCATCACCACGCACAGCGGGCCGTGCGCGGTGTCGAAGTGACACACCAGACGTTCGTTGCGTGCAAACAACCGTGGTATCGCACGCACCGCCCACGGCGACACGCTGAACAGGCGACCGGGGATATGCAGGGTTTCGCGCAAGGTGCCCGCCATCGGCATGTGTACGCGGTGGTAGTCGCGCGGCGACAGATAGACGTTGACGAAATCGCCATCGGCATAAACGGCGGCTTCGCGCTCGCTGCCGAGCAATTCCGCTGCAGTGAACCATTGCCCCTTGGCCTGCACGATGCGGCCGCAGTCAATGCGCCCAGCCTGGCTGATCCTGCCGTCGGCGGGGCTTACCACCGCCAGCGGATTGCCGTCGGCCTGGCGTGCGCCGGGCTTGAGCGCGCGGGTAAAAAATGCGTTGAAGTGCGGGTAGCTGTTTGGGTCGGGGTTGTCGGCCTCGGCGAGATTTACATCGAAGCGACGCACCACAGTGTCGATCATGATGCGCTTGAACGCGCGCCAGCGGCAGCGCGCCAGTGCGTGAGCCAGGCGCGAGAGCAGCCGGTGCGGCAGCAGGTATTGCAGCGCGATGGAAAGATTCATGGCGCGTGCTGCACGATGGCGATCATGTCCTTGGCGATCGCTGCCGGTGCGTGCGGCGCTCGGATCAGGCCGGCAAACCGGCCCTGCGGGTCGAGCAGGGTGATGTGTGCCGAGTGGTCGATACTGTAGTTGGCCGGGTCCTCGCCGGCGGCGGCGGGCACCTTCATGAACACCATGCCGAGACTGCGCGCAAACGCTTCCAGTGCATGCAGCTCGCCGCTGACCCCGATCGCGTCGGGGCTGAAGAAACGGGCGTATTCCTGGGTGCGGTCCGGGCTGTCGCGCTCGGGATCGACCGACACGAACAGGATGCGCGGTCGCTGCGCTTCAGGCAGATCCTTGGCCCAGAGCCTGGCGGCGCTGCCCAGATCGGCCAGCGTGGTCGGGCAGACGTCCGGGCAATGGGTAAAACCGACAAACACCAGCGTCCAGCGACCCTTGAGGTCGTTGCGCGTGAGCGGCTCGCCGCCGGCGCCGATCAGCGCAAATGCCGGAATGGCGCGCGGCGTTGGCAACAACGTGGTGATGCTGACGGCCGGGAGTGGATTGCCCTTACTGTAGAGCAAAGGTTGCGCGGCCCACAGGCCAAGGCCGGCAGCGAGTGCGGCAATCAGGATCAACAAGGTGGGGCGGCTGATGAAGCCATGCGGTGATGTTCGGGTCATGGCGCGAATTATAGCCCGCTGAACGGTATACTTCCGGGGTTTACGCCGAGCTTATGCCGATGAGCGACGAACTCGAAACGATTATCGACTTTATCCGTTACGGTGCCAGCCGTTTCGCGGGCGCCGGGCTGAGCTTCGGACACAGCTACGACAACGCGCTCGACGAGGCCACGCAACTGGTATTGCACGCGTTGCACCTGCCGCACGATTTGAGCCCCGCCTATGGCCAGGCGCGCCTGTTGAACGACGAGAAAGCGACGGTGCTGGCGCTGTTTCAGCGCCGCATCGATGAGCGAATTCCGGCCTGCTACCTGACCGGCGAAGCCTGGTTTGCCGGTCTGTGCTTCAAGACCGACGGCCGCGCGCTGGTGCCGCGCTCGCCGATTGCCGAGCTGATCGAAGCCGGCTTCGAGCCATGGCTGGGCGAGCGCGACGTGCATCGTGCCCTGGACATGTGCACCGGTTCGGGTTGCATTGCACTGGCGATGGCGCACTATCGTCCGGACTGGGAAGTGGTCGGCATCGACCTGAGTGCCGAGGCGCTGGCGTTGGCGGAAGAAAATCGCGAGCGCTTCGGGGTGCGCAACTGCCGCCTGCTGCAATCGGATCTGTTTGCGGCGGTGCCGGGCGAAGTCTACGATCTGATCGTCAGCAATCCGCCCTATGTCACCCATGCGCAAACGGATGCGTTGCCGGCGGAATATGCGCACGAGCCCGATCTGGGTCTGCGTGCGGGCGATGATGGCCTCGATCTTGCGCTGAGGATATTGCGCGACGCGCCCGAGCACCTGAGCGAAAACGGGCTGCTGGTTTGCGAGGTGGGCGAAAGCGAGTACGCGCTGGTGGAGTTGCTGCCGGAGCTGCCGTTCGCATGGGTCGAGTTCCGGGTCGGGCAGATGGGTGTGTTTGTGGTCGAACGCGAGGATCTGGTTCGCCATCATGACCGTATCAAGGCGTTGGCGGACGCACGCCAGGAATGTAATGAGCAGGCTGGCGTCGATGCAGGAGCGGTATGTCGAGTAATACGTTCGGAAAATTGCTGAGCGTCACCACCTTCGGCGAAAGCCATGGGCCGGCGATCGGTTGCGTGGTGGACGGCTGTCCGCCGGGGCTGGCGTTGAGCGCCGACATGTTCGTGGCCGACCTCGCGCGTCGCGCCACCGGCAAATCACGGCACGTCTCGCAGCGGCACGAGGCCGATGCGGTCGAGATTCTGTCCGGGGTCTACGAGGGCGTTACCACCGGTACGCCGATTGCACTGTTGATCCGCAACACCGATGCGCGCAGCAAGGATTACGCCGCCATTGCACGGCAATTCCGGCCCGGTCATGCCGATTACACCTATTGGCAGAAATACGGCATCCGCGATCCGCGTGGCGGTGGCCGCAGCTCGGCGCGTGAAACCACGACGCGGGTAGCGGCTGGTGTCATCGCGAAAAGCTGGCTGGCGCAGCAGCATGGCATCCGGGTGCGCGCGCGCATGGCCGCTGTCGGTGCGGTGCAGCCGGCGGACGTCGATTGGGCCGTGGTGGAAGACAACGGCCTGTTCTGGCCCGATGCCGCACAGGTGCCGGAGCTGGAGAAATATCTCGATGCGCTGCGCAAGTCCGGCGATTCGGTGGGCGCGCGGGTCGATGTGCAGGCGCTCGGCGTGCCGCCGGGCTGGGGCGAACCGGTCTACGGCAAGCTCGATGCAGAGCTGGCAGCGGCGATGATGTCGATCAATGCGGTCAAGGGTGTCGAAATCGGTGACGGCTTTGCCTGCGTGACACAGCACGGCAGCGAACACCGCGACGAAATGCTGCCCGAGGGCTTTTTGAGCAACCACGCCGGCGGCATACTCGGCGGCATTTCCAGCGGTCAGACCGTGCACTGTTCGATCGCGTTCAAGCCGACATCCAGCCTGCGCCTTCCGGCGCGCGGTATCGATTTGAACGGCATGCCGGTGCAGGTGATTACCACCGGCCGCCACGACCCGTGCGTCGGACTGCGCGCGCCGCCGATCTGCGAGGCGATGATGGCGCTGGTTTTGATGGACCAGGCGCTGCGTCATCGCGCCCAGTGCGCGGATGTCGGTGCGGTATCGCCACGCATGGCAGCTGCCGCGCCGGCTGACTTTAACGACGCGCATAACGAAGGAAGCAAGTAATGAGCAAGCTGTACACAGTCGCCGTTGTCGGCGCAACCGGCGCCGTCGGTGAAACCATGCTGTCGATACTGGCCGAGCGCTCGTTTCCGGTGGGCAAACTGATCGCCTTGGCAAGCGAGCGCTCGGTCGGCGACACCGTCAGCTTTGGTGCACGCAAGGTGGACGTGCGCGATCTGGCCACCTTCGATCCGACCGGTGTCGATATCGCGTTGTTTTCGGCAGGCGGTAGCGTCTCGCTGGAATATGCGCCGAAGTTCGCCGCTGCCGGCGCCGTGGTCATCGACAACAGCTCCGCGTTTCGTTATGACGATGACGTGCCGCTGGTGGTGGCCGAGGTCAACCCCGAGGCCGTCGCCCATCGTCCACGCGGCATCATCGCCAACCCGAACTGTTCGACCATGCAATTGCTGGTGGCGCTGGCGCCGATCCACCGCGCCGTCGGTATCGAGCGCATCAATGTCGCCACCTATCAGTCGGTATCCGGCGCCGGCCGCTCGGCGATGGAGGAGCTGGGCAAGCAGACGGCGGCGATGCTCAATTTCCAGAACGTCGAGAGCAGCAAGTTCCCGGTGCAGATCGCGTTCAACCTGATCCCCCACATCGACGAGTTCCAGGACAACGGCTACACCAAGGAAGAAATGAAGGTGGTCTGGGAGACGCACAAGATCCTTGGCGATTCCAGCATCCGGGTCAATGCGACCGCGGTGCGGGTGCCGGTGTTCTACGGCCATTCCGAAGTGGTCAGCATCGAAACCCGCGCGCCGATCAGCGCCGCGCAGGCGCGCGCGTTGCTGGAAAAGGCGCCCGGCGTGGTGGTGGTGGACGAACGCGTGGCCGGCGGCTACCCGACGCCAGTCAGCCATGCCGCCGGCACCGACGCGGTTTATGTCGGCCGCATCCGCGAGGATTTATCGCACCCGCGCGGCTTGAACCTGTGGGTGGTGTCGGACAATATCCGCAAAGGAGCGGCCCTGAATGCGGTTCAGCTGGCCGAACAGTTGGTTCGTGAACGTTCCTGAACGTAGCGTCTGGTTGACGTATAGTGTCGCGGGCAGGGGTCGCGTGGTTGCGCAGGGCGGTTCTGGTCATGAATTGGCTGTCGCATCGGCAAGGGACGGCGCTCGTTCAGCGATGGGCGAATGCAGGTGGTTATCGGGGAGAATGCAAGTGAAACAATCGAAGCTGCAACTGTCGCTGGCGGTATCCCTGGCTCTGGCCAGCGGGCCATTGCTGGCGTTGGGTCTGGGCCAGATCGAGGTCAAGTCCCGCTTGAGTCAGCCGTTGCTGGCGGAGATCCCGATCGCGAGTTCGAATCCGGGCGAACTGGAATCGTTGACGGTTGCCCTGGCGTCGCCTGCGGCGTTTGCGCGAGTCGGGCTGGATCGGCCCCTGTTTCTGGCCGCCAATCTCGAGTTCAGCGTCGGCCGCAACGAGCGTGGCGAGAACGTGATCCGGGTTTCCACCAGCAAGCCGGTAGACGATCCGTTCGTGAGCTTCCTGCTTGAAGCCGACTGGGGCAGCGGCAAGCTGGTGCGCGAGTTCAGCGTGTTGCTCGACCCGCCGTATCTGGCACCCTCAGCGCGCGCACCCATCAGCCCGGCGCGTATCGTCGCCGCGCCCGCCACGGCAACCCGATCGCCGCCGGCTCCGGCTCCGGCTCCGTCACCTGGCACCGTTGCGCCATCGCGTCCGGCAACAGCACCGGCGGTTGCCGGCAGTGCGATGCCGTCCGCTGCGTCCGTGCAGGTCAGCAACGGTGAATTCGGGCCGGTTGGCAACGGGCAAACCCTGTCGCAAATCGCCAACACCTTGCGCCCGGCTGGTGTCGGCCTGAATCAGATGATGGTTGCGCTGCTGCGCGCCAACGCTTCGGCGTTCATCAATGGCAACATCCATCAGCTCAAGCGCGGCGCCATTTTGCGCATTCCGGGCAGCGATGAGCTGGCTGCGCTGAGCGCATCCGATGCCGCGGCGATCGTGCGTGAGCAGACCGAAGCCTGGCAGAGTGGGCGCGAGCCGCAGTTGCAGCCGATCGACAGCCGCTCGGCAACCGCTGCGGCCCCCGGTCGTGCCGCGCCGGCAGCGGACGGCCGCCTCAGCATCGTGCCACCATCGGGCGCGCAAGCGCGTGCCAGTCAATCCGGCGCCAGCGCAGCGGGTGAGGGCACCGAGTTGCGCGCCGAATTGAGCGAGGCGCGCGAGAATCTCGCTGCTCGCGACGGCGAAATCAAGGAATTGCGCTCGCGGGTCGCCGACCTTGAAAAGCTGCGCGAGAGCAACACCAAGCTGGTTGCGCTCAAGGACAGCGAGTTGGCGGCACTGCAACAGCGGTTGCGCGAGTTGGAGCAGGCGCGCACTGCGGATGCCGAGCGCGCGGCATCCGAACAACCCGTTGATGCGACGGTGGCCGCAGATGGCGATGCCGCTGCCGCCGATACCGCTGCCGCGGGTGTCGAGGCGGCAGCCGTCGAGACGAAGCCGATTGTGACGCCCATCCCGGCGGGTAGCGGGACGACACCTTCGCCAGCAGCGGAATTGCCGCCTGCGTCTGGCGCAACGCCTTGGTACATGCAGACGATGGCGCTGGCCGGCTTCGCTGTGCTGCTCGTTGGTCTGCTGAGCCTTCTGCTGCTGCGGCGCAAGCCCAAGGTCAGCACTACGGTCGGCACGCCGCGCAAGCGCGGCAGCGACGCCGGCTCGCTGGCGGCGAGCATCAATGCACTGCGCACCAGTCCTGAGGCCGGCGTAGCCGAGGCCGTCGAGTCTCGGTCCGGCGTCGATGACGAGCACCTGCGCGAGTTGCGTGCCAACGTGGTTACGCGCCCGGATCAACTGGAGGCGCATCTGGCACTGCTGCGTTATCTGCATGCGCACGATATGGCCGAGGCGTTTGAAGATGCCGCCACCGACATGTTGCCGCACGTGCTCGATCCCAACGGTCCGCAGTGGCGCGAAGCGTGTGCCTTGGGCAACAGCCTGATGCCCGACAACGCGCTGTTCGATATCGCGGCGGCGCAGTCCGGCGATTACCCGGCCGATGAGGATGAACTGGCCCGGCTTGCCGCCGAAGATGCCGCCATAAACGTCGAATCCGCGGATGCTTCGCCGCCCGACCACGATGTGGATTTCGAGCGTGCGCTTACCGAGTTCGATGTCGCGCCTGCCGAGCGGGTCTCGACCTCGACCTCGGCATGGGACGATACCGATGCCACGGCGTCTGCAGATGCCAGCCCCGCGCGCGATGTGCCGCTTGCCGATGCCGACGACGATGCGCTTGCCGGTGATGATGCAGGTGAAGGCGACGCGGCGGAAACCAAGCTCGATCTGGCCCAGGCCTACATCGATATCGGCGACAATGAGGCAGCACACGCGCTGCTGGACGAGGTGCTGACCGAGGGCAGCCCGTCGCAGCGGCTTCGTGCCGAGCGTTTGCTTGCCGATCTGCGTTGACGTGACGGCTCCGTGTTACCGCCTCTGCCTTCGTGGCAGGGGCAGGGTCGGGCAGTGCGTAGCGCGATGAGCGATCGCATCGCACTGGGCGTCGAGTATGACGGCAGCGGGTTTCTCGGTTGGCAGCGGCTTGCGCATGGCAACACGGTCCAACTCACGCTGGAGCAGGCATTGTCGTTTGTTGCCGATGCCCCGGTCGAGGTGACCTGCGCAGGGCGCACCGATTCGGGCGTACACGCACGGTGCCAGGTGGTGCATTTCGATGCGCCCTGCGAGCGTCCGTTGCGCGCCTGGGTGTTGGGAACCAATGCGCGCATGACCGACGCGGTAACCGTGCGCTGGGCGGTGCCGGTAGATCGCGCGTTTCACGCCCGCTTCTCCGCCATCGCGCGACGCTACCGCTACCGCATCGTGAATCGCGCGGTTCGGCCATCCATCGGTCGTGATTACCTCACCTGGGAGCGTCTGCCGCTGGACGCGGACGCGATGCATCGTGCGGCACAGGTGCTTCTGGGCGAGCATGACTTCAACGCGTTTCGCTCCGCCCAATGCCAAGCACCGCATGCACGCCGCGATATGCAGCACATTGCCGTCTACCGAGAAGCCGAGGAAGTGATTGTGGATGTTCGCGCCAATGCGTTTTTGCATCACATGGTGCGAAATCTGGTTGGCAGCCTGTTGCCGATCGGTCGCGGCGAATGCCCGGAGCAGTGGCTGGCCGAGTTGCTGGCTGGTCGCGACCGGACGTTGGCCGGACCCACGGCGCTGGCGTCGGGGCTGTGTTTCCTGGGGCCGTTGTATCCGGCCCGGTTCGGCTTGCCCGAGGAGGTCAGCGCATGAGAACCCGGATCAAGTTCTGCGGCATCACCCGTCCCGGCGATGCCCGTCTGGCCGGCGAGTTGGGCGTCGATGCGGTGGGCCTGATTTTTGCCGCTGCCAGCAAGCGCCGCCTGGATGTCGATACCGCACGGGCGATTTGCGCCGCGCTTCCGCCGATGGTGAGCACGGTTGCCTTGTTCATGGATAACGAACCGCAATTGATCGAGCGCGTGCTGCGTGCCGTGCGTCCGCACTTGCTGCAATTTCACGGCAGCGAAACCGAAATCGAGTGTCAGCGCTGGGATGTGCCATATCTGCGCGCGATCCCGATGCGCAGCGTCGATGACGCATCGGGGTTCTGCGCGCGTTACCCTGGCGCTGCCGGCTTTGTGCTCGACAGCCATCGGAGCGGTGCCGCAGGCGGTACTGGCGAAGCCTTCGACTGGGCGCAGGTGCCGGCGCAGTTGTCGCGTCCCTGGCTGCTGGCCGGTGGCCTCGCGCCGGATACGGTCGCCGCCGCGATTGCGGCGACACACCCGTGGGGTGTGGATGTTTCCAGCGGTATCGAGAGTTCGCCTGGCATCAAGGACGGCGAAAAAATGTTGCGTTTCGTGCAAGAGGTACAACGTGTCGATCATGCCTGAGCAGATTTCCGATTATCTGGCCTATCCCGATTCGCGCGGTCACTTCGGCCCGTACGGTGGGCGTTTCGTTGGCGAAACCCTGATGGCGCCGCTGGCCGAGCTCGACGCGGCCTATCGGCGTTACAAGGACGACCCCGATTTCAAGGCCGAGCTGGCCTATGAATACCGGCATTACGTCGGCCGGCCCAGCCCGATCTACGAAGCGCGGCGGCTGTCGGCGCATGTGGGCGGCGCGCGCATTTTGCTCAAGCGCGAAGACCTGAACCACACCGGCGCGCACAAGATCAACAACACCGTTGGCCAGGCCATGCTCGCCAGCCGCATGGGCAAAACCCGCATCATCGCCGAAACCGGCGCCGGTCAGCATGGCGTCGCCAGCGCCACGGTCGCCGCGCGCCTGGGCCTGGAATGCGTGGTCTACATGGGCGCTACCGATGTCGAACGGCAGGCGCCGAATGTGTTTCGCATGAAGTTGCTGGGTGCCACCGTGGTACCGGTCGAATCCGGCTCGAAGACGCTCAAGGATGCGCTCAACGAGGCGATGCGCGACTGGGTCACCAACGTCAAGGACACTTTCTACATCATCGGCACCGTGGCCGGGCCGCATCCGTATCCCACCCTGGTGCGCGATTTCAACGCTGTGGTCGGGCGTGAGGCGAGGGCGCAGATGCTGGCTGACTACGAGCGCCTGCCCGATGCCTTGGTGGCCTGCGTTGGCGGCGGTTCCAATGCAATCGGCCTGTTCCATGCGTTTTTGAACGATCCCGATGTCGCGATCTGGGGCGCAGAAGCGGCCGGTGACGGCATCGATACCGGTCGCCACGCGGCATCGTTGCTGGCGGGTCGCCCGGGCGTGTTGCACGGCAATCGCACTTACGTGCTCGCCGACGACGATGGCCAGATCACCGAAACCCATTCCGTGTCCGCGGGCCTCGATTACCCGGGTGTCGGCCCCGAGCATGCCTTCCTGAAGGACAGCGGCCGTGCCACTTACGTCGGGGTAACCGACGACGAAGCGATGCAGGCGTTTCATCTGCTGGCACGTACCGAAGGTATTCTGCCGGCGCTCGAATCCAGTCACGCGGTGGCGCAGGCCATGAAGCTGGCGCGCGAGATGCCCAGGGATGCGCTGATCCTGTGCAATCTTTCCGGCCGCGGCGACAAGGACATCTTCACCATCGCCAAGCGCGAGGGGATCAGTTTGTGAGACTGTGGTCTGCGCTCGCGTGCAGCAAAGGCGCAAAGCGGTCCGCAAATAACGCAAAAGACGCAAAAAAGACGCAAAGGAAAGCAAAAGCAATTTGATTAGCCAGGAAGATAGGGAAGCCCTGAACAACCGCCATCCGCCGTCATTGCGAGCGCTCAAGCCTTTAGCCGCGAGGCCGAAGGCCGTGGCGTGAAGCAATCCAGTGTTTTGTTTTTCCGAACATATCTGGATTGCCACGTCGCCTCGCTCCTCGCAATGACAGCTTCACAGACCTTCCATAGAGAGGGAACCAAGGTGCGCGGCTGAGATGTCGCTCCATTTTGACGATATCTTTGTGCTATTTGCGTCTTTTGCGTTCTTTGCGGACCCAATGCTTTGAATGCACTGGCCTGATCCATCGCCGCTCCCGGCAACACCTTCCCATTCTCGAAAAGCCACCCCATGAACCGTATCGATACCCGCGTTGCCGAACTTCGTGCCAGCCGCCGCAAGGCGCTGATTCCGTTTTTCACCGCCGGCGACCCCGGCCTGGAGAGCACAGTGCCGGTGATGCATGCGTTGGTCGCGGCGGGCGCCGACCTGATCGAACTGGGGGTGCCGTTTTCCGACCCGATGGCCGACGGCCCGGTGATCCAGCGCAGCTCGGAGCGGGCGTTGGCGCGCGGCGCTGGCATTCGTTATGTGCTGGAGGCGGTGCGAGGTTTTCGCGCGACCGACAATGAGACGCCGGTGGTACTGATGGGCTATCTCAATCCGATCGAAATGCGCGGCGCCGAACGTTTTGCGCAAGAGGCCAGTGCCGCCGGCGTCGATGGTCTGCTGCTCGTCGATCTGCCGCCGGAAGAGGCGCTCGACGCCCGCGCGATATTCAACCGGCATGGCTTGGCGCTGGTGCTGCTCGCTGCTCCCACCACCTCGCCCGATCGCCTCGAACGCATTGCCCGCGAAGCGCAGGGTTACCTGTACTACGTCAGTTTTGCCGGCGTCACCGGCGCCGACAGTCTTCGCCCAGCCGACGTCGCCGAACGCGTTGCCGGGTTGCAACGAACCGCCACGGTACCGGTGGTGGTGGGCTTTGGCGTCAAGGATGCGGCCAGCGCCGCTGCGCTGGCGCCGATTGCCGATGGCGTGGTGGTCGGCAGTGCCTTGGTCACCGCGTTGGATCATGCCGGTGTGGCGGGTGCGGCGACCGCGGCGCAGGCATTTCTGGCGCCGCTGCGCTCGGCGCTGGACACCTGAGCGGTTGCTGGCCGGTTTTTCCCGGCCTGCGTCGATCGGCTAAACTACTCCTTTGACCGACCCAAAGCGGATCGCCCATGAGCTGGTTGCACAAACTGATGCCGGCGCGCATACGCACCGATGGCGGCAGCAAACGCTCGATCCCCGAGGGCTTGTGGGACAAGTGCGAAGGCTGTGGCGCGGTGTTGTACCGCCCCGAAGTGGAACGCAATCTGTACGTCTGCCCCAAGTGTAGCCATCACATGCCGATACTGGCACGCGATCGGCTGGCGCTTTTTCTCGACGAGGGTGATTTGCAGGAAATCGGCGCCGAGTTGGGCCCGACCGACGTACTGCATTTTCGCGACAGCAAAAAATACGCCGACCGCATCAAGGCGTCGCAAAAGGCGGTTGGCGAAAGCGATGCCCTGATCGCGGTACGCGGCCGGCTCAAGGGCATGCCGCTGGTTGCGGTTGCGTTCGAGTTCCGCTTCATGGGCGGCTCGATGGGCTCGGTGGTGGGTGAGCGGTTTACCCTCGCCGCGGAAGCCGCACTGGCCGCCAACTGCGGCCTGGTGTGTTTCTCGGCCACCGGCGGCGCGCGCATGCAGGAAGGCCTGTTTTCGTTGATGCAGATGGCCAAGACATCGGCAGCGCTGGGCCGCTTGCGCGCCGCGGGCCTGCCCTATGTTTCGGTGCTCACCCACCCCACCACGGGCGGCGTTTCGGCCAGTCTGGGCATGCTCGGCGACATCAATGTGGCCGAGCCCAAAGCGTTGATCGGTTTTGCCGGCCCGCGCGTGATCGAACAGACCGTGCGCGAAACCCTGCCCGAAGGGTTTCAACGCTCCGAGTTCCTGGTCGAGCATGGCGCGATCGACCTGATTGTGGATCGCCGCGAAATGCGCGAGCGGCTCGCCGCCCTGATTGCGCTGCTGACGCGGCAACCGATGCCGGCGGCGGATGTGGCCGGCGAAAACGCATGAGCGCAAAACGCTACTTCGGCACCGACGGTATCCGTGGCCGGGTCGGTGAAGGCCCGATTTCGGCCGATTTCGTGCTCAAGCTCGGCTGGGCTCTGGGCCAGGTGCTGGCCCGCGGAACGTCGCGCCGGCCCAGTGTGGTGATCGGCAAGGACACGCGCATTTCCGGCTACATGTTCGAGTCGGCGCTCGAAGCCGGCCTGGTCGCGTCCGGCACCGATGTGATGCTGCTCGGGCCGATGCCGACACCGTCGGTTGCCTGGCTGGCGCGCACCTTGCGTGCCGATGCCGGCGTGGTCATTTCGGCATCGCACAATCCGCATTACGACAACGGCATCAAGTTTTTCTCCGGTCACGGCGAAAAGCTGGACGACGCGATGGAGTTGGCGATCGAGGCCGCGCTGGAGCAGGCGTTCCTCACCCAGCCTTCGGAAAGCCTGGGCAAGGCGACCCGTGTTCGCGATGCCGCGGCGCGTTATATCGAGTTCTGCAAATCGACCGTGCCGCCGGAGCTGTCGCTCAAGGGTCTTCGCATTGCGCTCGATTGCGCCCACGGCGCCAATTATCAGGTGGGCCCGGCGGTGTTTTCCGAACTCGGCGCGCAGGTAATCGCCATCGGTGCCGCGCCCGATGGCGTGAACATCAACAATGGCGTGGGTTCCACGCACATGCAGGCGGTGGCCGCGGCCGTACGCGACAACGCCTGCGACCTCGGCATCGCCTTTGACGGCGACGGCGATCGGGTGCAGATGATCGCTGCCGATGGTCGCCTGTGCGATGGCGACGATCTGCTCTACATTCTGGCCAGCGATTGGCATGCCAGCGGTCGCCTGCGTGGCCCGGTGGTGGGCACGGCGATGAGCAATTACGGCCTTGAGCAGGTTTTGGCCGAGCGCGAGATCGGCTTCATGCGCGCGCGGGTGGGCGATCGCTACGTGCACCAATTGCTGATCGAGCACGGCGGCGTGCTGGGCGGTGAAACCTCGGGTCATCTGTTGTGCCTCGACCGCGCCAGCACCGGCGACGCTATCGTCAGTGCGTTGCAGGTGCTCGCCGTGCTGATCCGCAACCAGACCTCGCTGGCGCAAGCCTGTGCGGGTTTCGACAAGCTGCCGCAGGTGACCCGCAACGTGCGCTGCGACGCGCAGGCGGTCACGGCGCCTTCGGTGCAGGCCGAGCTGGCTGCGGTACAGGCGCTACTCGCCGGCCGTGGCCGGGCGTTTCTGCGGCCATCGGGTACTGAGCCGGTGGTGCGGGTCACCGTGGAGAGTGCCGACCCGGTGCTGGTGGAATCCCTGGTTGACCGGCTTGCGGCGAGTGTGCACGCCGCTGCTGCCGTCGCTTCGTCCTGAAACGTCAGTTCGTCCGTTTTCCCTTTCCTTTTTCCATTTGTCTGGAGTGCGCTTCCGTGTCCGCCTGTATCCCAACGCTTGATATACGTCGTTTTGATGGTGATCGTGCTGCATTCGTTGCGGAGTTGGGCGCCGCCTATCGGGAGTGGGGCTTTTGCGGCATCCGCGGTCATGGCATTGCGCCAGCGCTGATCGAAGCCACCTATGCCGCGTTCAAGCAGTTTTTTGCACTGCCCAACGATGCCAAAATGCGTTACTACCTGCCCGGTTGCGGCGGCGCGCGTGGCTACACCGCGTTCGGTGTGGAGACCGCCAAGGATTCGGAGTATCCCGATCTCAAGGAGTTCTGGCACATTGGCCGCGAGATCGATCGCGAGCATCGCTACGCGCAGGTGATGCCGGCCAATCTGTGGCCTGACGAGGTGCCGGGGATTCGCGATTGCGGCTACCGCCTGTTTCAGGCGCTGGATGAACTCGGCGCGCGCGTGCTGCGCGCGCTGGCCCTGCATATCGATCTGCCCGAACATTTTTTCGACGACAAGATTCAGCTCGGCAACTCGATTCTGCGCCCGATCCATTACCCGCCGATCGCCTCACGCGACGTGCCGAACGTGCGTGCCGGCGCGCACGAGGACATCAACCTCATTACCCTGCTGGTTGGCGCCAGCGCCGAGGGCCTGCAGGTGCTGTCGCGCAAGGGCGAGTGGGTGCCGTATACCGCCGATGCCGATACCATTGTGGTCAACATCGGCGACATGTTGCAGCGACTGAGCAATCACGTGTATCCATCGACGACGCATCGTGTGGTCAACCCGCCCGGCGACAAGGCGCGGCAGCCGCGTTACTCGATCCCGTTTTTCCTGCACCCGAACCCCGATTTCGAAATTCGCACCCCTGCGCAGTGCATCAGCGCGGCAAACCCGGATCGTTATCCCGAGCCGATCAGCGCGAACGATTATCTGACGCAGAGGCTGCGCGAGATCAACCTGATCTGAGTGGTTCGTTGCAGACCCGGGTTTACCTCACGTTTCAGCCTGTTAAGCTTGTTCATCCATTTCCGCTGGTGACCCAGCCGGAACTCCGTTGCATCCTTACAAGGAAATATCATGCAGATTGCCGAGCGTTGTGTTGCCACGTTTCACTACACCCTTACCGACGACGCCGGCGCGGTGATCGATTCATCGGCCGGCCGCGAGCCGCTGGCCTACCTGCACGGTGCCGGCAACATCGTCCCGGGCCTGGAGCGAGCGCTGACCGGGCGCACGGTTGGCGACAGTTTCACCGTCGATGTCCTGCCGGAAGAAGGCTATGGCGTGCGCCACGAAGGCCTGATCCAGGTGGTGCCGCGTTCCGCGTTTCAGGGTGTCGATACCCTGGAAGTGGGCATGCAGTTTCAGGCCAACAGCAACCAGGGGCCGATGTCGGTGGTCATCGCGGCCATCTCCGGCGATGAAGTGACCGTTGACGGCAACCATCCGCTCGCCGGCCAGACCCTGCATTTCGCGGTCGAAATCACCGAAGTGCGCGACGCCACCGACGAGGAAGCCGAGCACGGCCACGTTCATGGTGCGCACGGACACGAGCACTGAGCGCAAACCCGGCGACTCGCGAAGCACTGCACTGGCGATCGGTGTAGGATTCGTGGCGGTGTCGATTATCGCGTGACCGGTCTGTGGCTGGTCGCAGTGACCGGCCACGGCGGCGATACCGTCGCCACTATCCAGGAGAAGCGTGATGACCGTATGCCCCGTTGCCATTGCAGTCGGTTGCCGGCGTTGCCCGGCGTTTTCATTCTGTCCGGCGACGCGTCTGTTGGGCGATCAGCCGGATGCCGACGCGCCGGCCGATGCGGCGGCGAAGAATAAGCCGGCGAGCGGCAAGAAGAAATCCTGACGCATCCGTGTCGCTGCGCGCTGTCCAAGTGCAGTTGCGCTACCCATTCGTGAGAGTCGCATGAGCTGGATTCAGTCCATATCGCCCGGTCAGGCGTCCGGTCGGCTGAAATCGCAATACGAGCGTCTGCTCGGGCCTGACGGGCGGCTCGACAACATCATCACCGTGCATGGCCTTCGTCCGCACACGCTGGAAGGCCATCTGGCGCTGTATCGCGCGGCCCTGCATCACACTGCCAACACCTTGCCCAAGGTGTATCTGGAGGCAGTCGGGGTGTTGGTGAGCCGGCTCAACGGTTGTGCCTATTGCGTCGCGCATCATCGCGCCGGCCTGCTCCGCGAGGCGGCGAATGCCGAGGCCGGCGCCGCGATGCTGGCGGCACTGGACAGTGACACCCCGGGCGCGCCGTTCAGCGCCGGCGAGCGCGCTGGCCTGGCGTACGCCGGAAAACTGGCGCTGTCGCCGGCATCGGTTTCTGCTGCGGATATCGCATTGATGCGTGCGGCCGGGCTCGATGACGGCCAGGTTCTCGAAATCAATCAGGTCACCGGCTATTTTTGCTACGCCAATCGCGTGGTGCTGGGGCTCGGCGTCACCCTTGATGGCGAGGCGCTGGGTCACGCTCACGGCTGACCTTGGCGGATGCTGAAAAGGCATTGTGTCCGCAAAGGACACAAAGGAAGCAACGGAGCCTGGGAACAAGTCGTAACCCCAGCTTTCGCTGGAATGATGAAATCAAATTCGATTCAAACCTCCGTCGAGGAAGCAAGACAAGCAATACGTCTTTGTTTTTGCGTGATTTTGTTGCGCCTTTTTTGCGTACTTTGCGTACTTTGCGGACCCAGTGCTTGATCCTTTGCCCGGCCCGCACATCGCCGCATGTGATGCGAATCGCGATTGCCGCGTGGATTTGCGACAATGGCGGTTTTCACTCATTGATTGCCTGTGTCCAGATCGCGAAAAGTCCCGCAACGCGAATTCACCGCCGAGGTCACCGGGCTCAGCCACGAGGGGCGCGGCGTCGCACGGGTCGATGGCAAGGTGGTGTTCGTCAGCGGCGCGCTGCCGGGCGAGAGCGTGCTCGCCCAGCTCACCGGCCGCAACCGTCATTTCGATGAAGCGCGCACGGTGCAGGTGCTGGTCGCCTCACCGGATCGGGTCGTACCGCGCTGCGCGCACTTCGGGCAGTGCTCCGGCTGCGTGTTGCAGCATCTGGACGAAGCGCGCCAGATCGAGCTGAAGCAAACGGTATTGCTGGAAAACCTGCAACGCATTGGTCATGTCGCGCCGGAGCGGGTGCTGGAGCCGCTGCGCGACGCGGCCTGGGGTTATCGCCGCAAGGGGCGGTTCTCGGTGCGGTATGTCGAAAAAAAGGGCAAGACCCTGGTCGGTTTTCGCGAACTGGACGCGCGTTTCGTGGCGGACCTCGCCCATTGCGATACGGTGCTGCCGGCGATCGGCGAACGCATCCCGGCAATCGCGGCGGTGGTGGATTCGCTGGACGGCAAACGCAGTATTCCGCAGATCGAGTTCATCGCCGGTGACGAGGCGGTCGCGTTGGTATTCCGCCATCTGGAGCCGCTGGCGACGGCCGATCTGGAGCGCCTCACCGCGTTCGCCCAGGAAACCGGGTTGGCGGTGCTGCTGCAATCGGGCGGGCCGGCTACGGTGCAACCGCTGTGGCCGGTGCAACTGGAACTGTCGTTTGCCATCCCCGACGCCGATATCCGATTGCAATTCCAGCCGCTCGATTTCATCCAGGTCAATGCCGGCCTGAATCAGCGCATGATCGCCAGCGCCGCGGATTTGCTGCAAGCGGGCGCCGACGACCGCATCCTCGATCTGTTCTGCGGTCTGGGCAATTTCACCCTGCCGCTGGCGCGCCGCGCCGGCCATGTGGTGGGAGTGGAAGGCGAGGCCGGGCTGGTGGCGCGGGCGCGCGAAAACGCCGCGCGCAACGGCATCGCCAACGCCGAGTTTTTCGCTGCCGACCTGGCCGGCGATCTGGCGGGCGAGCCGTGGCTGCGCGCGGGCTTCAACAAACTGCTGCTCGACCCGCCGCGTGCCGGTGCAGCGCAGGTGCTGGCGCAACTGCCGCTCAAGGGGATTTCGCGCATCGTCTATGTCAGTTGCCATCCGGCGTCGCTGGCGCGCGATGCCGGTTTTTTGGTCAATGAACGCGGTTACGAGATCAAGGCCGCCGGGGTGATGGACATGTTTCCGCACACGGCGCACGTGGAAAGCATCGCGTTGTTCGAGAAGGCCGCTGCGCATGGGCATTGAGATCGAGCGCAAGTTTTTGCTCGTCAACGACGACTGGCGCGCGCAAGTGCAGCGTTCGCTGCCGATGGCGCAGGGCTACATCAACGACATGGCGGCGCTGCGCGAGGGGCGGCAGCATGCGTCGGTGCGCGTGCGTATCGCCGGCGAAACGGCATTTCTCAACCTCAAATCGCGCGAGTTGGGTCATACCCGACAGGAATTCGATTATCCGATCCCGCTGGCCGATGCGCGCGCGCTGCTGGCCTTGTGCGTCGGTAGGCGGATCGAAAAGACCCGGCATTACGTCGATGTCGAAGGCCACCGGTTCGAGATCGACGAGTTCTTCGGCGACAATGCCGGCCTGATCGTCGCCGAGCTGGAGCTGCACCACGCCGATGACGCCTATCCGCGCCCATCCTGGCTGGGAGCGGAGGTGACCGACGCGATGCGCTATTACAATCTGGCCCTCGCCGAACGTCCGTTCGCGCAGTGGAGCGAGGAGGAGAAACGCGGATGCTGGTAATCGGAATCTCGGGTCACCAGCTCACCGCGCCGGAGCGCGAGGGGTTGCGCGATTCCTGCATTGCCGGGGTGATCCTGTTTTCGCGCAATTTTGCCTCGCGTGAACAGGTGACGGCGCTGTGTGCGGACATCCGTGCCGCGGTGCCGCGGTCGCTGCTGATCTGTGTCGATCAGGAAGGCGGGCCGGTGCAGCGCTTTCGCGATGGCTTCAGCGCACTGCCGGCGTTGGCCCATTTCGAGACGCGTTATGCCAGCAACCCGCAGGCCGCCCTGGCGCTGGCGCATGAGCATGCGTGGCTGATGGCGAGCGAGATCCGCGCCTGCGGCCTGGATCTGAGTTTTGCGCCGGTGGTCGATCTGGGGCGAGGCAATCGCGCCATTGGCGAGCGCGCATTTGCGGCTGAGCCCGAGGTCGTGGCGGCATTCACCCGCGCCTACGTCGCCGGTATGCACGAGGCCGGCATGCCGGCCACGCTCAAACATTTTCCGGGCCACGGTTCGGTGCTGGAAGACACCCACATCGATGCCGCCATCGATCCGCGCCCGCTGGCGCAACTTCGTGCTGAGGATTTGCTGCCGTTCGCTGCCGGTATCGCTGCCGGTGCCGATGCGGTGATGATGGCGCATGTCGCCTATCCTGCCGTGGACGCACATGCCGCCGGTTATTCTTCGCGCTGGATCGGCGACATCCTGCGCACCGAAATGGGTTTCCGCGG
Organism: Gammaproteobacteria bacterium HGW-Gammaproteobacteria-4; assembly: GCA_002839995.1. GTDB lineage: Bacteria > Pseudomonadota > Gammaproteobacteria > Xanthomonadales > Xanthomonadaceae. The sequence goes on along the minus strand of PGZC01000003.1, from coordinate 44,009 downwards.
TGTGGTGTTCAGCGACGATATCGGCATGGCGGCAGCCGAGTCGGCGGGCGGCGTGAAGGCGCGCATCGACGCGCATCTGGATGCCGGTTGCGATCTGGTGCTGGTATGCGCGCCGGCGCTGGTGGAAGATGCACGGGCGGCGATGGCGGATCGGCCGTTGAGCAACACCGCGGCGATCAGCGCGTTGCTGGGTCGTGGCGCCTGTGGCTGGGAGCAATTGCTGGCGATGCCGCGCCGCATCGATGCCGATCGCGCGCTGTCTACCTTGATCTGATGGAGTTGACGTGAACCAACACCCCTTGTCCGAAGCCTTGGCCAACGCCGACCTGATCCACGATCGCGCGGCGCTGGAAGCCGCAATAACCCGATTGGCGGTGGCAATCCGCAAGGATTACAGCGATCAGCCGCCGGTATTTCTCACCGTCATGAATGGCGGCATGTTCTTCGGCGCGTTGCTGGGGCTGGAACTGGGCATCGACGTTGCCTTCGATTACCTGCACGCCACCCGTTACCGTGGCCAGACCGATGGTGGCACGCTGGTCTGGCTGCGTCGGCCGCAGATCGATCTCACCGGTCGGCGCGTGTTGCTGGTCGACGACATCCTCGACGAAGGCCCGACCCTGGATGAAGTGCGGCGCTGGTGCCTGGATCAGGGCGCGGCCGACGTGCGCGTAGCGGTGCTGACCTGGAAGCGTCATGGCCGCGGCCTGCCCAGCATGGTGCCCGATTACTGGGGCCTGGAAGTGCCCGATCGTTATGTGTTCGGCTTCGGCATGGACTATTACGAGCAGGGCCGCAACCTGCCGGCCATCTACGCACTGCGCGATTGAGCATGGCCGCACCGCGATTCGATGACCTCGCCCTTGCCGTGATCGGCGGCACCGGGGTCTATGCTCTGGAAGCGCTGGGCGAGGCGCGCGAGCTTTACCTCGTCACACCCTACGGTGAGCCGTCGGCACCGATCCGGGTCGGGCGGCTGACCGGCAAGCGGGTGGCGTTTCTGGCCCGTCACGGCGAAGGCCACCACCTGCCGCCGCATCGCATCAATTACCGCGCCAATGTCTGGGCCTTGCACGCCATCGGTGCGCAGCGCGTGCTGGCGATCAATGCCGTCGGTGGCATCAGCCCGGAATACGGCCCAGCCATGCTCGGCGTGCCCGAGCAACTGATCGACTACAGTTGGGGCCGCGTTGGCACCTTCTGTGAGGAAGCCGATGCGCCGGTGCAGCATGTGGACATGGGTGCGCCGTATACCCCGGCGCTGCGCGCGCAGGTGCTCGCTGCCGCACGCCAGGCCGGCATTAACGTCGTCGATGGCGGCTGCTATGGCGTCACCCAGGGGCCGCGTCTGGAAACCCGTGCCGAAATCGCCCGCATGCGCCGCGATGGCTGTGATCTGGTCGGCATGACCGGCATGCCCGAAGCTGCGCTTGCTCGCGAGCTCGACCTGCACTACGCCTGTCTGGCGCTGGTCGCCAACTGGGCAGCCGGCTGCGACCCGGAACCCCACGACATCACCATGGATGAAGTGCACGCCAACATGGCGCAGGCATCGCGGCATTTGCCGGCGATCATCGAACGCCTGCTTTGAGTGCAATGGCGCTTGTTTGGGTGGAGCGGTCAGTCGCTTCGCGGCAGCACAAGCTGCGCTTGCCATGCCCTCGACCGCATCGCGGTTACGCGGGGCTCCGCCCCGAGGCTTCGCTCCGCCTGCCTGCCACGCGCCGCGCGCGGATCGCTCGGTCGCCCACAGGGTGGGCTCCTACAAAATCGCGATGATCCGTCTTTGTAGGAGCCCACCCTGTGGGCGACAGATGTTGCGCCTCGCGAACGGCATGGCGACGGCGCCGATGCTTGCCGGCCCATGATCGCGCACAATGGCCTTTCAGCATTCGAGGAGACGGCCATGAGCGCGCTAGACCCGTTCCAGACCCACGCGGTCGAAAACCAGCCCGAGCCGTTCGCGACGGACAACCTGTACCGCCGCGACCCGGCGTTGTGCGAGGCGGTGGCGCGCGAAGGGGCGGCCTGGGCCGAGCCGGCGTTGGCCGCGTACGGTGCGGCAATGGCCAGCGAAGGACTCGATCTGGGCGTCGATGCCAACCGCTTCCGGCCGCAACTGCGCACGCATGATCGCTACGGCCATCGCGTCGATGAGATCGAATATCACCCGAGCTATCACCGGCTGATGACGTTGGGGGTCGAGCATGGTGTGCATGCATTCGCCTGGCGCGATCCGCAGCCCGGTGCGCACGTTGCGCGCGCGGTGCTCTCGTATCTGCACCATCAGGCCGAGCAGGGCACCAGTTGCCCTCTGACCATGAGTTATGCCGCGTATCCGGTGTTGGCCAAGGCCGATGCGATCGATCCGCAATGGCTGAGCAAGGCCAGCGCCGCGCACTACGATTCGCGCAACCGGCCGATAACGGTAAAACCCGGCGTCACCTTCGGCATGGGCATGACCGAAAAGCAGGGCGGTTCGGATGTGCGCTCCAACAGCACCCGCGCCAGCGTCGCCGGCGACGGCAGCTACACGCTGATCGGCCACAAGTGGTTCATGTCGGCACCGATGTCGGACGCGTTTCTGGTGCTGGCACAGGCAGCGGGTGGGCTGACTTGCTTCCTGCTGCCGCGCTGGCGGCCCGATGGCGGCGCCAATGCGCTACGCATCATGCGGCTCAAGGACAAGCTCGGCAATTGGTCGAACGCCTCGAGCGAAGTCGAGTTCTGCAATGCCTACGCACAGCGCATCGGCGACGAGGGCAGGGGTGTTGCCACGATCCTTGAAATGGTAGCGCTGACACGGCTGGAGTGCCTGATCGGCTCGGCCGCAGAAATGCGCATGGCGCTGACTCAGGCAGCGCATCATGCACGCCACCGCCAGGCCTTTGGCAAGCGGCTGATCGATCAGCCGCTGATGCGCAACGTGCTGGCCGATCTGGCGCTGGAATCGGAAGGGGCGATGGTGCTGGCGATGCGGGTGGCGCGTGCAGTCGATGCCGGCGGCCGCGAACCGCGCGAAGCGGCGTTTGCGCGGCTGGCAACGGCGGTCGGCAAATACTGGGTGTGCAAGCGCGCACCGGCATTCGTCAACGAAGCCCAGGAATGTCTCGGTGGTGCTGGCTACGTCGAGGAAGCGATGCTGGCACGGCTGTATCGGGAAGCGCCGCTCAATTCGATCTGGGAAGGCTGCGGCAATATCCAGTGTCTGGATGTGTTGCGTGCGCTGCGGCGCGAACCCGATGCGCGAACGGCGCTGCTCGACGAACTGGCTGGTGCCGCCGGCGAAGACGATGCGCTCGATGCCGAGGCCGCCGCGCTGGCCGCGTTGCTGACCCGCCCCGACGCACTCGAACCGATTGCGCGGGCACTGGTCGAGCGGATTGCCATTGCGTTGCAGGCAGCGACCCTGCTGCGTGCCGGATCGCCCTTGGCGGCGGCGTTCTGTCGCAGCCGTCTCGGTGGCGGCCGGCGCCAGGCATTCGGCACGCTCGACCGGGATTTCGACTGGGAAGCGATTGCCGCGCGCCTGCCCTGAGCGCTCAGGTAACGGCGTTGCTGCACACCACGGCATTGCGGCCAGCGGCTTTCGCGGCGGACAAGGCGCGGTCCGCGAGTGTCAACACCCGGTGCAGCGGCTCCGGCGCCAGCGGGTCGATCAGGTGCACGCCGATGCTGACCGAGATCGTCATGCTCGTTCCCTGGCACGTGATCGGATTCGCGGCGAACTGCTGTCGCAGTTGCTCGGCGACGTTGCGAGCCTCGTCCCAGCCGGCACAGGGCGACAGGATGACGAATTCCTCGCCGCTGAATCGTGCAACCACGCTGCGCTCGTCGTTCAAGGTGCTCTGGATGCGCTTTGCGGTCTCGCGCAGGCAATCGTCGCCAGCAAGGTGGCCGTGGCTGTCGTTGATCGCCTTGAAATGATCCACGTCCAGTATCAGCACGCCAAGGTGCAGCCGGTCGTGCTGCACGTGCCGGAGCATGCGCTCGTAACTTTCACTGACGTGGCTGCGGTTGTAGGCGCCGGTCAACGGGTCGTGGCGGTTCAGTTGGCGCAGGCGGGCGTTGGCGTCGGCCAGTTGCTCCAGTGCGCTTTGCAACTCACCGGTGCGCTCGGCCACGCGTCGCTCGAGTTGCTCGTTGGCGGAATGGATGATGCGCTCGTTTTCGCTGCGCAGCGACACGTAACGGTAGGCCAGCGCAAACGACAGACCGAACATTTCAAGCGTCGAACCGATCTGGATGCCGTATTCGGTGAGCAGGGTTTTGGGCAGCACGCCGAGCGATACCATCGCGTACACCGCCGAGCCCAGCAACAGCACGGACCAGGAAAGCAGAAACAATCGCGCCGCCCGATAACCGTGGCGGGTGGCGTAGAAGCCTTCGATCAGGATGAAGAGGACGCCGGGGAATACCAGTGCCGTACCGATCAAGACGGCGGTGCTGTAGGGCAACGCCAGCGAAATGATGGCGAGCGCGGCGTACAACAGCAAAAAGCCTTTGGCAATGCGGTCGCCGAGCGGCCAGATGGTGCGCAGGTCGAGAAAGCGCCGGGCGAATTGATGCATCGCCAGTTGCGCCAGCGCGATCGCTATCGGCACCGACTGGTTGGCCAGCCACGGCGATTCCGGCCAGAACCATTCGAACGCCAGGCCGAAGATGCAGGCGCCAAGCAAACCGACGCCGGCCAGATGCAGCACGTACCAAAGGTGGTTGGCATCGCGCAGCGCCAGCCACAGGATCAGGTTGTACAGCAGCAGACCCAGCAGAATGCCGTAGTAGATGCCGAGCCCCAGTTGTGCGTTATGCGCCATTTCGGCAAATGCGCCGGGTGAATAGATGGCCAGCGGCAACTGGATCGAACTGCGGCTCTGTGCCCGCAACAAAATATCGACATCTTCACCGTTGGCGATGTCGATCCAGAAATTCGGGTGACGATAGCTCACCGACCGTGCGGCAAAGGTCAGTGTGTCGCCCGACACGAAGTGTTCGATGCGGCCATCGGGATAACGCAGGTACAAATCGACGGAGTCGATCAATGCGTAGGACAGCACCAACAACCAGCGTTGATCGCTGCCGCTGCGATTGAGCACGCTGTTGTGCAGCCAGAACGCGCCGTCATGAAACCCGAACGTGGGGCCGTGCGCCGGCAGCGGCTGAAAACTTCCGGCATCGACCCGTTCGAACATCGCCTCAGCGCTTTGGTCGGCTTGTTCATCGAGCAACCAGGTGGAATCGCTGCGCAGATCGAGTTTCGTCGTCGTCTGATCGATGCTGGCCTGCGACGACCACGCCGGAGTGGCAAACCACAGCGCCAGCAGCAGTAGGGCATCTCGGGGTCGATAGCGGGATCGGTCAGGTCCTTGGTGCATCGGAATTTCTCCACTGTTCAGCGAGAACAGTACGCTGGAAGCCGGTCTGGTGCCACGCCCGAGGTTTGACCACGAATTCGTGCTGTGATATTGTAACAGCGCATTAGTGCATTGGAATGGCGCGGGCATGGCATGAAAAAGCGTTCAATCAAACCTGCGACTGGCGACAACCGGGCTCTGGACGGCTTGGTGCAAGCCTTGCTGGCGCTGGACAGTCCGGCCCAGATGCGTGCATTCCTGGTCGATCTGTGCACGCCGGCGGAATTGCAGGCGCTGGCGGATCGCTGGCGGGTGGTGCCGTTGCTGACCGAGGGCGTCGCCTATCGCGATATCCACGAGCGTACGGCGGTCAGTGTCACCACCATCGGTCGAATTGCCCGATGCCTTGAGATGGGTAGTGGCGGCTATCGCCATGCGCTCGATCAACTCGCTCAGCGCGCTGCTGTTTCGCCGCGCTGACGCATTCCCGAACCTGCTTGCTCCAAACTGCTGGAATCCCCATGAAGTCGCGTGACCGTTTGCGTATTGCCATCCAGAAATCCGGCCGCTTGTCCGGCCCTGCACGCGATCTGCTGGAGCGCGCCGGCCTGGCGTTTCGCGAGAGCCGCGATCGGCTGTTCTGCTTTGGCGAATCGTTGCCGATCGATCTGTTGCTGGTGCGCGATGACGACATCCCGGGCCTGATCGCCGATGGCGTCTGCGATCTCGGCGTGGTCGGCAACAACGTGCTGGAGGAGCAGGCGGTGGCGCGCGAGCAGCAAGGTCTGCCGGCTGCCTATGCGGCCGTCCGTCAGTTGGGTTTCGGCGGTTGCCGGCTGTCGGTGGCGGTGCCGCAGGAATGGGAATGGAACGGTCCGGCCGATCTTGCCGGTATGCGCGTCGCCACCAGTTATCCGCAGTTGCTGGGTCGCTGGCTGCGCGAGAACGCGGTGGATGCCGAAGTTGTGGAACTCTCCGGTTCGGTGGAAATCGCGCCGCGCCTCGGCAAGGCCGAGGCGATCTGCGATCTGGTTTCCAGTGGCGCCACCTTGCTTGCGAATCAGTTGCGCGAGGCGGCGATCATTTTCGAAAGCGAAGCGGTGCTGGTGGCGCCGGCGATGGCGTGCTCAGCGTACGCGACAGCAAGCTGGTGATGTTCCAGGCAGCGCGATCGGCGTTGCCGGAATTGCTCAAGCTGCTGCCCGATGCCGATGCACCGACCGTGCTCAGTCTGGACGGCGAACATTCGCAGGTGTCGTTGCAGGCGGTATGCCGCACTGCGTTGACCTGGCAGCGGCTGGAAGACATGAAGCGCGCCGGTGCGCGCGGCGTGCTGGTGCTGCCGGTGGAGCGGATGCTGGCATGAAGCGCATCGACTGGACACGCCTCGACGAACCCGGCCGCAGCGCGGCCTTGCAACGGCCGACGCTGAGCGTCGCCGATGGCGTGCGCGAGGGCGTGCAGCGGGTGATTGCGCAGGTGCGCGCCGACGGCGATCACGCGCTCAAGGCGCTGACGCGACGCTTCGATGGCGTCGAGCTCGACAGCCTGCGCGTCAGCGCCGACGAATTCGCCATCGCCGCCGCGCAGACCGATGACGACCTGAAGCAGGCGCTGGCCGAAGCACAGCAGCGCATCATCGCCTGGCACCGCGCCGGCATGAGCACGGAGTTTGAGATCGATACCGCGCTGGGGGTGCGTTGCGGCCGGGTGATCCGTCCCATTGCACGGGTTGGTTTGTATGTGCCGGCCGGGTCGGCGCCGCTGCCATCCACCGCGCTGATGCTGGGTGTGCCGGCAATGCTGGCGGGTTGCACGCAGGTGGTGCTGTGCTCGCCGCCGCGCGCCGATGGCACGCGCGATGGCAATCGGCACTGCCAGCGTGCCGCGTTGCGACAAGCTGTTCGGGCCGGGCAATACCTGGGTCACGGCGGCGAAGCAGGCGGTCAGCAGCGCCGAGGACGGCCCGGCGATCGACATGCCGGCCGGGCCGTCGGAAGTGCTGGTGATCGCCGATGCCGGTGCCAATCCGGCATTCGTCGCTGCCGATCTGCTGTCGCAGGCCGAGCACGGCCCCGATTCGCAGGTGCTGTTGCTCAGCGATAGCGCCGGTTTGCTGGACGCCGTGGCGGTGGAGATCGCGCGGCAGCTCGCGCTGTTGCCACGTGCGCAGATCGCGGAAAAATCGCTGGCGCATGCGCGCCTGATCGCGGTGCCGTCGCTGGCCGAAGCCTTCATCATCAGCAATCGCTATGCGCCCGAGCATCTGATCCTGGCGTTGCGCGAGCCGCGCGCCTGGCTCGATCGGGTGCTCAGCGCCGGCTCGGTGTTTCTCGGCGATTACGCGCCCGAGGCGCTGGGTGATTATTGCAGCGGCACCAATCACGTGTTGCCCACCGGCGGCGCGGCGCGCGCCTACAGTGGAGTCAGTGTGGCGAGCTTCCAGAAAAGCATCAGCGTGCAATCGGTGAGTGCGCAGGGCATTGCCGCCATCGGCCCGTGCGCGCTGCGCATCGCCGAAGCGGAAGGTTTGCAGGCGCATGCACAAGCGGTGCGGCTGCGCGTCGAAGCCGGGAGTGGGCGATGAGCGAGTTGCTCGACCTGCTGCGCCCGGATTTGCGCGGCTTCGCAGGTTATTCCTCGGCGCGGCGCAGCGGCACCCAACCGGCACAGGTGTGGCTCAACGCCAACGAGAATCCGTGGCCCAATCCGGCCGATCCCGCTGCGCACTGCCGCCGCTATCCCGAGCCGCAGCCACAGGCATTGCAGAATGCGTTGGCGGACCTGTATGGCGTCAGCACCGGGCAACTGCTGATCGGGCGCGGCAGCGACGAGGCCATCGACTTGCTGGTGCGCGCGCTGTGTCAGCCGGGAATCGATGCGGTAGTGAGCACGCCGCCGGTATTCGGGATGTACGCGGTGTGCGCGCGGCTGCAAAACGCGCCGCTGATCGAGGTGCCATTGCGCGATGGCGCGGCCGGCTTCGTCACCGATATCGATGCGATCGCCGACGCCGCGTTGCAGGGCAAGGCGCGGCTGGTGTTCCTGTGCGCGCCGGCCAATCCTACCGGACAGGGCGTGTCGCTCGATGCCATCGCCGCGCTGGCCCGCACGCTGCGCGGGCAGGCCATGGTGGTGGTGGACGAAGCGTATGGCGAATTCAGCGCGCAGGCCTCGGCGACCACGCTGCTGGCGGCGCATCGCAACATCGCGGTATTGCGCACGCTGTCCAAGGCGCATGCGTTGGCGGCAGCGCGCATTGGCAGTCTGATCGCCGATCCGGAATTGATCGCCGTGTTGCGCAACTGCCAGGCGCCGTATCCGCTGCCAACACCCTGCGTCGAACTGGCGCTGGCGGCATTGGCGCCGGCGGTGCTGGCGATCACCCGGCAACGCGTGGCAAACGTCATTGCAGAGCGTGAACGCTTGCTGGCGGCGTTACCCGACTGCCCAGGCGTCTGCCGCGTGTATCCCTCGCAGGGCAATTATCTGCTGCTGCGCTTCGTCGATGCCGATGCCGCATTTTCGCGTCTGCTCGATGCCGGCATCATGGTGCGCGACATGCGCGCGCAGCCGCAGTTGCGCGATGCGCTGCGCATCAGCATCGGCAGCCCGGCCGAGAACGATCGGGTGCTGGCGGCATTGGGCGTTTCGATTCGCACGCAGGGAGTTCGCGCATGACCCGCATCGCCTTTCTCGATCGCGATGGTGTGTTGATCGAAGAGCCCGCCGATTTCCAGATCGACAGTTACGCCAAGTTCCGGCTGGTCGATGGCGTGATTCCGGCGCTGCTGCGCATCCGCGATGCCGGCTACCAGTTCGTGATGGTGAGCAATCAGGATGGTCTGGGTACACCGAGCTTCCCCACCGAAACCTTCGAAGGTCCGCAGGCGTTGCTGCTGCAGATACTCGCCTCGCAGGGCATCGTGTTGCGCGAGGTGCTGATCGACCCGCATTTCGAACACGACAACGCGCCCACCCGCAAGCCCAGCATCGGCATGCTACTGCACTACCTGCGCGATCGCGACGTCGATCTGGCGGCCAGCGTGGTGATTGGCGATCGCGAGACCGACATGCAACTGGCGCGCAATCTGGGGTGTCGCGGTCTGCGCTTTGGGCCGGGTTATCACGACTGGGCACAAATCGCGCACGTGCTGGCCGATGCACCGCGCACCGCGCAGGTGCAGCGCACCACGCGCGAAACCGACATTCGTGTCAGCGTCGATCTGGATCGCGTGGCCGATCCGCTAACGCATACGGGGATCGGCTTCTTCGATCACATGCTCGAACAGCTAGGCAAGCACGGCGGCTTCGCGCTGGAGCTGCGCTGCGATGGCGACCTGCACATCGATGAACACCACACCGTCGAAGACAGCGCGTTGGCGCTGGGCGAGGCGTTGCGTCGCGCGCTCGGCGACAAGCGCGGTATCGGCCGCTATGGTCAGGCCGATGCCGATGCCGAGTGGGTCGCGCTGCGGCTGCCGATGGACGAGGCGCTGGCGAGCGTGGCGCTGGATCTTTCCGGACGCGCGTACTTCGTGTTCGATGGCGTGTTTCCACGCGAGCAGATCGGTGGCCTCGCGACCGAGCTGGTGCCGCATTTCTTCCGCTCGCTGTGCGATGCCGCCGGTCTCAATCTGCACCTGAGCGTACGCGGCGAGAATGCGCATCACATGGTCGAAGCCTGCTTCAAGGCGGTGGCGCGCGCACTGCGGCAGGCCATTGCGCGCAGCGGCAGCGAGCTGCCCAGCACCAAGGGTCGGCTATGAAGGTCGCGGTTGTCGATTCCGGCGGTGCGAACATCGCCTCGGTGTGTTTTGCCTTGCAACGTCTGGGCGTGGCGGCCGAGTTGACCGGCGATGCCGCCGTCATTCGCACTGCGGACCGTGTGCTACTGCCGGGCGTCGGCGCAGCGGCGCCGGCGATGGCGCGGTTGCGCGAGTTGAATCTGGTGCAGACCCTGCGCGAAGTCAGCGCGCCGCTGCTCGGTATTTGCCTGGGCATGCAGTTGCTGTTCGATTCGTCCGACGAAGGCGATACGCCGTGCCTGGGCCTGTTGCCGGGGCAGGTAGGACTGCTGCCCGACGCGCCGGGCGTGCGCATTCCGCACATGGGCTGGAACACGTTGGAGCCGTTGCGCGCCGTGTCGCTGCTCGACGGCGTCGATCACGGCGCGCAGGCCTACTTCGTGCACAGCTACGCGGCGCCGGTCACTGACGATTGCATTGCGGCGTGCACGCACAGCCAACGCTTCGCGGCGATGGTGCAGCGTGGTCATGTGGCCGGCGCACAGTTTCACCCCGAGCGCTCGGCCAGTACTGGCGCGCGCGTGTTGCGCAATTTTCTCGAAAAGGGCTTGGCATGATTGGCAATGACTCGAAAGCCGTAGGTCGGCTCAAGCGCCGCAGGCGCGGAGCCGACAGGTCCTCGGCAACAGTCAAGGCACACGTCGGCTCCGCTGCGCTTGAGCCGACCTACAATGGCGTGCAGCAACCATGAGTTTTACCGTCTATCCCGCGATTGACGTGCGCGATGGCCAGGTGGTGCGGCTGGCGCAGGGCGACTACGCGCGCCAGACCACCTACGGCGACGATCCGCTGGCGCAGGCGCAGCGTTATGCACAGGCAGGCGCGCAATGGCTGCATCTGGTCGATCTGGATGCCGCGCGTGCCGGTGGCTACACCTTGCTGCCGTTGCTGAAGGCGTTGGCGACACACACCACGCTCAAGGTGCAAACCGGCGGTGGCGTGCGCAGCGCGGACGATGTCGCGCAACTGCTCGATGCCGGCGCGCAGCGCGTGGTGATCGGCTCGCTGGCGGTACGCGAACCCGAAACCGTGGTCGGCTGGATCGCTCGCTTCGGCGCCGAGCGGATCACCGTGGCGCTCGATACCCGTCAGGACGAACGCGGAAGCTGGCGTCTGCCGGTACACGGCTGGACCGAAGACGGCGAGCGCGATCTCGACACATTGGCGGCAGCCTATGCCGATGTCGGCCTGCGCCACCTGCTGTGTACCGACATTGCCCGCGATGGCATGTTGTCCGGCCCGAACCAGACGCTGTACCGCCATCTGCTGGAGCGCCTGCCGACACTCGCCGTGCAGGCTTCCGGCGGCGTGCGCGATCTGGGCGACGTGATCGCCGCGCGCGCCAGCGGTTGTGCCGGCGTGGTGCTCGGCAAGGCCTTGCTGGAAGGCCGCCTCGAACTGAACGAGGCACTGACATGCTGAGCCGACGCCTGATTCCGTGTCTGGACGTGCGCGATGGCATGGTGGTCAAGGGTGTGCGTTTTCGCGATCACGTGGTGGTCGGCGCGATCGAGGAACTGGCGCTGCGCTATCGCGACGAAGGCGCCGACGAACTGGTGTTCTACGACATCACCGCCAGCCCCGAGCAACGCACCGTGGACCGGCGCTGGGTGGAGCGCGTGGCGCGGCTGATCGACATCCCGTTCTGCGTCGCCGGTGGCATCCGCAGTGTCGCCGATGCACGCGCGGTGCTGCATGCCGGCGCCGACAAGATTTCCGTCAATACCCCGGCGCTGGAGCGTCCCGCGCTGATCGATGAGCTGGCTGCCGCGTTCGGCGTGCAATGCGTGGTGGTGGGCATCGACAGCCTGCGCGACGGCGATGGCGAATGGCGGGTGCGCCAGTACACCGGCGATCCGTCGCGTACCCGTGCGCTGCCGGTACGCACGCTCGATTGGCTGGTGGAAGCGCAGCGGCGCGGCGCGGGCGAGATCGTGCTCAACTGCATGGGCACCGATGGCGTGCGCGGCGGCTATGACCTGGCGCAGTTGCAGGCCGCGCGCGCACTGTGCCGGGTGCCGCTGGTGGCTTCCGGCGGCGCCGGTACGATGGATCACTTCGCAGACGTGTTTGCGCAGGCCGATGTCGATGCCGCGCTCGCCGCCAGCGTGTTCCATTCCGGCGAGATCGCCATCCCGGCGCTCAAGCATTATCTGGCGGGCCGTGGCATCACGGTTCGACCGGTGGAGATTGCCGATGCACCCTGACGAAATCGAAGCGCTGGCGTTCGCCAAACACGATGGCCTGCTGCCGGCCATCGTGCAGCATGCCGCCAGCGGCCAGGTGCTGATGCTGGGTTACATGAATCGCACCGCGCTGGATCGGACGCTGGCAACCGGCAAGGTCACCTTCTACAGTCGCAGCCGCCAGTGCCTGTGGACCAAGGGCGAAACCTCGGGGCATGTGCTCGATCTGGTGCGCATCGAAAGCGACTGCGACCACGACACCGTGCTGGTGCAAGCGCTGCCGTATGGCCCCACCTGCCACATCGGTCGCCCGAGCTGCTTTCCCGACGCTCCGGAGAACTTCCTCGCCACCCTCGACGCGCTGGTGAAAGAGCGCGCCGCGAATGCGCCACCCGACAGCTACACCGGCAAACTGTTCGCCGCCGGGGTGCGTCGCATCGCCCAGAAAGTGGGCGAAGAGGGCGTGGAAACCGCACTCGCTGCCGTCGCGCAAGACGACGACGTCCTGCGCGGCGAGGCGCGAGTCGGTTGCGCCGGCGTTGATCACGCCGATGCGGAGCCGTTGGTCCGCACGGGTGCTCTCGTCAAGACGCCAAGAGCGCCAAGGGGGACTCTGCGGCTGTCATTGCGAGGAGCGAAGCGACGTGGCAATCCAGAGTGTTCAGAGAATCAAGGCACTGGATTGCTTCCCGCCACGGCCTTCGGCCTCGCGGCTAAAGGCTTGAGCGCTCGCAATGACGGCAGACTGGCTTCTTCTTTGCGCTCTTCGCGTCCTTTGCGGACCAAAGGCTTTGTGCGTTGGCGTCGGTGCCAACCGATATGAAGCACGGTAGCGGGACACGCGACCTACACGCCACGCATTGGCTTAAAATGGCGCAACTCCCCGCCCGCAAAGATCCCGCCGTGACCACCATCCAGCACGAAGATTTCGTCCAGAGCATCGCCGACGCGTTGCAGTACATCTCGTACTATCACCCGGTCGATTACATCAAGAACCTCGCCGCTGCCTACGAGCGCGAACAATCGCCGGCCGCCAAGGACGCCATCGCGCAGATCCTGATCAACTCGCGCCTATGCGCCGAGGGGCATCGGCCGATCTGCCAGGACACCGGCATCGTCACCGTGTTCCTCGAAGTGGGCATGGGCGTGCGCTGGAACAGCACGCTCCCGGTCGATGAGATGGTCAACGAAGGCGTGCGTCGCGCCTACCTGCATCCGGACAACAAACTGCGCGCCAGCGTGCTCGCCGATCCCGCCGGCAAGCGCAGCAATACCCGCGACAACACGCCCGCCGTGGTCAACGTCAAGCTCGTGCCCGGCGACAAGGTCCACGTGATCGTCGCCGCCAAGGGTGGTGGCTCCGAGGCCAAGAGCAAGTTCGCGATGCTCAACCCGTCCGATTCCATCGTCGATTGGGTGCTCAAGACCGTGCCCACCATGGGTGCCGGCTGGTGCCCGCCGGGCATGCTCGGCATCGGCATCGGCGGCACCGCCGAAAAGGCCATGCTGCTGGCGAAGGAAGCGCTGATGGAGCCGATCGACATCACCGACTTGATCGCGCGCGGCGCCAGCAATCGCGCTGAAGAACTGCGCCTGGAACTGTTCGAGAAGGTCAATGCGCTCGGCATCGGCGCGCAGGGACTGGGCGGCCTCACCACCGTGCTCGACGTCAAGGTGAAGGACTATCCCACCCACGCCGCCAATCTGCCGGTGGCGATGATCCCCAATTGCGCGGCGACGCGCCACGCGCATTTCACCCTCGATGGCAGCGGCCCGGTGGCGCTCGATCCGCCCTCGCTGGCGGACTGGCCCAAGCTCACCTACGACGCCAGCAAGGGCCGACGCGTGAACCTCGACACCGTCACCCGGGACGAAGTGGCGAGCTTCAAGCCCGGCGAAGTGTTGCTGCTCAGCGGCAAGCTGCTCACCGGCCGCGACGCCGCGCACAAGCGCATGGTCGATATGCTCGACAAGGGCGAAGCGCTGCCGGTGGACCTGCGCGGCAAGTTCATCTACTACGTCGGCCCGGTCGATCCGGTGCGCGACGAAGTGATGGGCCCAGCCGGCCCCACCACCGCCACCCGCATGGACAAATTCACCGAACAAGTGCTGGCGCAGACCGGCCTGCTCGGCATGGTCGGCAAGGCCGAGCGCGGCCCCGCCGCGATCGAAGCGATCAAGAAGCACCGTTCGGTGTACCTGATGGCGGTCGGCGGCGCCGCCTACCTCGTGTCCAAGGCGATCAAGGCCGCGCGCGTGGTCGGCTTCGCCGATCTGGGTATGGAAGCGATCTACGAATTCACCGTGCAGGACATGCCCGTCACCGTCGCTGTCGATTCCAGTGGCGAGTCCGTGCACAAGACCGGTCCGCGCGAATGGCAGTCGCGCATCGGCAAGATTCCGGTAGTGGTGGAGTAGGGCGCGCGTCTTGTCGCGTCACCTTCGGTGTTTGTCCGACCGGCGTGGCAGGTATCGGTGTAGGTCGGCTCAAAGCCCGCAGGGCTGGAGCCGACACGTGTCGCAGGTGCCTGCGGGAACTATCGCAGGCATCGATGCTCGGATACGGTGGATCAATTACCCCTGAAGGCTTATGGCACTTTGGCAACGACTTACCCTTCTCATTCCGGCGCATGCACCGCTCGCGGCAGGCTTGCTGTTGGGCATGTTGTGGTTCGGTATCGGTCAGAGCGTCGCCGCAAGCCCTGGGCCCGTCCTCGCCGGTTTCGAGCGCCCCGACGCGACCCTCGCCGATTATCGCGGGCGCGTCGTGTTGCTGCATTTCTGGGCCTCGTGGTGCGCGCCGTGCCTGCGCGAGATTCCGGCGCTGGAAGCGTTTTACGACGGCCCGTACCGCGAACTGTCCGAGCGCGGCCTCGTCGTGCTCACCGTCACCAACGATTTCCGGGTCGGCGATGTCCGCCGTTTCCAGTCCGAGCGCAAGTTTTCGGCCCCGATATTTCTCGATATGCTCGGCACTCTGCACGACGAGATGAAGATGATCGGGCTTCCGGCCACCGCGGTAATCGGCCGCGACGGGCAGATCGTCAAACGGCTCTATGGCCCGCAGGATTGGGAGAGCCCGGCGTTTCGGGCGATGATGGAAACCTACGTCGCCAACTGACCGGCGAGTCGATGTACCGCACGCGACAGGGAGTTTCGATGTACAGCACACGATCGCAGCACGCACGACCGCCGCACATCCGGGTAGCCGGGGTACTGGTATTTTTGGCTCTGTTGTCAGGATCGAGCCTGGCATTTGCGCAATCCGCCGCGGATCCCGCCGCGCCGCCCGACCTCGGTTTGCCGAAGGATGTTGGGCAGGCGATTGCTGCCGATTCGGAGCTTGAGGCGACGTCGCCAGCGGCCACCGATCCCGACGCAATCGACAGCTTGATGGATGAGCTCACAGCGACCAGCGAGGTCATCAAGAATCAGCCCGGCGCCGAGGGGCCGACCGATTTTTCCGGCTTGCCGCAAGACAGCACCAACTGGGTTCAAGCCTTGCGGGTAACGCGCGACGACAACCCGCTGCTGGAGAAACAATGCAAGGAACAGGCGATGCACATGACCGTGAATTCGCTGGCGGCGCTTGAGGGAGCCGAGAACATGGAGGAGGCGCAGAAGTTGGTTGCCGATCATCTGCGCCATCACCTCGAGACGCTCAAGGACGGTTCGATCGGCCACGCGGATTACCTGCGCGAGATTGCCGAGTGCAAGGAGTTTTGTGCGCCGCTGGTGGCGCAACTGATGCAATGCCATGTCCTCGCCGTGGCTCGGCTTGAGCACGGCATCGTGCTGTTCGATCTGGGCAGCGACGTGGTTACGCCGGCATATCGCTCGGGCCTGATCGATACCGTTTCCAAGCAGTTGCGCGAACACGCCGAGCGCAAGGTAGTGCTTATCGGCCGCGCCAGCCAGATCGGCGATCTGCGCCACAACCGCGCCCTGTCGGCACGTCGCGCGTTGGCGGCAAAAGACGCGTTGCTCGCAGCGGGGATCGCCGCGGAACGCATCGAGACGATGTGGTTTGGCTGGGAGCCGCCGCAGATCAGCGACGTCATCGCCAGTGAATACGGCGTATCGCGGCTGTACGACACCGTCGGCCGCGACAAGATCAATCAAAGCGTGGTGGTGGTGATTTACTGACCGCAGCGTAATCGGTTCAGGCCGGGAGTGGGTGGCACGCTGGTGGTTACGCTTCGTAGGTCGGCTCAAGCGCAGCGGAGCCGACAGCGGGTTCCACGTAGCGCTGGTCGCGCCCGAAGCAGGGGCGGCGCCATGAAAGCTACCCGCAGCACACGGCGTACGCATGCGACGGGGCGGGCATACCCGGACTTTTGCGGTGCATCGCGGCCCGAGCAAAACTCGAAAGTGAAGCGGAAGGGGTGCAGACGCCATGACGGACTATTTCACCAGCGAGCACTTTGAACTGTTGAGCAAGTGGAAGGAGACGATTTATGACAAGACCGACCCAGAGCAGAGCCGCGCTTACGCAGAATTGAAACAAGCCTACCGGCTGACCGAAGATTGGGCCAAGGCAGTGCAAACCGCGTATTTTCCGGCGGGACACGTCGACATCCGTAGGCGGCCGACTACTCAGGCTAACCGCTTCGCCCGCTATAACTGGGCGAGGATATACCCATCGCACGATGCTCCAAAGGAGCTGGCCTATACGATCGGAATTAACGCGGAACAATATTTCGAGGTGAAGATCGACACCGTTGGGTTACACGGTGATCACTCGGTTCGCCGGACATACGAGGTGTTGCGCGGTGACCGCAACAACAGCTCACCCATCGCTGCATACCTGCCGGCTGCCGATGGACTCGCCATGTCCATGGCGCAACTGGTGGCATGGACGATAGCTGCGATTCGCGGATTCAAGCTGAGCTATTCTGAGGTCGCGGCAAAGCTGAACATAGGGAACGCCTCGTCTGATGAAGACATTTTGAAGCACTTTGAAAGTGAGCCAAAATTCGAGATGTCCCGAGAGAAGCCAATCAACCGCATCTATTACGGCCCGCCAGGAACCGGCAAGACCTATGCGTTATCCAGGCTGCTGAAGCAACACTACGAGCAGGAGATGACGTCGGTCTCCGACGAAGAGTGGCGTAGCGGGTTCATTGCCGAACGGATTGTCCCGCTGACGTGGTGGGAAGGTGCGGTAGCGGCTCTGTATCAACTTGGCGGCAGCGCGAAAGTGGGGCAGCTTTTCGATCACCCGTTCATTCAGGCCATCGCACAAGCCAAGGGTCGCAATCGCAATGTACGGCAGACACTTTGGGGCACGTTGCAGAACCACACGGTCGAGCATTCGACTACCGTCAATTTGAAAGCACGGATCGGCCCTGCCGTGTTCGACAAGTCGGCCGACTCGGTATGGCAGCTTGCGGGCGAGTGGCGCGACGCGTGTGCCGATCTGATGGTGTTGGTGGATCAGCTCAAGGCTGGGCCTCAGGCGGCCGACCCGTTGCAGCGCTACAGCATGGTCACATTCCACCAGTCCTATGGCTACGAGGAGTTTGTCGAAGGCTTGCGGCCGGTGCTGGGCGATGACGCCGACGGCGGGGAAGTTCGCTATGAAATCCGGGCTGGGGTATTCAAGGAGCTTTGCCGACGGGCGCGGCTGGCGCCGACCCAGCGGTTTGCGATGGTGATCGACGAGATCAATCGCGGCAACGTCAGCAAGATTTTCGGCGAACTGATCACGCTGATCGAGGCCGACAAGCGCGAAGGCGCCGAACACGCTCTTTCGATAGTGCTGCCGTACTCCGGCGAACCGTTTTCGGTGCCGGCCAACGTCGACGTCATCGGCACCATGAACACGGCGGATCGGTCTTTGGCGCTGCTCGACACTGCGCTGCGGCGGCGCTTCGAGTTCGTTCCGGTGATGCCGGATGCCAGTGATGAGCCGGGTGCGCCGCTCGCTGGTCTTCGCGTCACGTTGGGCGAGAAGGTCATCGATGTTCCGCGCATGTTGCGCGCGATCAATGAGCGGATCGAGGCGCTTTATGATCGCGACCACTGCATCGGCCATGCCTACTTCACGGCGCTGGCGCACGTTGCCGATGGCAGCGCACGGCTGGATGCGTTGGCGCAGGTATTTCGCCATCGCATCGTGCCGCTGCTGGAAGAATATTTCTTCGAGGACTGGCAGAAGATACGGCTGGTGCTGGCCGACAACCAGAAGGCGGAATCGGCGCAGTTCGTCACCGAAAGCGGTGGTCATGAGGACGAACTGGCACGCCTTTTCGGTCCCGATCACGGGCAGGATATTTACGGCACCAAGCGTCGCTACGCCGTGCAGGCTGCGGCGTTCTCGGTTCCGGACGCATACATCGGCATCTACCACACGATGTCGATCTGATTGGCTGCGCGACGGATGAGCGGCATCACGATCTACGAGTTCGATGCGCTGGTGGCCGAGGCACCGGCCTGTGCCGTGGGTGAGGGCGCGCACGCCATTCCGGCACATGTGTTCGATTGGCTGGAAAGGAGGTGTCTGAGCGTGGCCGAGGATTGCGATGCCCCCTGGTTGCGATTCAGCCGCCGCAGTGGTCGCCGGGCGATCCAGGTGACGAGTTTCGTCGGCGTGATCCGTGCGCCGGATGGGTTCCAGATCGAGGTTCTGCCCAAGGTGGGCAGGGCGATGGATGGGGGTGACGTCGTTGCGCGGCAATTGCTGATCGACATGCTGCGTTGCCTGCATGGGTTCCGTCACATCCAGACTGACAGCGCCAAGCTGCTCGCAAGACGCATGCCACTGCTGGAAGTGTTCATCGCCGAGTTTCTGCGCACCGTCGCGCAGTTGGTCAAGCGGGGGTTGCGCGGTGACTACAGCGCTCGCGAGGAAAACCTGTTTGCGTTGCGCGGCAAGTTGTTGGTGGCGCAACACCTGCGGCAAAACCGCTGTCGCGCCGACCGCTTCTACACCGCGCGCCACGAATTTTCGATCGACCGACCGGAGAACCGCCTGCTACATGCCGCGTTGCGTAGCGTTTTGCAGCAGTCGGCGTCACCTGCAAACCAGCAACTGGCGCGTGAGGTGGAGTTTGCCTTTGCGGACGTGCCTGCGTCCGAGCATCCACGGGTCGATTTTCAGCAGGTCAGACTCGACCGTGGCATGGGGCTTTACGCCGATGCACTGGCCTGGGCGCGCCTGATCCTCGATGCGCAAGCGCCCCTGCCCGGTAACGGCAGGCACAATGCGCCTTCGCTGCTGTTTCCGATGGAAGCCGTGTTCGAAGCCTTCGTTACCGAACATCTGGCGCTGCAGGTCGCTCGGCCACGCATGCTCAAGGCGCAGGCTCGCAGCCATCATCTGGTGCGTCACTGCGAGCAGCACTGGTTCTGGATGAAGCCGGACCTGCTGATTCGCGATGCCGACCATGACGTGCTGCTGGTGCTCGACACCAAATGGAAACTGCTTGATGGCCTGAAGGCGAACGGGGCCGACAAGTATGGTCTCTCGCAAGCCGACTTCTACCAGTTGCACGCCTACGGGCACAGTTATCTGCACGGTGCCGGCGATGTGGTGTTGATCTATCCGCGCACTGATCGCCTCACCGAGGCGCTGCCGGTGTTCGATTTCACAGGCGGCAGCGAACTGCGGCTCTGGGTACTGCCGTTTTGCCTGACATCGCGGAAATTGTGCCTGCCCGACGATGCGCCATTTCTGCCATGCTTTTGCAGCGGCAGCCACGCATCCGGGCGCTATGCTGATGGGGTGAATGATCGGCAGCATCATGGCGTACTGGAGTCTCTCGCATGAACCCATCCATCCTCTTTGCCGATGTGGTGACCGGCAAGCTCAATGTGCGTGAGGCGGCAGTGCGGCTGCCCGATGACCATGACCTCGATTTCGCGGAGGATATCCAGACGGAACTCGAAGACGACGAGATGACCCTTGACGCCATAATTGAGTGATTCGGGGAGTTCGCGATGCCGGTGCCAGCGCAACCGAAGATTTACTATATTATTCACGCCGACCGACTGGCCTCGGTGGTGGCCGATGGGTTTCTCTGGTGCGACGCGATCATGGGTCGCCGTGAGTCTGTCGGCACCACCATCGGCATGAGCGCAATAAAGCAGCGCCGGCTGCAATCGCCGCTCAGCTCCCGACCTGGGCTCAAAGTGGGCGACTGTGTGCCGTTCTACTTTTGTCCGCGTTCGATCATGTTGTACTTGATCTATCAGGCGAACCATCAAGACTTGGCGTACCGCGGTGGACAGGGCCCGATTCTTCACCTGGAGAGCGACCTGCACGCTGCGGTAGCTTGGGCGGAGCAGCACGATCGGCGCTGGGCATTCACCTTGTCCAACGCTGGCGCGAACTACTTCGAGGATCGCAGCGCGCTCGCGCAACTTGCCGAAATCAACTGGGACGCCGTGAATGCCTCGAAGTGGTCTGGTTCCAGGGTTTCGAGCCAGGTGAAGGAAGGCAAGCAGGCGGAATTTCTCGTGGAGGAGAGGTTTCCATGGGAGCTGGTCGAGCGTGTCGGTGTGAGCTCGCCTGAGCAGGCACAATCGCTCACTGATAACCTTGGATCGTGCGGGCATCGGCCGCGGATCGAGATCCTGCGGGACTGGTACTATTAGCGGCGGAGAGCGCGATGATCGAATTTACCAGCGGGGATATTCTGAAGTCCGACGCCGAGGCGTTGGTCAATACCGTCAATTGCGTTGGCGTGATGGGCCGCGGCGTCGCGCTGCAATTCAAGAATGTGTTCCCCGAGAACTTCAAAGCCTACAGTGAGGCGTGCAAGCGCGGTGAGGTGCAGCCGGGCAAGATGTGCGTGTTCGAGACGGGTTACATGACGAACCCGAAGTACATCGTCAATTTCCCGACCAAGCGGCACTGGCGCGGCAAGAGCCGAATCGAAGACATCGAATCCGGTCTCCTGGCGTTAGTCGCCGAGATTCGGGCGCGCAAGATTCGATCGATCGCCCTGCCGCCACTGGGTAGTGGTCTCGGTGGCCTGGACTGGAGCGATGTGCGCGCTCGGATTGAAACGCGTCTGCGCGACCTTGGCGATGTTCGCGTGCTGGTATTCGAGCCCAGCGGCGATCCCGCACCGAAGACCGGTCACCGCTCCACTGAAGTTCCGTCGATGACGGCCGGGCGAGCGGCGCTTGTCGTGCTCGTCAACCGCTATTTGAGCGGACTTCTCGATCCTTTCGTCAGCCTGCTGGAAGTGCACAAGTTGATGTATTTCATGCAGGAAAGTGGTCAAGCGCTCCGGTTGCGCTATGCGAAGGCGCCGTATGGGCCTTATGCAAGCAACCTGGGCCACGTGTTGAAGGCGATCGAAGGGCACCTCGTGTCCGGATATTTCGATGGTGGCGATGCGCCGAACAAGCCGCTTGTGCTGGTGCCAGGCGCAGTGAGCGAGTCCGAGGCATTTTTGTCCGATGATGGTGAAACGCGCGCGCGATTCGATCGTGTGGCCGCGCTCGTCGATGGGTTCGAGACACCGTTCGGACTCGAGTTGCTGTCCACGGTGCATTGGGTCGCAACGCGCGAGGGCGCCGGGGACGCCGCCGCAGCCACCGCGCGGGTATACGCGTGGAATGAACGCAAGGCGCGATTCTCCGCGCGCCAGATCAGGCTCGCGTTCGACGTGTTGCAGCGACAGGGTTGGTTGAGCGGCGCTGGCGCGTAATCACGTATGTCAACCGACATCAGCGAGAATGGCCTCGCAACCCCGATCATGCGCCACCTGACCGGCGGCGATGGCTTGGCCGTGGTGCTGGGGGTGGTGACCGAAGGTGCGCCACCTTACGGCTGCGCCGGTTATGTCGCTCGGTGAGCGACATGGTGTACGCGATGACCAGCCTGTGAGTACGCTCAGGGTGAAGCCATGAGCCACAACATCCTCTTCGCCGGCGCCACCGGCCTCATCGGCAGCCTCGTGTTGCCGCGGTTGTTGCCGCGCCTGCCGGCCGATGCGCGGGTGCTCGCGGTCGGGCGGCGGGCGCCTGCGCTGTCCGATCCGCGGGTGGTGCCGATCATCGGTGCTCTCAATCATGCGGACCTGCACGCGCGGCTCGACGCGGCGCTGACTGCGCATCCGCCGTCGGTGTTCGTCTGCACGCTGGGCTCGACCATGCGTCAGGCTGGCAGCGAGTCCGCGTTCGCGGCGCTGGATCGCGATGCGGTGGTGGCGCTGGCGGAACGCGCGCGGGCGCATGGGGCGCGACAGGCGGTCGTGGTGTCGTCGGTGGGTGCGGATGTCAATTCCGCCAGCTTTTATCTGCGGGTGAAGGGCGAGATGCAGGCGGCAGTGATTGCGCTGGGGTTTTCGCGGGTCGATTTTCTGCAACCGGGTTTGCTGCTCGGGCCGCGTGTGAACGATCGCCGCCCCGGCGAGCGCATCGCGCAGGTGCTGGCGCCGCTTTACAACCCGTTATTGGGTGGCCGCCTGCATCGCTACCGCGCGATCCCGGCGGCGACGGTGGCGGCGGCGCTAACCGCGTTGCTGGATGCGCCGGGCAGTGGCATCACCCTGCATCGCAACGATGCCCTGATCGAGTTGGCGGCTGGCGGGTGAGTGCCGCGGCTGGCCGCGGCACCCGCTCCCTACCGATTGGAAATCATCGGATCGAAAGTCAGCGCGCAGTCGTTGCTGGTGTCGGTCACTTCGACGGCGTAGTAGGCGTTTTCCATCGTTGCGTCGTTCTTGTTGACGATGGTTGCGACGCGCGGCGAGTTGTTGGGATTCGAGAGTTGTTGCGCCGGGTCGTTTTCGAAGTTGACGTCGCGGATTTGCAGCGCCGGATCGCTGGCCAGCTTGACCGTGATCACCACCCGGCCCCGGCCATGCACCACGATATTGCCGTGATCGTCGGTACCGCCGTCGTAACGGTAGGTGTAGCTGTTGCCGCAGCCTTCGATGGTTGTCCAACCGGCTTCGGCGGGTGCGCCTTTTTGCACGCTGAGGGTAACGAACGGCGGGTTGGCGGGTTGGCCATTGATATCGGCGGGCTGGTCCATGGCATTGCTCCTTGCGGTAGGTGCCGGCGAGGATTCGTCGGCGGGTGGTGTCAGCGTTTGCGTGCTGGCAGCGGGTAGCGTGGGTCGTTGAACCCGGCGTCGCGCAGGGCATCGGCCAGCTCCCGTGCCTGCGCGTCATCGCCCAGATGCTCGGACAGTTCGGCACGCACGGCGCGAGCGACAACACTGGTTTGCGCGCTGCCGTCGAGCAGCGTATTGGCCTTGATCCAGGTGGCCTGCGCTGCCTCGGTCTGGCCGGCTGCGTGTTGTACTCGGCCCAGGGTTTCCGCAATCTGCGCCGCGTCGAGTTTGGCGCTGCCGCGGCCACTGTCGTCCATCACCGCATCCGCACGCGTCATCGCGTTGATTGCCGGTGACATGGCAAGCTCGGGGTGGCCGACGTCGAGCAGGCGCAATGCCTGCAAGCGTTCGATCATGGCCAGCGCGCGCACAAAGTCGCGGTTGCTCGGGTCTTCCCCGGCAAGTTGGGTGAGGCCCGCGTGGGCGCTGGTCAACAAGCGGTCGGCAACGCGTAACGAACCGGTGGCGCGCGTCAGCTCTGCGTGATGCCGCTGTGCGTTGTATAGCGAATACCGCCACACCGCGTTGGTCGGGTCGCGATCGACCAGTTGCTGGAGGACGCGGCGGCCTTCCTCGAACAGGGCGTCCGCTTGCGTTACGTCGCCCGAGTGGGCGACGGTACGCGCAAGAAACACTCCGGCGTCGCCATATTTGTTGCTGTAACGCGCGTTGCCGCCGCTTGCATGCAGCCTGGCGAGCAAGTCGTAGGTTTCGCGAAATGCCTGCTCGGCTTCCTTGATCTGACCCAGATCGAGCAAGGTCGAACCGGTCCACGACAGCCCTTCGCTGAGATCGAATATCAGGGCGTCGTCATCGGGCGTGTCGACCAGCAGTTGCCGCAGCACCGCCTGCGAATTGTTGAAATGGCCCAGCGCATCGCTGGCCTGGCCGCGTTCGCGGGCAACGCTGCCGAGATTGCTGTAGGCGTAGGCGAGCTCAAGCTTGTAACCGGCATTTTTCGGTTGCCGTGACAGCAATTCGCGGCTGCGCCGCATGTAGCGCTCGAAACTATCCGCAGCGAAATTCAAATCGTTGCGTTGCCATGCCACATAACCGACCCAGAACTCGGCTTGGCCCAGTTCGAACAGGTAGTCGTTGTTTTCCGGCTCGCGGGTGTGCAGCGCCTGCGCCTGACGCAGCGACTTCTTGAATGCGGCAAGCGCTGGCTTGAGCCGGCCCTGATTGAAGCGCACCTCACCGATCTGGCGCAGCGCCTTGGCGCGGGACAGCACTTCGGCCTCGCTGCCGCGATCCCCGAGCACGTCGAAGTAGTTTTCCGCCTGATCGCCGACCGCATCGAGCAAGTCGAGCTTGCCGAGGGGTTCAAGCTTGCTGCGCAGGTCGCCCAGCATGAAGCCGATCAGGTGCTCGGCCTGACTGCGGCGCAGTTCCGATTCGGCGCGCGACAGATACGCCACGATCGCCAGGCCGATGGTGATGGCGGTGATCAGCAGCAGGCCGGTGGTAACGACTGAGCGGATCCAGGCACGGCGCTGGGCATCACGGCGCTTGAGGTCGTCGACACCGACGCACAGCAGGCCGGCAGCGATCTTGAGCAGGGCATTGTGTTTGCCGTCGCCGAACACGTCGGCGGCCAGCGGTTCATGGCGCGGGCTGCCATCCTCGTTGCGCAGCAGGGCGGGCGGGAATGCGCAATCGCTGGCGTTGGCATCCGGGCTGCCCGCCACCAGCAGGCAGAACACACGATGGCTGAGCCCGCGCGTCTGGAAGTAGCGGATCTCCTCGTTGACCCAGCGCGAAGCGGCGGCGGCCGGCGAACAAACCACGATCAGAGCCTCCGACTCGGCCATGGCACGCAGGATCGAGTCGGACAGGTCGTTGGCGGAGGCCAGCTCATCGCGGTCGCGAAATACCGGGTACAGCCGCGCGGGCAGCGGGTCGGCGTCTTCGCGTTGGCGCAGTCGCCGCGGTACCCGGTAACGCTCAAGCGCGCGTTGCAGCCAGCGCGACCAGTTTTCATCGGCGTGGCTGTAGCTGATGAAGGCGTGATAGCGTCCTGCCAAAGCCGTTGACTCCAGAATGCCGAGCAATCCCCAAAACGAGCAACGCTAGAACTCCGGCGATCCGGCCACGCCCGGATTGGGCACATCATTCGCTGTCCGATTAGCGTTCGTATCCGCGTTGGCACTGAATGGCAACGCGATTCGGTGGGTGAGCCGGGCACGGTGCCGTGGCAGCGCCGCCGGCAAGTCACGGGATAACGGAGAGTGCCTGCATGACCAATCCGATCGCAGCAGCGTATCGCGGCTACCTGCGCTGTTTTTCCACGTTTGGTCGGTTGTGCAGCGGGCCGTATCACGGTGTCTGCGAGTTGTTGGGCGTGTTGCGGAACCTGATCGGCACAGCGACGGTCGACGCGATAGCGGACGCCACGTTTTTGCAAGTCGATCGCCAGGCGACGCGTGCCGGTGAGGTGTACCGCGGCGTCGGCGTGGCGATCGGTGTCCTCGGTGTCGCGATCCTGTTCAGCGCGCTGGCGCCGCTGATGTTCATGCTGTCGGATGGTGCTGCTGAACGCATTGGTGTGGCCAAGGTGGTGCTGATGCTCGCGCTGTTGGCGTTGCTCCTGTACGGCATCCATTCGCAGTTGCGCTCGCGCTGGATCGCGTTGCGGCGGCAAGCCGAGCGTTTGCGCTACCGTGGGTTGCGCCGAAATATCGAAGCGCTGGAATCCCTGGAGGGGTCGGCGCAGGGGCTTGAGTCGGCGGAGGCGCATCGGCTCGCGATGCGATTGGCATTGCAGGCTGAGCTTGAGCAGGTGTTGCTCGGCGACTCCAGCCAGATCGCCTACAACGCGCACAAGGCGCGTCAGTACCTGCACATCGAGGAGTTCGCCGACACCTTGGGTTGGATCGGCTTCACCATGGCGTTGGCGGCGGCGGTGTTGCATCTGTTCTGGCATCGGCCGATCCTGATTTTCTTTACCGCATTCGTGCCGACGCTGGTCGGCGGCATTCACGGCATAAACCAGTTCCTGCGCATTCGTGAGTTGGCCGAGCATCACGGCAAGATGGCCGAGCGACTGATCGCCGTCGCTGCCGAGTTGGCTGCGCCCGAGGCGGTGGACGATGCGCGGCTGGTGGTGCTGGCAAGGCAGGTGTTGCAGGCGCTGCAGGACCATGATGCGCATTGGGAGGAAGAAGTGGCCAGACATGCGTTGAAGGCGGGCTAGTGCCGTGACCAGGGCACTCAAGCATGCGGTTTGTGTGCAGGTCGATTTCGCCGGTCGCGACGGCGCGTTGCAGACGCGTGAAGGTCTGGTGACGTATCGTGCCGGCGACGCGATTCTGACCGGGCCATCGGGCGAGCGCTGGCCGGTCAGCCGCGCCCGCTTCGATGCCACGTACGAGCCCGCCGACTCGGCAGTGGGTCCGAACTGGTACTGCAAGCGGCCGTTGGTAGTGGATGCGCGTCAGGCGATCGTGGAAGAACGGGTGCACCTGCGTCGCGGCGAAGGCGTGTTGCAGGCCCGTCCCGGCGATTGGGTGGTCACCGCGCCCGACGGCGGGCAGTGGGTGGTGGAGCAGGACATCTTTGCGCAGACCTATCGCCTGCTCGATGACGGCGACTGATACGACAGCAGCAACCCTCAAGGGATGAGGGAATTGCCGTTGGCTCCAGTACAATGCGCGGATGCCCTTGATTACCCTCAACCACATCGACTACGGCGTCGGTGGCCCGCTGCTGCTCGAAAAAGTGGATTTCAGCGTGGAACCCGGCGAGCGCATTGCGCTGATCGGCCGCAATGGCGCCGGTAAATCCACCCTGCTGCGGTTGTTGGCCGGCGAAATTCGCGCTGACGACGGGCAACTGCGGCTCAGCGATGGCGTGCGCATCGCCCGCCTCACCCAGGAAGTGCCGCCGGCGTTGGCCGGCAGTGTCTACGACGTGGTGGCGCAGGGGCTGGGAGATCTTGGCGACTGGCTGGCGACCTTTCACCGGCTCAGTCATGCGCCGGAAGGGCAGGTGGACGTCGATGCCATGGCGCGCGTGCAAACGCTGATCGAGGCGCACGATGGCTGGTCGGTGGATAGCCGGGTGGAGCAAGTCATCCAGCGCCTCGATCTGCCCGAAGACGCCGATTTTTCCGCGTTGTCCGGCGGCATGAAGCGGCGCGTGCTGCTCGGCCAGGCGCTGGTCACCGAGCCCGATCTATTGCTGCTCGATGAGCCCACCAACCATCTCGACATCGCCTCGATCGACTGGCTGGAGGGCTTTCTGGCGGCGCGCAAGGGCGCGCTGATCTTCGTTACCCATGATCGCCGCTTCCTGCGCGCACTGGCTACCCGGATCGTTGAAATCGATCGAGGGCAGGTGACTTCGTGGCCGGGGAACTGGGACAACTACCTGCGTCGCCGCGAGGAACGCCTGAACGCCGAGGCGCAGGGAAACGCGCGTTTCGACAAGATGCTGGCGCAGGAAGAGGTCTGGATTCGCCAGGGTATCAAGGCGCGGCGCACCCGCGATGAAGGCCGCGTTCGCCGGCTGGAGCAGATGCGTCGCGATCGCGAGCAACGACGCGAGCAGCAAGGCGCAGTGAAAATGGCGGTCGCCGACGCCGGCGCCTCCGGACGCAAGGTAATCGAGGCCAAGGGCATCCGCTTCGGTTATCCGGAGCGCGAGCTGGTGCGCGATTTCTCCACCACCATCCTGCGCGGCGACCGCATCGGTCTGGTCGGCGCGAACGGCAGCGGCAAGACGACGTTGCTGCGTCTGTTGCTGGGCGATCTGCAACCGCAATGCGGCGAGGTGCAGCGTGGCAGCAATCTGCAAATTGCCTACTTCGACCAACATCGCGGCGCCCTGCGCGAGGACTGGAACGCGCTCGACAACGTCTCCGAAGGGCGCGAGTTCATCGAGATCAACGGTGGCCGCAAGCACGTGATCGGCTACCTGCAGGACTTTCTGTTCACCCCGGAACGCGCGCGCGCGCCGATTACCCGCCTGTCCGGCGGCGAGCGCAATCGCCTGCTGCTGGCCAAGCTGTTTGCGCAGCCCTCGAACCTGCTGGTGATGGATGAGCCCACCAACGACCTCGACGTGGAAACGCTGGAACTGCTCGAAGACCTGCTCGCGGATTATCCGGGCACGCTGCTGCTGGTCAGCCATGATCGCGATTTTCTCGATGCGGTGGTGACTTCGACCATCGTCATGGAAGGCGATGGCCGCATCGGCGAGTTTGTCGGCGGCTACAGCGACTGGCTGCGCCAGCGTCGCGGTGCCTCAGCGGCCGGTGCAGTGATGCCGGCAAAGGCCCCGGCGCCGGTGGCCGCAGTCCCGCCGCCGGCCAAACGCAAGCTCAGTTACAAGGACGCTCGTGAGCTGGAGCAATTGCCGCTACGGATCGAAGCGCTCGAATCCGAGTTGACGCAGTTGAGCGCAAAGCTGGCAGATCCTGCGTTTTATCAGCGCGATGGCGCATTTATCGCGGAACATAACGCAAAAATGGCGGGCGTTCAGGCTGAGCTGGATGTCCTGTATCAGCGCTGGGAAGTGCTGGAGAGCCCCGGCGTGGCGTGATCGATGTTACTGCCGTGCTGGCACGTGAATGTTTGGATAGCACAATGCGTTGCGGGGGATTCTTCAAGTCCTGCACTATCCTGCCGATAGGTTCGGTGTAGGTTTCTGCGTAGTTGGGGGTGTCGCGGTGTACGTCAAAACCAGACCGGAATACCGATGACTTTTGCCGGCGAGCCGACCGCTGCTGCTCCGGTGCTGCGACATCTGGCGCAGTTGACCGCTGAGCGCGATCTCGAGTTGCTGGAGGTGCAGTTGCTGCGCACCGTGCAGATGCTGTTGTGCGCGCGCGCGGTGTTCTGGTTGCGGATCGATCGCGACACCGGCCGCTTTGCGTTGACGCAACTGCGCGTGGATGGCGACGACATCCATGTCATGCCGCGCGAAGACGGGCGCATCAGCCAGGATCCGCCCGAAGGCTGGGCGGCGGATGTATGGACGACGCTGATCGCCGCGTTGCTGCCCGACCCGGCCGCCAGCGCCGAGTGGTCGGTGGCAGGGATGCGAGTGTTTCCGCTGCGTACCCGCGAGGCCACGCTGGGTTACGTGCTGGCGAGTGGCGCGCACGCGGTGCTCGATATCAACCTGTTTTCCAGCGTGCTGGAAGTGCTGCGCAATCACTACGCGTTGCTCGAGGAAAATCAACGCGACAAGCTCACTGGGCTGCTCAACCGCAAGACCTTCGACGACAGCATTTCCCGGTTGTTGCGTCTGATCGCCGCGACTGCCGAGCATCGCTCCGGCGATGAGCGCCGCCGGCTGATGCGCCGCGGGGGCGAGCGTTACTGGCTGGCGGTGGCGGACATCGATCACTTCAAGCGGATCAACGATACCCTGGGCCATTTGTATGGCGACGAGGTGCTGTTGCTGCTGGCGCAGGTGATGAAACGCAGTTTTCGCCACGACGATCTGCTGTTTCGTTTCGGCGGCGAGGAATTCGTGATCGTTATCCGCGCTCCGGACATGGGCAGTGCCCGGATCGCCTTCGAGAAGTTTCGTCGCAATGTCGAGGCGTTCGACTTCCCGCAAGTGGGGGAGGTGACCGTCAGCCTCGGCGCCACCCAGATCGAGCAGCGGTTCATCCCTTCGGCGTTGGTGGGCCGTGCCGATCAGGCGCTTTATCACGCCAAGCGCAGCGGCCGCAATGTCCTGCACTTTTTCGAGCAACTGGCGGCGTCCGGCGAAGTGCTTGCGTCGCCGCAGCAGGGCACGATCGAGTTGTTCTGAGCGCGCGTCGCGTTGGGCGGGCACGTCGCGCCGGCCCGTCGGCCAGACCTTTCTGGATTGCGCTGGCGACCAGCCCTGTGGCCTCGGGACGCGGGACTCGGTCGCTCACAGGGTGAGCTCCTACAATAAGACGGTGTGTTGCCCCTGTAGGAGCCCACCCTGTGGGCGACCGTTATCGCAATGGTGCAGTGGGATGAAACGAAAAAGCGGCACTGTCGCGCATGGCGACGGCATGAATGCCGGAGGTCGAGCAACGCGGGAGCAGTTGCCGAATGCGCGGCCCAAGTGCGACAACGCACCATAAAGCACGGCGAGCATCGCAGGCAAGCGCAGGGCGAGGCGCCGGTGTTTAAAGCACATGGATGTGCGAGTTCGGCGCCGGCCTGCGGTTGCCCAGATGCGCCGCGGATCGGTGTGGCTGGAGCGGTCTCGCCGCGTCAATCGATTTCGATGGCGGGCAAACCATCGATGCTCTGGCGATTGTTGCGGCGCTGATATTCGCGCACCCCATCTTCGCCCTTGCGCTTTACCCAGGCGGGCAGGGCGCTGCGTGGGCTGAATTGCTCGAACGTTGGCACGCCGAAACCGCACGACGAACTGACGCGGGTGATGTCGGCAACGATGATCGAGCGGGTGCCGTCGTGGGCCGGCAGCTGCGCGTGCAATGCGGCCCAATCCTTGTCGCTCGGCAACACGGCCTTGCCGACGCCGTGCAGTCGCACGATCCGCGGTGGCCCGGAAAACGCACAGAACATGAACACGATGCGCCCGTTTTCGCGCAAATGGGCAACCGTCTCGGCGCCACTGCCGGCGATATCGACATACGCGACCCGGCGCGGGCCGAGCACCCGGAACGCGTCCAGCCCTTTCGGCGAACAGTTCACGTGCCCTGTTGCCGACAACGGTGCGCTGGCGACGAAAAACACCGGCTGCGCAAGCAACCAGGCCGCCAAATCGTCGTCAATTGCGTCGCGCTGTTCGCCCATCGGGCTTTCGTCCGGCTGCAGGAATCGCGATTATGACCCGACAGTGCGGGCTGTTGCGTGGAGCCAAGTGTCGCTCATCGCCGTTGCGTCGTCGCCAGCCAGTTGTTCAGTGCCTCGCGATCGAGCCGACCGACCACGACTGTCTTCTGGTGATCGGCGTCGAACAGGTAGGCGCGCGGCAGCTCACCACGCCAACGCGGATCGATGGCATAACGCAGCGGCTCTTCGAATGCGTCGGCGTAGGCCCAATGCTCGATACCGTCGAGATCGTACTGCGCCAGGACGCTGGCGATGGACGGCGCATCCTCGGGCGGATCGGCAGCGACCAGGATCACCGGCAGCGATGGGTTGGCCGCCTTGAACTGCCCCAGCAGCGCGAGTTCATCGCGGCATGGTTCGCAATAGACCGACCACAAGGCAAGCACAAACGGCTTGCCGGCCTGCTCGGCGCGTATCGCCGGCATGCTGTCCACGCGAAACGCGCGCGGCTCGACATCAGCCGCCAGCGCGCCGGATGTCGCCAGGCAAACCGTGCACAGCAGCGCGATGGCGAGCGAACGGATCATGGCACCGCCACCACCTGCCATGGGCGCTCGCGCGTGTTCCAGAAAACGTGGAAGCGGCCGTCGTGTACCAGCGCACGCGGCTGGTCCGACATGTCGCCGGTATCGGCCAGTGTCAGATCGCGCCAGTGCGCGCCCGCATCGTCGGAACGTTGCGCGCGCAGCCAGGTGCGTTGCCCGTCGAATTCCTTCCAGACCAGCAGCAGGCGCTGGCCATCGACGGCGATGTCGGCATGCGCCGCACCGTCTCCGCCGAGCCGGCGCTGAGCCTCGACTTTGCCGTCCAGCAGTCGGCCGTAGGTCACGCCGGGCTCGTGCTTGCCAAGATGGAACCAGACCGCGTGCAGGGTGCCGTCGGAGTCCCGCGCCAACGAGGGCCCATGGTGCGGGCATGCGTCGATCGCCCAATCGTCGAAGCTTGCCCGCCGAATTTCGCTGGCGCTTCCATCGGCGTACAGATCGGCGATGGCGTGGTCGCGGATATTTGGCGCGAAAACGTGTCGCCACAGTGCGGTGACACCGGTGTCGGACCGGGCCAGCAATGCGATGCGACAACATTCACAACTGTGTTCGGCCAGTTTGAAATCACCGCGAAAACTCGCACCGTCATCGTCGGAAACGGCGAAGTAAATCGCTGCGCCGCGGTAGGGCTCGCCGGCTGCCTTGGCCTGTACCTGATCGCGTTTGTCGATCCAGGCGATGAACAATTTGCCCTGGCGATCCACTGCCAGCGCACCTCGCCGGTATAGGGCAGGGCCAGTGGCCGAGTCCAGGTGACGAACAGCTGGCCGCTCTTGCCGACCACGATCTTCGGGCGCGAATCGCCATCCGCGGCGACCGGCTCCGGCTCGCCGTTGACCACCGCCGGCGCCGACCACGACGCGCCAGAATCGGGCGATACCCGCCAGACCACATGTTCGCCCAGTGCGCCGACCGCCCACAGCGCGCCGTCATTGGCGAACGCGGCGGAGGCGCCAAGGTCGGCGCGCGGCACTGCGGCCTTGCCGTGGCCGGCATGTTGCGCCGAGGCCGGCCACGCCAGGGCCAGCAGCCACGCCACTGCGAGTGCGCGCAGCGCCATCACCAGTTGACCTCGATGCCGCCGACATAGGTGCGCGGCAGGGCAGGCGAGAATACCGGTTCGCCGGAACGGATCTGCGCGCTGTCGGCATAGCGCTTGTTGGTCAGATTGGCGATCGAGCCGAACAGCGCCACGACATCGGTAAGCTTCCAGTTCATGCGCAGATTGTAGATGCTGTGGCCCTCGTATTTGGCGGTATTTGCGGCGTCGAGCCAGTACGCGCCGATCCGTACCCACTCGAACTGCACCCGCGCCGCTTCGACCGGATTCCAGGTCAGGCGCGAGTTGATCAGGGTGCGCGGCGCGGACTCGATCTCGTTGCCGGTGAAATCGCCAGCGCTGGTATTCCATTCCTGATACGTGTGCTTGGCGTACGAATAGGCCGAGTCGACGCGCAGCACGTTCGAGAGCGCGAATCCGGCGCCGATCTCGATACCGCGATGTTTGGTCTCGCCGGCGTTGACCGATTGCACGAAGTTGGTGAAGGTGTCGCGCAGGGAGACGATATCGTCTTTCTTGCGCAGATCGTAGGCCACCGCGTCGTAGTTGAAATCGCCCCACGCGCCGCGCACGCCGAACTCCACCTGCTCGGCCTTGATCGGTTTGAGCGATATCGAGGAATCGGCAAGCGCCTGCGCCGCAGCGGCCGAAAAACCAGCTGATGGGCGGAACAACTGGCCTTCGGATGGCGCCCGGAAACTGTGGTTGTACGAGCTGTACAGATGCGCATGCTCGCCGAGTTGAAAGGTCGCGCCAAACTTCGGACTGAAGCGGTCGAAGCTGACCCGGGTGTCGGCAGTCTGGCCGAAGAAGCGGGTGCCGGGAAACGGCGACACTACACGCAGCGGGGTCGGATCGAATGTGTTGTCGAACGTGTAACGCATGGCCAAGCGTGAAGGTTTCAAAACGCCTGGAAGCACCGCTGCCGGTAGGCGATACATTGACGCGATCCTCCTCGCGCCCGCCTGGGCTGCGGTCGTAATCGAGGCCGACAATCACGCTGGCACGCATCAGCGCCGGGAAGTCGCGCCGCCATTTGGCGAGGAATCCGTAGGATTTGTTATGTGTATGCGACAAGGTCGGGTCGAAGTTGAGCGCAAACGAGGCCAGCAGATCCATGCTGTTGTCGCGGTACAAGCCTGTAAAACTGAAAAGATTGTCGCCGACCGTTTTTTCGAATGTGCTGTTTAGGCGATACGCGTCCACCTCGCGAAACGCGATCGGCAGGTAGTTGTCGCGCGGGTTGTTCTCGAAGTCATCGCGGGTCAGCGGCGAGTTGGCGCCGGTTTCCTGTTCGATGATCGAAAAGCCGAAGTTCGTCTGCACCCGGGTATCGGCATCGATCCGGTGATCCCAGCGCACGATGCCGCTTTGCCGGTCATAGGCGGTCTCGTCGCGCCAGCCGTCGGTATGCGTGATGTTCACGTCGGCACGCACGCCGCCATTGGCGTACGGCAAGCTGGCGCCGCCCAGCCCGCGGATCCAGCCGTGATCGCCTACTTCCAGCGAGGTATCGAAGGCAAGTTCATCGCCTGCCGGCCGGGTAAGCACGTTGATGATGCCGCCGATCGCATCCGAGCCGTACAGCGCGGTGCCCGGTCCGCGGGTGATCTCGATGCCGCCCGATTGCGGAATGTCGATTTCGTACAGGCCGTTGTGATTGAAGAATCCCGTTGCGCGCGTGGGAATCCCGTCTTCCAGGAACAGGTACACCGGACTGGTTGTGAACGGCTGCCGGATCGCGGTGGTGTGGCCTTCGCCATTGGTCACCGCCACGGCGACGCCGGGCACCTGGCTGACAATCTGCGCCGGATGGCTGGGCTTGTCCTGACCGATCGTCATCGCGTCGATCATGCCGACCGACACCGGCGTTTCGCTCAACGGCTTGGCTTCGCGTGTTGCTGTTACCGTTACCGCGGCGAGTCGTCGCGCATCGCGTGGGTCAGGGCCGGGCACTGTCGGGCCGTTCGGCTGCGCCGACACCGTTGCAGTCGCGAACAGGGCGCTTGCGAGCGCTGTACGGCAGGCTGTGTGCAGCGCTGTGCGCCACCGGTTATGCGCAGCCGACGTGGACGGCTGCGTTGCTTCAAGTCGCATCGATATGTCCCCTGATAACGTTGGTAGTGCGCGCTGAAACGAGCCCCCGCTCCGATCCCTGAATGATGTTCAGCGCTCGCCCAAAGATTAATGGCTCGCAGTGTGAGCGGGAATGTGGCACGTTGCCGCAGCAAGAGGCACACGCACGCTGCGATCCGGTTCGAGAGATGCGCTACCGCCTGCATCGAGCGAGCCAACGAAGCGATCAGGCCGGCAGCGCACGGCTTCGCGTAAACTGTGCGGCCAGCCGCTTTTCGATCTGCCATGTCTGCCATTACCCGCATTCTCACCGGCATCACCACCTCGGGCACCCCGCACCTGGGCAACTACGTGGGCGCGGTGCGGCCTGCGATTGCGGCCAGCCGGCGCGCGGGTGTGGAGAGCTTCTACTTTCTCGCCGACTACCACGCCCTGATCAAGACTACCGACCCGCTGCGGGTACAGCGCTCGACCCTGGAAATCGCGGCCACCTGGCTTGCTTGCGGCCTCGATCCGGATCAGGTCTGGTTCTACCGGCAGAGCGATGTCCCGGAGATTCCCGAACTGACCTGGCTGTTGACCTGCGTTGCCGCCAAGGGCTTGCTCAATCGCGCCCATGCCTACAAGGCGGCGGTGGATCGCAACACCCAGGACGGGCAGGACCCCGACGCCGGCATCAATGCCGGCCTGTACATGTACCCGGTGCTGATGGCGGCCGATATCCTGATGTTCAAGGCACACAGCGTGCCGGTGGGGCGCGATCAGGTGCAGCACATCGAAATGGCGCGCGATATCGCGGCGCGTTTCAATCACCTGTACCGCGGCGAGTATTTCGTGCTGCCCGAGGCGGCGATCGAGGACCATGTGGCGACGCTGCCGGGGCTCGATGGCCGCAAGATGAGCAAGAGCTACGACAACACCATCGCCCTGTTTGCGCCGGCAGCGGAACTGAAAAAGCAGATCGCCGCAATCGTCACCGATTCGCGCTTGCCGGGCGAGGCCAAGGACACCGACGATTCCACCGTGTTCACCCTGTATCAGGCGTTCGCCGGCAGCGAGGAAACCGCCGCCATGCGCGCGGCGTTCGCCGATGGCATCGGCTGGGGCGACGCCAAGCGCAAGCTGTTCGAACGCATCGACGCCGAACTGGCGCCGGCGCGCGAGCGTTATCGTCAGTTGATCGGCCAGCCGGCACAGATCGAGGCGATCTTGCAGGCGGGTGCAGCAAAAGCACGTGCTCTGGCGACGCCGTTCATTCGCGAACTGCGGGCAGCGGTGGGCTTGCGTTCGCTGCTGGCGGTGGCGGACACCGGTTCAGGCGACGGCAAGCGCAAAGCCGCCATGCCCAGCTTCAAGCAATACCGCGACGACGGCCAGTTCTACTTCAAGCTGGTCGCGGCCGATGGCCGCACCTTGCTGCAAAGCGCGGCACACGACAGCCCACGCAGTGCCGGGCAATGCATCGCACAGTTGCGTGGTGAAGGAGGCAAGGGACTGCGTCACGTCGAGGCAACCGGCGTGATGCGCGGTGACGCCGTGATCGGCGCGCTGGCTGAAGCGGCGACGCTGGATGAGGTCATCGCCGCATTGACGGTACTGGCCGAGTAATTCGACATGGCTGAAGTCGCGTCCAACAACCTCGCCTTGATTCTGTTCTTGCCCTGGTTCGTCATACTGACATGGGTGTACTGGACGTTACCGCGCTCGCTCACCCGTCGCGGTACGCGCCGCCGGTTCGATGCGGCGGTGCTGTTGCTGGCGATCAGCGCCAGCTTTCTCGGGATGCGTTGGGGCCTGTTGCGCGCCAGCCTCGATGCCGCCGCAATCTCGAAGCCGATGCTGGCTGCCGTGATCGCCGGTGGCGCTTTCCTGCTGGTGCTGGCATTGGGCGCCGGGTTACGTGCGCTGCTGTTTCGCAGCCCCGGCGACAAAGGCTGAGCGCGATGCCGTTCCTCGAACTCTCGCTGCATGCACGGCAGGCCGATCACGCCCGCTACGAAACCGCGCTGGACGACGTCGGCGCATTGTCGGTGACCTTGATGGATGCCAACGCCGATGCGCCGGATGAGCAGGCGATCCTGGAGCCGGGCGTCGGCGAAACGCCGCTGTGGGCCGACCTGCTGGTGACCGCACTGTTTCCGGATGGGCATGATCCGGATCTGATCCTGGCCGCGCTGGAGGCATTCGATGCGGGGCTGGATTTGAGCTCGGTACGCATGCGCGAGGTGCCCGATCAGGATTGGGAACGGGTGTGGATGGCCGACTACCATCCGCTGGCATTCGGCAAGCGCACCTTCATCGTGCCGTGGAACCGCGAATTGCCGGATGCGGCAAGCGGCGAGGGTGCGGCCGTGGTGCGGCTCGATCCAGGCATGGCGTTCGGCTCCGGCACCCATCCAACCACTGCGTTGTGCCTTGAGTGGCTCGATGGCCTCGATCTGGCCGGCAAGGCGGTGCTCGATTTTGGCAGCGGCTCGGGCATACTCGCCCTCGCTGCGCTGAAGCTCGGCGCGGCCGAAGCGGTGGCGGTGGACAACGACCCGCAGGCGCTGTTGGCCACCGCCGACAATGCCGAACGCAACGCGGTGGCCGACCGCCTTCAGGTATATCTGCCAGCTGACGAACCGGTGCGGCAATACCCGGTGGTGGTGGCGAATATTCTGGCCTCGGCGCTGGCGGCACTGGCCGAACACCTCGCCGCACGCACGGCACCCGGCGGCGTGATTGCGCTATCGGGCATCCTGCACGGCCAGCAGCCGGAGCTGTTGCAGATCTATGCGCAATGGTTCGATGATCTTCAGATCGCGCGGCAGGACGACTGGCTGCGCATCAGTGGGCGGCGGCGGGTTTCCGCGCCTGAGTGAGCGGCCGTTCCGAGGTTCTGCTGCGTCGTCGGCCGAAAGGTAGTCGTAGCGTAGACATTGACTGCGGTTGACAGGCTGACGGCCCCGGCATACACCGGGGCCGTGGTCGAATCACGTCATTTTCGATACGCGATTCGGTTTAATGAACGGTGCTGCTCAAGTTGGTGAGGAATCCGGTCGGTGTTTCCAGCAGGCCTTGCACCTCGATGGTTACATCAGCGCTGATGCGCAAGCGCCATTTGCCGTTTCCGTCGCCCAAAGCACCGATCAAGCCTTTAGCCGGGTTACCCACTTCCAGCTCCAGCGCATCGAGTTCAACCGCCGTACGCGGCGCGAGGTCAACGCTGATGCTGCCACCTGGCGCCGGCTGCCCCAGATCATCAACCGCCTCAATCAGCGCGACGCCCGAGGTATCGCTGCGGTTGATCAGGCGCAGGATGCTGCGCTGCTGATCGTTGCTTCCCGGATTGAAAATCCACAGCCGTGCTTCAAATTGTGATTCGCGTGGAGCGCTGGCGCTGAGATTGGTCAGGAAGCCGCCGGGTACGCGCAGCAGGCTTTGCGCTTCCACTCGCGCCTGCGGCGTCGCATTGATCTGCCAACGGCCCTCGCCGCTGCCGAATGCGCCGGTCAGTCCCTTGGCTGGGTTGCCTTGCTCCAGATCGCTGGCGAGCAACTGCACGGCAGCGAAGGGTGCCACCTCGACAACTGCGCTGGTAGGCGCGCGTATCCCGGTATCATCGATCGCACTCAGGGTCACGTTCTCGGCCAAGCCACCACGGTTGACCAGGCGAATCAATCCCTGCTGGTCGGCGTTGTTTCCCGAAACGACGCTGAGCAGCAGCCGATCGCTGTCGTCGCCCGACGCGGCGCGCGGTGCGATGTTGCTCAGGTCGGTGAGAAATCCGTCCGGTGTACGGATCAGGCTCATCACTTCCAGATTCAGTGCCGAGCTCACTGTCAACTGCCACTTGCCAGTACCGGTCCCGAACGCACCCTGCAGGCTCTTGGCCGGGTTGCCGTTGGTGTAATCTTCGGCATTGAAATTGAGTGCCGCATTCGCAGCCAGCGTGAAGCGGATGTCGCCACCCGGCGCCGGTATGCCCGCATCATCCACGGCGCTGACATTGACTTCACCGCTCGCACCGCTGCGGTTCACCACACGGATGAAGCTCTGCTGGTTCGGGTTGCTGCCCGGATTGGCGAAATACAGCACATGAACGCCTGCGGCTTCGGTGGGTACCGTTTCGGTGACGCTGGTCAGGAAGCCATCGGGCGTTCGGATCAGGCTCATTGCCTCGATCGGCGCCGAACTGTTGACCTTGAGTTGCCACTTGCCGACGCCATTGCCGAGCGCACCATCCAGGCCCTTGCCGGCATTGCCCAGTTCCAGATCGGCGGCGTTGAGCTGCAACGACTGCTGCGCCGACAA
Source organism: Gammaproteobacteria bacterium HGW-Gammaproteobacteria-4 (assembly GCA_002839995.1). Classification (GTDB taxonomy): domain Bacteria; phylum Pseudomonadota; class Gammaproteobacteria; order Xanthomonadales; family Xanthomonadaceae. The sequence goes on along the minus strand of PGZC01000003.1, from coordinate 4,820 downwards.
CATCAGTACCACCTCGCCACCCGGTGCCGGCGTGCCATTGTCGTCGTAGCCTTGAATCTGCACCGCCACGTCGGCATCGTTCGGATTGACCAGACGAATGAAGGTTTGCTGGTTGGGGTTGTCGGCCGGATTGACGAAAAACAGCCGCTTCTGGAACGGCAGGTCGGTGCCAGCCGGAGCCACCGGCCCCACCGCCGCGCTGCTGATCTGCTCGGAAAAGCCCTGACCGTCGGTGTAGGACACCACCACGCGCAGCATTTTTCCCACCTTCAGATCATCCAGCGTCAAGGTCGCCGAGTTTGCGCCCGAAGCCATGGCATCGCCGACGAACCACTGGTAACTGAAGGCGCCGAGACCATCGGCATCGGCCAGCGTGTCAACGGCATGTACCGTTAAACCTTCGCGCGGGGTGCCGGTGATGGTCACCTCGCCCGAGGGCGCTTGATTCCCTGCGGGTCGTCCGCTGGTCACTGCAAGATTCACTTGGCCGGGTGTCGTGGTATCGATGGCCGCCACAAAGCCGGCTGGCAAACTGCCAACGCTCAGTTGGTTGTCGGTCAGACTACCGCTGTAGTTGATCAGCCGATACGTTCCCGGCGCGAAACCGGCCATTGCCTGAACATTGAGCACACCATCGAGCACAAGCCCGCCATTCACCACCAGCAGGTCGCTCGCTGCACCCGGCGCGCCGAGTTCAAAGTTCAGCCGCGAGCCATTGGCAAGCGACAGCGCACCAGTGGTCAGGGTGCCAACTACACTTCCGGGTGCGAGCGCACCGCCATTGGCAACATTGACCGCCGCGATGGTACCGCTGCCGCCCAGCGTGCCGCCGCTGTTGACGCTGGTGTTGGAAGTGATGGAGCCATTGACGCGCAGGGTGCCTGCACTGATTGTCGTGGCGCCCGTGTAAGTGTTCGTGCCGGTCAGTATCGTGGTCCCGGACCCCAGTTGATTCACCTTCGTACCACCCCTGATGAGTACGGGTGCGCCGTTGGGTGCTGCGTCTTGGGTGAAGGCGTAGTTTGGATCGCCATGTGTGAAATTCAAAGTCCCAGCACCGGTCCCGAAGATGGAGCTTGCATTCACAATGCCCGCGTCTGCGCCATCTATCACGAGTGCTCCTCCCGCGCTCAATTGTAGTGGCCCAGCACCATCCGCGATGGCGAGCTGTCCTCCATTACGTAGCGTCAGGGCACCGTTGCCCAAGCGAAAAATGTTGCCGCTGTTAGTCCATCTCGATCCAGACCCGTCGACTGTTATAACGCCAGAACCATCAGGAAAAAATCCCACACGACCCTCGACGCTGCGCACCGAGGCCCCGTTATTGATATTGAGAACGCCGCTACCGTTACTGCCAATATCGAGAATGTTTCGAGCTGACAACATCGCGTCTACCCCATCGATTGTGGCCGCCCCGAAACCAAACAGTCCGATAGTGATATTCGATGCATTAACCGTTGCAGCGTTGTTGACGAGCAAGTTGCCGTTACCAGAGAAGCCAATATCCATTGACACATCGTTGGTCCAAGTTGAGCCCGCTCCACTGACGGTCACCGAGCCCGCGCTTCCAGTGGACTGCCCAATCATGCCGCTGAGGTTTCTCACCACTCCACCGTTGTGGATCGACAGGGTACCGACTCCGACCGCACCAATATTGAGAGCTCGCATGCCAGTCCAGGCAGAACCGGCCCCATCCACGGTCACCACTCCATTGCCACCTGAACCAACCCAGCCAAAGTCGGTGTTTACTTGACCGCCACCACTGATGAGTAGTGTGCCTCTGCCCAGATTGCCGACATGGAGCGTCGTGTTGCTCCACGATGAGCCGGCACCATCCACTAGTACGGACCCCTCCCCGCTAAACAATCCAATGGACGCCAACCCGCCAATGACACGTCCGCCGTGCAGGATGGTTAGCGTGCCACTTCCGGAGCTGCCGACATCCAAAAGATCTTGGTTCGTCCACGTCGAGCCCGCACCGTCGATGAGCACCGCGCCAAAGCTGCCTGTATTGGTTCCAATAGAACCAAACGAGGCATTGATCGTGCCCCCACCTTCTAGTCGCAGTTGACCGGATCCCGACACGCCGACGTCGAGCCTTGATGTATTAGCAAGCGCCCCCAGGACCCTTAATGAACCATTGTCTACGGTAGTCGCACCGGTATACGTATAATTTCCGGGAAGTGTAGTGGTTCCCGATCCGATTTGATTCACATCCGAGGTTCCGGAAATCCCAACAAGAACACCATTTGCGGTGCCATCCGTGCTAAACACGTAGTTGGGATTGTCGTGGTTGAAATTCACGGTCCCTGGCGGAAAGACTCCAGAAAGGCTCTCGACAGACGCTGCGTTCAGCAGGCCAATCGCACCACCGCTACCGATGTTGAGTGTGCCACCGTCACCAGCAGTGCCGAGGAACAACGTTCCCGCGCCATTGCCAATGGTGAGCACGCCGCCATTCTCCAGCGTCAGTACGCCACGACGGACATTCGCAGCAGACGTTGATGTAATCGATCCATTGAGTCGCAATACACCGCCCGCTACTACGGTTGAGCCTGAATAGGTATTATCACCGAAAAGATAGGTGGTCCCAAAACCCAGATGATTTACATTGGTGTTACCTGTGATGAGTACAGGATTACCATCGGCCGTTCCGTTGCTGGTGAACGAGTAGATAGTACTGTCATGATTGAAGTTCAATGTCGTGACGCCCGGGCCACCAGCGACTGACGCGGCCTGCAGTATGCCGGCTTCGGTACCCCGTCCAGTGCCAATATTGACCGTGCCGTTGCCACCCCATTGCCCGAGCGTCAGGGTGCCCGATCCACCTCCGAGCGTGACGGTACCACCGTTTCGAATACCTAGCGAACCCGTGCCGAAAGAGCCAACTGTCAACGTACCTTGTGACCAGTGGGATGCCAAGCCATCGACAATGGCAGTGCCGGCACTTCCGTTATTGCCACCGATATCGCCAACGTTGCCATTCATCATTCCGCCACTTTGAACAATGAGTGCTCCATTGCTATTGGCGCCCGTAGCGACACCAATTCCATCGGCATCCACAGTGCCGAGGTTTTGTACGCTTAGAGCCCCGGTACCGTTGTTCCCGACTATGATTTCACGAACACTCACCCAAATCGAACCTTCTCCATCCACCACAGCGCTACCAGAACCGAGCGGGTGATCGCCGATGAAAGCCACTTCGGTGTCTATTTTACCCCCGTTATTTACGGCAAGCGTACCGTTACCTACACTGCCGACGTCGAGAACAATCGTTGTTGAAAACCGTGAGCCAACGCCATCCACGGTGACTACGCCACTGCTATTTCCGTTCGAGCCAAGAAATCCAGATTTTGCGCTAACTCTACCGCCGTTGCTGACGATCAAAGTGCCTGCCCCGTCGCCCACCGTGAGACTGCTGCGATTGATCCATGTCGAACCAACACCATCAACAACTACACTTCCGCTACTTCCACTGTCAACTAGCGCGCTGCCGATAACACCTAAATGATTGTTTACCGTTGCACCGTCGGAGATTGACAGTGAGCCCGAACCCAACCACCCAACATACAAATTCTTGTTGTTGATCCAAGCCGACCCAGCACCATCAATTTCGACTGTACCTGTACTCATGGTGTCATATCCGACCATGCTATCGCCGTTGGCGAAAACCGAAACAGTCGGATCGAAACCGTCTGCAGTTATCAACGTGCCACCGTTGCGAACATTGAGTATCCCATTCCCAGATCGGCCAACGATTACACCTGCGAAATTGCTCCAGTTCGCGCCTGGTCCATCCACCGAAACGTCACCATTTGCTCCCGCGCTGTCACCAATAAGGCCGAGCTGATCTTTCAACGACCCGTCTGAGGTTATCGTCAGCATCCCCGTGCCCATACTTCCAACCTTTAGCAAGTTTGCGAATGCGTTTGGGGATTGAAGCTGGGCGAAACCGCCGTTATCGACATTCGCGTCATCCACCGCCGTTGGCACCGTGCCATCGGCCCAGTTGCTGCCGAGAAACCAGTCGCCGGTGCTGGGGTTGATCCAATCGTCGGCGCTTGCGAGGGCGGGGCACAGGGCCAGGACTACGCAGGTGCGCAGGGCGCAGTTTGCAGAAATGCGTCGTCGCGGCGCGCGAACGGTTACAGGCAGATGCGAAACGCGACTAAAAGGGTGAATTCGCATCGTTGATGACCTCATGCGGTGTTGGAGTGGCTTGCCGTAGCGTCGTAGACAGGCATACACCCAGTGTTACCTCGCGGCAAAAACTGCTGGATGTGGCATGCACGTTGCGGGTTGAATTGTCTCAGCATTCTGTCCGCCAGTGACCAATGTCACCATGATTTCCCCCAGGAAAGCAACCAGCCGAATGGTGGCGACGCTGCTGGAAAGGCAACTTTGGCGAATGATCGATTGGCGCAGCCTGCGACCCGACACACTGACTGTTTGTATCGGCCGGTATCGCGTGCCAATGTGCCAGCACAGAGCGGGACTGGCATTCCAATCCGTCGATAGTGGACAGCCGAGGGTGTGGCAAGGGTTCCCGCTGTCAATCGTGTCGTGATGTTGAGCGCGGCGGCATGATGCGATGATTGGCTGCTCGCAACGACCCACGGCACCATCCGATCATCATGACCAATCGCACGCTCACCCAATGGCTCGACTACCAGCAGCAACTGCATCCGCAGGCCATTGCCATGGGCCTGGAGCGGGTGCGGGCGGTTGCCGATGCGATGGGGTTGGCGCGCCCGGCGCGGCAGGTGGTGAGCGTCGCGGGTACCAATGGCAAGGGTTCGACGGTTGCCTTTATCGAGGCC
>PGZC01000002.1:102000-110909 GCA_002839995.1 Gammaproteobacteria bacterium HGW-Gammaproteobacteria-4 | reverse complement strand
GCAACGCTGAACGCGCCGCCGCTGCATAGGCCATCGCCCTCAGCAAGGGGACATTTCTGAATTGCTCAAAAGGGGACATTTCTGCTTTGGGTTGACAGGAGCGAAGCGACGCGGCAATCCAAAAATGTCGGAAAAAACAAAGAACTGGATTGCTTCGCTACGCTCGCAATGACGACAGATGGCGGTTGTTCAGAGCATCCCTAATTAATTGAGGGAACGCGCTGTACTCGCCTTGAACGACGAATTGCACAAATTCGCCACTGTTGGCGAATAGTGGCGTATCATGCGTTTATCTCGGCACTAATGGCGAGTTATGAAGATTGATGCCACCATCACCGATGAGCAAGTCCTGAACCTGCTGGGCGAGCGCTTGCTCGGCGTGCGGCTCGGGCGCAATCTCACCCAGGGTGAGCTGGCCGCGCAGGCCGGGGTATCCAAGCGCACGGTCGAGCGGCTGGAATCGGGCGAGGTGGCGATCGGGTTGTCCAGTTTCGTGCGCGTGTGCCGCGCGTTGGGTTTGCTGGAACGCTTCGAGCTGCTGATCCCCGAGCCGGCGCCCAGCCCGATGGCGCAACTCAAGCGGCAAGGCAAGCCACGCCAGCGCGCAACGGGCGAGAAGGCCGCGTCGGATAACGCCGAACCGTGGACCTGGGACGAGCCATGACCATCGCCCGCGTTGTGCTGTGGGGACGAACCATCGGCGCGGTGTCGATCGCCGACGACAGCGATGTGGCGGCGTTCCAGTACGATCCCGCGTTCGCGCGCAGCGGCATCGAAGTCGCGCCGCTGACGTTGCCGCTGAGCGATCGCGTGTATCAGTTTCCCGAGTTGCCGCGCGCGGCGTTTCATGGCTTGCCCGGGCTGCTCGCCGATTCGCTGCCCGATCGCTTCGGCAATGCGTTGATCGATGCCTGGCTGGCGACCCAGGGCCGCACCCCGGACAGTTTCAACGCGGTGGAGCGCCTGTGCTACACCGGCGCGCGCGGCATGGGTGCGCTGGAGTTCGTGCCGACGCTGGGGCCGGGCCCGAAGCGCGCCACCACGATCGCGATCGATGCGCTGGTGCGGTTGGCATCGGAGGTGCTGACCCAGCGCAGCGCACTGCACGGCAAGCTCGCCGATGGCGAGCAGGAAAAAGCGCTGAACGACATTCTGCGAGTCGGCACTTCTGCCGGCGGCGCGCGCGCCAAGGCGGTGATTGCGTGGCACCCGCAGACCGGCGAAGTGCGCTCGGGGCAGGTGGCGGCCGGCGAGGGCTTCGAATACTGGCTGCTGAAATTCGATGGTGTGGCCGGCAACAAGGACAAGGAACTCGACGACCCCAAAGGCTACGGCGCCATCGAATATGCGTATCACCTGATGGCAAAAGCGGCCGGCATCGACATGGCCGAGTGCCGGCTGCTGGAAGAAAACGGCCGCCGGCATTTCATGGCGCGGCGCTTCGATCGCCTGCCCGGCGGCGGCAAGCTGCACATGCAATCGCTCGGCGCGCTGGCGCATTTCGATTACAACCAGGCCGGCGCGTATTCCTATGAACAGGCGTTGCTGGTGATCCGCCGGTTGCAACTGCCGATGGCCGATGTCGAGCAGCAATTCCGGCGCATGGTGTTCAACATCGTGGCCCGCAATCAGGACGATCACGTCAAGAACATCGCCTTCCTGATGGACAAGCGTGGGCAGTGGTCGCTCGCGCCAGCGTTCGACCTGACCTACAGCTACAACCCGTCCGGCGTGTGGACCGCGAGCCACCAGATGACGCTCAACGGCAAGCGCGACGGCTTCACCATGGACGATTTCAAGCAGTGCGCGAACGCCGCCGTGATGAAACGCGGCCGCGCCGAGCGGATCGTGGCGGAAGTGACGAGCGCCGTGGCGCGCTGGCCCGAGTTCGCTGCCGCCGCGAACGTCGATGCGCGCTGGCGCGCGCAGATACACGATCACCTGCGGCTGGCGTTTCCGGCAAGCTGATGCGGTCGTGTTCAGACCGAGCGTTGCGGCGAGACAGATTTCATCTGGCGCAGTACAGCGTGCTCGCGCACAATGATCGCCTCAGTAAACGCATGCTATCAGCCCGAGCCGCCCCGAACGGCGCACCTGTCCTGCAATTACCGGTTACCCCTTATGCTGCTGATGATCGACAACTACGACTCGTTCACCTGGAATCTCGTGCAATACCTGCAGGAGCTGGGCGAAGACGTGCAGGTGGTGCGCAACGACGCGCTGGATGTGGCGCAGATTGCGGCGCTGGCGCCGTCGCGCATCGTGATTTCGCCGGGGCCATGCACACCGAACGAGGCCGGGGTGTCGCTGGAGTTGATTTCCGCGCTGGCCGGGCGGGTGCCGATCTTCGGCGTGTGTCTGGGTCATCAGGCGCTGGGCCAGGCCTTTGGCGGCACGGTGGTGCGCGCCAAGTCGATCATGCACGGCAAGACCTCGATGATCCATCACACCGGTGTCGGTGTGTTCGCCGGCTTGCCCAATCCGTTCGAGGCCACGCGTTACCATTCGTTGGTGGTCGAGCGGGCGTCGTTGCCCGAGTGTTTGGAAGTCACCGCGTGGACTCAGTCGCCCGACGGCGGATTCGATGAAATAATGGGCCTGCGTCACCGTACGCTGGCGGTCGAGGGCGTGCAGTTCCACCCGGAATCGATCCTCACCCAACACGGGCATGCGTTGTTACGCAATTTTTTGCGCCCACAGGGTGGGTTCCTACAGGCGTGCGTTGCGGTGTTTTTGTGGTGGGGTCGCCCACAGGGTGGGTTCCTACAGGCGTGCGTTGCGGTGTTTTTGTAGGAGCCCACCCTGTGGGCGACCGTGCTGCCGCGCGAGATTTGCGTGTGGCGCCAGCCGGTTCGCAACGTACTCGAATTTCATGGAGATACGCTGATGTCGATCACCCCGCAGGAAGCATTGCAGCGCACCATCGAACACCGTGAGATCTTTCACGACGAAATGGTGCATCTCATGCGCCGCATCATGCGCGGCGATCTCAGCCCGGTGATGACGGCGGCGATTCTCACCGGCCTGCGCGTGAAAAAGGAGACGGTGGGCGAAATCGCCGGCGCGGCGACGGTGATGCGCGAGCTGGCGGAGAAAGTAACCGTCGCCGATGCCACCGATCTGGTCGATATCGTCGGTACTGGCGGCGATGGCTCCAACACCTTCAACATTTCCACGGCCTCGATGTTCGTGGTGGCGGCGGCCGGTGCCAAGGTGGCCAAGCACGGCAATCGCAGCGTCAGTTCCCGATCCGGCAGCGCCGATGTGCTGGAGTCGCTGGGCGCGGTGATCGAGCTGACGCCGTGCTGCGTCGGCGAATGCATCGACGACGCCGGCATCGGTTTCATGTATGCGCCGATGCATCATCCGGCGATGAAGAATGTGGCGCCGGTGCGGCGCGAGATGGGTGTACGCACGCTGTTCAACATTCTCGGCCCGCTGACCAACCCGGCCGGCGCGCCGAATATCCTGATGGGCGTGTTCCATCCCGATCTGGTCGGCATCCAGGTGCGCGTGTTGCAGCAACTCGGCGCGAAACGGGCATTGGTGGTGTGGGGCCGCGACGGCATGGACGAGATCACGCTGGGCGCCGGCACCCTGGTCGGTGAGCTGCGCGACGGGCAGGTGCGCGAGTACGAGATCCACCCGGAAGATTTCGGCATCGCGATGGCCGCCAGCCGCAACCTGAAGGTGGAAGACGTCGAGCAATCCAAGGCGATGTTGATGGAAGCGCTGAACAACGTTGACGGCTTGCCGCGCGAAATCGTGGCGCTCAACGCCGGTGCCGCGTTGTATGTGGCCGGCCATGGCGCATCGATCGCGGAAGGCATCGCACTCGCTCGCGCAGCGCTGGCGAGTGGCGCGGCGCTGGCCAAGTTGCATGAGTTTGTGGCGCTTACCCGGTCGCATGCCGAGCGGGCGCGCTGCAAAATCGCGGAGTGATTCGGCAACGAAGCGATCCGCCTGAGAGCCTGTCGGTCAGTCGCTGCGCGACACAGGCTTCGCCAGTCCCGCCTTCGCTTCGCTCGGTCGGTCGCTTCGCGACACAGGCTTCGCCAGTCCCGCCTTCGCTTCGCTCGGTCGCCCACAGGGTGGGCTCCTACAGACGGGCTTCGCGGTGCTTACTGTAGGAGCTCACCCTGTGAGCGACAGAAGGCAGGCGATGGACATTATTCCATATTTCTCGAATCATGAAACAATGAACACGGAATCCGCCGTTCGGCGCTGCGCGCGCTGAGCCAGTCGGTCGCTGCGCGACACAGGCTTCGCCTGTTTCGCCTGTCCCGCCTTCGCTTCGCTCGGTCGCCCACAGGGTGGGCTCCTACAGGGGTGCATTGACGCTCGTTTGTAGGAGCCCACCCTGTGGGCGACCGAAAGTGCGATTGATGGGGCGGATATTCGCTCTTGACCGAAGGAGGCGTGCACCGGCCGGGTTCAAGTTCGGCGGGCTCTCGGCGCCGCGATCCGGTAAAGTGGCGGCTCGATTCGTGATGCGGGTTAGCCCATGAGCCAGAGCGTCGATTTCTATTTTGATCTGATCAGCCCACCGTCCTACCTCGCCTACACCCAGTTGCCGACGATCGCGGCGCAAACCGGTGCGCGCATCAACTGGCGCCCCGTTCTGGTCGGAGCCATCCACAAGGCCACCGGCAATCGCGCGCCGATCGAGGTGCCGGCCAAGGGCAAGTATCTGCTCGGCGATCTGGCCCGTTATGCCGCGCATTATCAGGTGCCGTTCCGGCTCAATCCGCATTTTCCGTTCAGTACGCTGGTGCATCAGCGTATCGCCACCGGCTTGCTGCTGCGTCTGCCCGAGGCCTTCATTGGCTACGTCGAGGCGATGTTCGAGGCAATCTGGGTGGAGGGGCTGAACCTCACCGACCCGGCCGTAATCGCGCAGGTGGTCACCCGCGCAGGCGTTGATCCGGCGCAGGCGCTGGCATTGGCCGAAGATGCCGAGGTCAAGGAGGCATTGCGCCAGGCCACCGAAGAAGCGGTGGCGCGCGGCGCGTTCGGGGTGCCGACGTTCTTTGTCGGCGAGGACATGTTCTGGGGCCAGGATCGCCTCGATTTTGTCCGCGCCGCATTGACGGCAGGAGCCTGAGCGCGTGAGCGATATTCTTGCCACGATCTGCCGGCGCAAGCACGAGGAAGTTGCGGAACGACGGGCGCGCAACCCGCTGGCCGAGTTGCAGGCGCGCTCGGCGGACATGCCACCATGCCGGGGATTTGCCAACGCGCTGCACACGCGCATCGCCGCTGGCGATGCGGCCGTGATCGCCGAGATCAAGAAAGCCTCGCCGTCCAAGGGCGTGATCCGCGCCGATTTTCAGCCCGAGGCGATCGCTCGCAGTTATGCCGCCGGCGGCGCGGCGTGCCTGTCGGTACTCACCGACATCGATTATTTTCAGGGTGCCGACGCGTATCTGCGCGCGGCGCGGACGGCATGCGCCTTGCCGGTATTGCGCAAGGATTTCACCATCGATGCCTATCAGGTGGTCGAGGCGCGGGCGCTGGGCGCCGACTGCATCTTGTTGATCGTCGCGGCGCTCGACGATGACGCGCTGGTGGCGCTGTCGAGCCTGGCGATGGAACTGGGCATGGATGTGCTGGTCGAGGTGCACGATCTGGATGAGCTGGAGCGCGCCTTGCAGGTGCCGGTGCCGCTGGTCGGCATCAACAATCGCAACCTGCGCAGCTTCGAGGTGTCGCTCGACACCACCCTGGCCATGAAAGATGCGGTGCCCAGCGACCGTCTGCTGGTCACCGAGAGCGGCATTCACACGCGCGACGATGTGCAGCGCATGCGCGCTGCCGGAATACACGCCTTTCTGGTCGGCGAGGCGTTCATGCGTGCGCCCGACCCGGGCGCCGAACTGGCGCGATTGTTCGCGTGAGCCGGATCGTCCTGTTCGATTTCGACGGCACCCTGATTCGCGGCGACTGTGTCACCGGCTTGTTGCGTCGCCTGCTGCGCACCACGTACTGGCGGTGGGTGCCGGCGTTGCTGGCGATGCCGTTGATTCTGGGGTTTCTGTGGTGGCGCACGGCGCAACTGCCGGCCATGTTCTACCTTTGGCTGGCAATGGTCGGGCGCAGCGAGGTCGAATATCGCCAGGCCTGCGCTGCATTCGTTGCCGATTTCACTCGCGATCCGCAACAACGGGTGATCCAGGTGGCGATGCAACGCTTGCGTGCACATGTGGCGGCCGGAGACCGGGTGTATATCGTCACCGCAGCGAACGAATCGTTGGCGCAGGCGATATGGGCCGCCATCGACGGGCCGCCGGTCACCGCGCTCATCGGTTCGCAGCTGCGGCGCGGTCTCGGCGGCTGGCTGTGGGTCTTTCATTGCATCGGCCCGCGAAAAGTGCGGGCGCTGGCGCGCGCCGGAGTGCGGCCGCCGTACGATGTGGCCTACAGCGACAGCAGCAAGGACCTGCCGATGCTGCGAGCGGCCCGGCAGCGGGTGCTGGTGGAGCCATCCGCGCGCACCCTGCGTCGGGTACGCCGGGAATTGGGCGAGTTCGAACTGATCCGCGACTGAGCCCGCAGCCCAAGGCGCCTCGCAAAACCGTCGCTATCGCGCGGTGCTGCCAAAACCGCGATGTCGGCTCCGCTGCGCTTGAGCCGACCTGCTGCAAGCGTCGCGCGTGGCTAACGCAGGTCGGATCAAACGCCACCGGCGTGGATCCGACAATACGCAGTTGCACAAGGACGTGCCGCCGACATCAAGCCGCTTTCCACTCGCGACGACCGGCCAAGCCCGAAAGGCGACCAGGCGTGCTGGATTAGCGGGTACCGAAAACCACCACCGTCTTGCCGTGTGCGGTCAGCAGGCCCTGGTCTTCCATCTGCTTGAGTACGCGACCGGCCATCTCGCGCGAGCAACCCACGATCCGCGCCAGTTCCTGGCGCGATACCTTGATCTGGGTGCCTTGCGGATGCGACATGGCGTCGGGCTCCTGGCACAGGTCGAGCAAGGTGCGCATGATCCGGCCGCTGACATCGAGGAACGCGAGGCTGCTGGCCTTGCGGCTGGTATCGAGCAGGCGTTTGGAAATCTGCGCGCCGATGGCATACAGGATGCGCGGACATTCCAGCGTCAACGGGCCGTTGAACAAGGCCAGCAGGCGCTCGTAGCTGATCTCGGCCAGCTCGCAGGCGCTGCGCGTGCGCAATTGCACTTCGCGCCGTTCGGCATCCACGAACAGGCCCAGTTCGCCGACAAACTCGCCGGGATTGATGTAACTGAGCACCAGTTCGCGGCCGTCGGCTTCTTCGCTGATGACACTCAACGAGCCGCTGATGACGTAGTACAGGGTGTTGGCCGGGTCGCCGGGACGAAAGATCTCGGTGCGGTTCGGGTAGCGGCGGCAGTGACAATGCGCGAGGAATTTGTCGAAAACCGATCGGTCGGGTGCCAGCGGGCTAAACAGCCCGGAACGCTGGGCATGCGGTTGCAGCAAGGTCGGTCGTGCAGCCATGGTGAGCACTCGAGTGGTTGATCCGGTTTTAGCTTAGGCTGCATTGCGCGATCTATCAACGGTTAACGCCGCATTCCCGATTGCCGCGCCAACCGATGTACATCGCTGGCGACAACAAGCCGGGGCAATACGCGCTCGCAATGCCGGTTGCCAAGACAAACGCGAAAGCACGGTCATTCAGGCCAGCGGCGCCGTGCTCAAGCGCCGATCCGGTAAACTGTTGGTGTGCGGCGTCCGGATGCCGGATAATGCGCGCCCCTGTTCCCTGTCGGGAGTTGTGTCGAAGTGGTCAAGCCCATTCCACGCTTGAAGCTGCAAGGCTTCAACAACCTGACCAAGTCGCTGAGCTTCAACATCTACGACGTGTGCTACGCCGTGAACGAAGATCAGCGCCGCCGCTACATCGAGTACATCGACGAGGCCTATAACGCGGATCGTCTGACCGAGATACTGACCGAGGTCGCCAACATCATTGGCGCCAATGTGCTCAACGTTGCGCGCCAGGATTACGACCCGCAGGGCGCGTCGGTGACGATGCTGATCTCGGAAGAGCCGGTGATCGACAAGAAAGCGGCGGGAAAGCAATTGTTGTCGGACGCGGTGGTGGCGCATCTGGACAAGAGCCACATCACAGTGCACACCTATCCCGAAACGCATCCGCACAACGGCATCGCCACGTTCCGGGCCGATATCGACGTTTCGACCTGCGGCGTGATTTCGCCGTTGAAGGCCCTCAACTTCCTGATCGAGAGCTTCGAATCGGACATCGTGATCATGGATTACCGGGTGCGCGGCTTCACCCGCGACATCAAGGGCACAAAGCATTACATCGACCACAAGATCAATTCGATCCAGGAATTCCTGTCCAAGGCGATCCGCTCGCGCTACGAGATGTTCGATGTCAACGTCTATCAGGAAAACATCTTCCACACCAAGATGCACCTGAAGGAGTTCGACCTCGATACCTACCTGTTCGAGGAGAAGGCCCGGAATCTCGGGTTCAAGGACCGAATCCGGGTCGAGGCGCAGGTAAAGCAGGAAATCGAGGAACTGTTCCACGGCCGCAATCTGGTCTGAGCGTCAGGGCTCGGATTGGCAGCAGCGAGTAACGCCATTGCTCCAGACAAGCGGTAACGCTCACCTGTAGGAGCCCACCTTGTGGGCGACCCGGTTACGCGGGTGATGGATTACGGTCGCCCACAGGGTGGGCTCCTACAGACGGGCATCGCGGTGATTATTGTAGGAGCGCACCCTGTGCGCGATCGTAATGTCTCAAATCGCGGCACGCCGGTCGGTCGCTTCGCGACACAGGCTTCGCCTGTTCCGCCTTCGCTTCGCTCGGTCGCCCACAGGGTGGGCTCCTACAGACGGGCATCGCGGTGATTATTGTAGGAGCGCACCCTGTGCGCGATCGTAATGTCT
>PGZC01000002.1:0-101993 GCA_002839995.1 Gammaproteobacteria bacterium HGW-Gammaproteobacteria-4 | reverse complement strand
CACGCTGGTCGGTCGCTTCGCGACACAGGCTTCGCCTGTCCCGCCTTCGCTTCGCTCGGTCGCCCACAGGGTGGGCTCCTACAGACGGGCATCGCGGTGCTTATTGTAGGAGCGCACCCTGTGCGCGATCGTAATATCTCAAATCGCGGCACGCTTGTCGGTCGCTTCGCGACACAGGCTTCGCCTGTTCCGCCTTCGCTTCGCTCGGTCGCCCACAGGGTGGGCTCCTACAGGAGCGGTCGGCCGACCGGCGTCAGGATCAAATCCGGTAGGCGATCAGCTTCATCAGTTTCGATGCTGCCGCCATCGCTTGCGGGATCGGCGTCGGCAGGCTGCGCGCGCCGGCATTCAATGCGTTGTCGGCATGCCGTGCTTCATCGGCCTTCATCACACCCAGGATCGCCCGGCTGCGGGCATCGTCGGCTGGCAGCGTGTGCAAGTGCTGTTCAAGGTGTGCTTCGACCTGGCGCTCGGTTTCGACCACGAAACCCAAATTCCAGCCATCGCCGCGCAGGCCCGCGAGCACGCCGATGGCATGGCTGCCGGCGTACCACAACGGATTGAACAGGCTGGGTCGGCTGTCGAGTTCGTCCAGCCGCTGTGCGCACCAGGCCAGATGATCGGTTTCTTCCTGCGCGGCATGCAGCAGTTGCGCGCGGGTGGCGTCATCGCGTGCGACCGCCGCCTGTCCCATGTACAACGCCTGTGCGCAGATTTCGCCGGTGTGATTGATGCGCATCAGTCCGGCGGCATGCTGCCGCTCGGATGGCTCAAGCGCGGCGTCGGCGATGTCGCCGGCCGGGTTGGCGCGCGCGGCCTGGGCCGGCGCGAATACCGTGGCCAGCGCGTGATTGGCCTCGATCAGCAGGCGGTCGATGAATCGGTAGTGGCGGCTGTGGGTCATGACAGGTGCCGGGCAAGAAACACGATGGGATGGACGACCTCGATATCGCTGCCGGCGGCCAGATGCAGGCGGCAGCCGATATTGGCCGAGACCATGATACGCGCACCGCCGGCGCGGGCAGCGCGCAGCAGCGGCGCGCGCAGCGCGGCGGCGCGTGCGGGCTGTTCGAGCATGTGGGTGCCGGCTGCGCCGCAGCAGCCCATGCCGGGCAGTTCGATCAGATGCAACTCCGGGATTCTCGCCAAAAGCCGGCGCAGTGCCGCTTCGCTGCCGACCACGGTCTGTTGGCTGCACGGCAGATGCAAGGCTACCGGCCCGGCCGCAGTGCGAAAACACAGCCGATCGGCGTGCTCGGCCAGCACGTCGAGGGCATCGCGCAACCGCTGCTCCGGCGCCAGGGCATCGGCCAACGCGGCATGGCATCCCGAAGCCGTGCTCAGCACGGTGCTGCAACCCGCGAATGCGCGCGCGTTGGCTTTCGCCAGCGACGCAGCCTGCGCCACATTGCCGGCGTGCAGATGCAATGTGCCGCAACAGGTTTGTCGCGCAGGTCGCCTCGGCGCGAAACCGACCGTGATCAGCAGGCGATCCAGTGCCAATGCCAGTTCGTCATCGAACGCCCGGGCGATGCAGCCGCTGAAGATGGCGATGGGCTCCAGCGGCGGGGTCAGGTCTTGCCTTTTGCCTCGTATGGCGGGCGTGCCGCCGCGTGTTGTGGTTGGCCGCGTCTTTGCGCGAGGCAAAAGGCAAGACCTGACCCCTGGCAGGCGGACCCCGGGCAGGCGCAGCAACCGGTTCAGCAGGGTCGGATGCGCGCAGAGCCATTCCAGCGTGTGCTGGCGCAGCGAGGTGCCGCGCCGCTGCCGTTGCCGTCGGCGGGTTTCCAGCAGCAGCGGCGCGAAGGCCACATGTGCTGGGCACACCGCCTCGCAGCGGCGACAGCCCAGGCAATGATCGAGTGCCGCGTCGGCGCTGGGCTCCGCTGTGAGTCGGCCATCGGCCAGCGCGCGGGCAATGGCAATGCGGCCGCGCGGCGATTCGGATTCATCGCCGGTGAGCGCGTAGGTGGGGCAGTGCGGCAGGCATAGCCCGCATTGCACGCAGGCATCGGCGAGCGCGAGCACCAGGTCGGGTGGGTGGCGGTCGGACATGCGGTGGATGCTATCAAGTCCATTGCGGTGGTGTTGAGCTGCCCGCGCTTTGTTGAAATACTGCCGCGATGAGAACACTTTGTTTGCGCGGCACCATGGTGTCGGCCTGTCTGCTGCTCGGGGCGTGCTTCTGGCGCGAATCGCCACAACCCGATCGGGCGCCAAGTTCCGACGACGTCGATTATGCGTCGGTTGCCATTGCCTGGCTGTCGCCGGCGGCGCCCGGCGATGAGCTCGACAGCCTCGCCGGCTGGACCGCTCCCGACGGAGCGCAATGGCTGATCGCCAGCGACAAGCACGGCGATCGGCTGCGCGTGTTCGATGGCGAAACCGGCACGCCGCTGCGCACGTTCGGCGGCCCGGGAGCGCGTCCGGGCGAGTTCAGGTACCCCAATGGTATCGTCGCAATCGATACCCTGTTGCTGGTGGTCGAGCGCGACAATCATCGCGTTCAGGTCTTGCGTCTGCCGGACCTGCTGCCGCTGGCGACGTTCGGCGAAAACGACCTGCGCAGCCCGTACGGAATCGCGGTGATGCCGCTGGCGGCGGGCGAATACGAGGTGCTGGTGACCGACAGCTACATGACCGGACTCGGCTTCGATATCACCCCGCCACTGTCGCAGCTCGATGCGCGGGTCAAGCGCTTTCGCATGGAAGTGGACGGGCCGTATGTCGGCGTGCGCTTGCAACAGGTATTCGGGGATACCACGGCCGCGGGCGCGCTGCGCAAGGTTGAGTCGATCATGGTGGATGCGTTCAATCAACGCATCCTGATCGCCGAGGAAGACCGCAGCGCAGGCACCGCGCTGCGCGCCTACACCCTGGGTGGAGCCTACAGCGGCCGCGATGTCGGCTTCGGTACGTTGCGCTCGCAGGCCGAGGGCATCGCGTTGTGGGCGTGTGCCGACGGCAGCGGGTACTGGATTGCCACCGACCAGTTTCCGGATCGCTCGGTGTTCCAGGTGTTCGACCGCCGCGCCTTGACCCGTGTCGGCGCCTTCGCGAGCAAGCAGGTCGCCAATACCGATGGCATCTGGCTGCGGCAGGACGCGTCGCCCGCGTTTCCCGGCGGCGTCTTGTTCGCGGTGCACGACGACAAGGCGGTCGCCGCGTTCGACTGGCGGGTCATCGCCCGTAAGTTGCGTCTGCGCGCGAGCTGCGATACGCAATAACGTGAACGGCGTCGCATCCCGCCGCCGATAGCGCGCTACACTCGGTCTGTTGGCGAGGGCATGGATGATGCGCGAGTGACGGCAAAGGCTTGGCCGAAGTGGGGTGTGCTGCTGCCCATCGTGTTGGGCATGGCAGCGGACGCGTTTGCCCTGGCGCCGGACAAGCCCTTCCATCAGTACGTCCAGGCACGCTGGTCGACGCAGGCAGGGCTGCCGCAGGTCAGCGGCAATGCGATAGCGCAGGACGGCATGGGCTACATCTGGGTCGGCACGCAGACCGGCCTTGCCCGTTTTGACGGCGTGCGTTTCACCACCTTCACCCCGGTCGATACCCCGGCCTTGCCCGGCGTCTGGATCCGCGTGTTGCGCACCGATGCCAGGGGTGCGTTGTGGGTGGGCACCTATCAGGGTGTAGCGGTGCACGACGCGCACGGTTTCCGCGCGATCGTGCCACCCGAGGGAATGCCGGCGCCGGATGTGCAGGACATTGCATTCACCGCCGATGGCGAGGTGTTTGTCGCGTCCGAGCAAGGCGTTTTCACGGTGGTCGATGACCGGTTGCAACGATTGCCGTCGGCGCCGCAGCCGGCGCGTACGCTGTTGGCGCGTGCCGACGGCATGTGGGTCGGTTCGGTCGGCGCGGTGGTGCGGATCGCGGATGGCGTGGCGCAGGCGATGCCCCTGCCAGCCGATATGCGCGACGTGGCAGTCACGGCGCTGCGTGAGGCGGGTGGCCGGATCTGGTTGGGCAGTCGGCGCGGATTGTTCACGCGCGAGGGCGATGCCTGGCAACGCGTCTCGCTGAAAGTGCCCGGGTTCAGCGACGGTCTGGTCACTTTTTTGCAGGATGATCGCGACGGCAATCTCTGGGTCGGCACCGAGCATGGCCTGATCCGATTGCGTGACGGGCAACCGCAGGAGTGGGTCGATCCGCGCTCGCCGGGTTACATCAAGGCGCCGTTGTCCGCATTCGAAGATCGCGAGGGCAACCTGTGGGTCGGCAGTCAATCCGAGGGCGTGGTGCGCCTGTGGGGTGGCTGGGCGCGCCGATTCAGCGTGCATGAAGGGTTGCACGAGCCATTGGTCTGGTCGCTCGCGCCGGGTGCAAACGGAACGATGTGGATCGGCACCAACGAGGGATTGGCGCGGTGGGCGGACGGCCGCTTCGAGAAGGTGGTTTCCGGCGATCAACTGCCGCATCCGCAGGCCTACAGCCTGCTCGCCGAACCCGATCAGGTCTGGATCGGCACCCGGCAAGGGCTGGCACTGTGGCGCAATGGCCGTGTGCAGATGCCGGACGGATTTTCGGCGCTGGCCAATGCCCAGATCAACGGTATCGTGCGCGACCCGGGCGATAGCGCCGGCAACGGTCGAGGCGATCTGTGGCTGGCCACC
The DNA here is from genome assembly GCA_002839995.1 of Gammaproteobacteria bacterium HGW-Gammaproteobacteria-4. Classification (GTDB taxonomy): domain Bacteria; phylum Pseudomonadota; class Gammaproteobacteria; order Xanthomonadales; family Xanthomonadaceae. Next base: position 97,371 of record PGZC01000002.1, on the reverse strand, counting down.
AGCGAAGGTCTGTATCGCTCACGAAAGGGTCGCTTGCAGCGGTTGCTCCCCGAGTCGCCAGCGGCGCCGGTAGGGGTTCGCTTTCTGTTGCGGCGCCATGATGGCACCTGGCTGGCCGGCGGCCGTGGCGGACTTTGGCAGGTGGCCGGCGAGCGCTTGTTGCCGTTCGCCGCGAGCGATCGATTGCCCGCCGCGCTGGATGTGACGTCCATGTACGAGTTGCCCGATGGCCGCTTGCTGATCGGCGGCCTGACCGAGCATTCCTACCTGTTCGACGGCACACGCTGGCATACCATCGGCCCCGAGCAGGGGTTGCCGGCCAATGTACCGTTCTTCATCGCCGAGACCGATGGCTTCGTGTGGATGGCGGGCATACGTGGCGTCAGCCGGGTACCGACGGTCGATTTGCAGTCGCTGGCTGTCGGTCGGCGTGCTCGCGTGCGCGGCGAGATGATTATCAATGAGCGCGGTGACCTGCGCAGTGGGCAACAGGGCAGTTGTTGCAACGGCGCCGGCAACGCCAAGGGCGTTATCGCCGAAGGCGCGCTGTGGTTGCCGAGCCGCGATGGCGTGGTGGTGCTGGCGCCGCGCGAAGTCGTCAAGAACACGGTTGCGCCCACGGTGTTCATCGAGCAGGTGCGCATCGGCGAGCACTGGCATGACACCCTGCTGGAGAAACTGCCGCAGCTTGGCAAAGGCATGCGCGATCTGGCATTTGTTTTTGCCGCGCTCAGTTTCCAGGATCCGCGCAGCACCTTGATCCATTACCGCCTGCATGGTTACGACCGGCACTGGCACACGTTGGGAGATGGCGCGCCGCGGCAGGCCAACTACACCAACCTGCCGCCTGGCGATTACCGCTTCGAGGTGCGGGCGGCCAACAACGCCGGGGTATGGGCGACGCAGCCGGCGCAACTGAACTTCACGATCCCACCGCTGTGGCACGAGACCGTGTTGTTTCGCATCACCGCGGCATTGGCGCTACTCGCCTTGCTGGCGGTGGGCGCACGGCGCGTGTTGCAACGCCACGCCGCACATGAAGCGCATCTTCAGCAACTGGTCGATTTTCGCACTGCCGAATTGAAGGCGCTCAACGAGCGATTGCGCGAAGCGAGCCAGACCGATCCGCTGACCGGCCTGCGCAATCGGCGTTTTCTCGAATTGCAGATGCCGGCGGACATCGGCTTCTACGATCGGGAATTCCCGGGCCTGGCCAATCACGCGCAGGTAATGCTGTTTGCGCTGGTCGATCTGGATCACTTCAAGAAGGTCAACGACCAGTACGGGCATCTGGAGGGCGACCGCGTATTGCAGCAGGTTGCGCAACAACTGCGTGACTTGCTGCGTGCTGGCGACTATGTGGTGCGCTGGGGCGGCGAAGAGTTTCTGCTGATCTTCCGGCCGATTCCGAATCAGTCGTTGGCTGCCATCGGCGAGCGCTTGCGCCGGCAGATTGCTGCACATCCCTATGCGTTGGCGGATGGGCAAACCGTGTCCCTGACCGCGTCGATCGGGCTCGCCGAATACCCGTTGTTTCAGGATGCGCAGGGTCGTCTGGGTTGGGAGGACATGATCGAACTGGCCGACAAGGCGTTGTACTGGGTCAAACGCCACGGCCGCAATGGCTGGGCGGCATTCCGCCCGACCGATCGCACGGTGCTGGCGACGCTGATCGCCCGGCTGCGCGCTGGCGCCGAGCCGATGCTGCTGGCAGGGGAGTTGCAGTTGCTCGGTTCAGCGGGCGCATCGCCGGTGCCGGGCGACCCGGGCCCCGCACCACGACCGGCATCGGGCTGAATCATTTCCGGTAGCGCGAGTATTCGCGGCTACGGTCGTTCCGGTCGCCCACAGGGTGGGCTCCTACAAACGCGCCGTGAAACACCGCTGTAGGAGCCCACCCTGTGGGCGACCGAGCGAAGCGAAGAGCCGTCTCATCGTCTCCTACAAACGCGCCGTGAAACACCCCTGTAGGAGCCCACCCTGTGGGCGACCGAGCGAAGCGAAGAGCCGTCTCATCGGCTCCTGCAAACGCGCCGTGAAACACCGCTGTAGGAGCCCACCCTGTGGGCGACCGAGCGAAGCGAAGAGCCGTTCTCGTTGTCTGATCGGTCAAGCCCGACAGGCTCCCAGGCGCGTGGCGGTTTCGTGGCCCCGCCAGCGGGGGTAGGATGGCGCGATGTCCCATCACTTGCTATCGATGCTGCGGGTCGTCGTGCTGCTCGGGCTGTATCTGGCCGGAACCGCATTGGCATTGCGTCTGATCCATGCGCCGGGCGAGGTGGCGCTGTTCTGGCCGTCGACCGGACTGGCGTTTGCGGTGGTATTGCGCTACGGCTTGCGCTGGTGGTGGTACGTGCCGGTCGGGAATCTCGTGATGCACGCGCTGCTGGATCCGGTGGGCTGGAATTTCCTGCCGTTCTCCGTCGCCAGCAACGCCGCGGGCGTCGTTGCCGGCGTCTGGCTGGTGCAGCGACATGACCGCATCCCGCGATTGAGCGTGGCTTACGGGTTGAGCGTTCTGGAAGGCGGGCTGTTGCTGGCGGCGGTCAGTGGCGCGATCGGTGCGACCGGATTGTTCGTCGCCGGATTGAGCAATCTGGCACAGGTGCCGGTCAACTTCATGCGTTGGGCGCTGGGCGACGTGTTGAGCATCGCGGCGTTGACGCCGATCGTATTGCAGTTGCTCATGCGTGATCGCGTGCGTGCCGGCACCATGCGCAGCGACGATTACGGTTCGGTTCGCGAGCGCGTGATCTGGTTCGCGCTGATGCTGGCGGCGTTGCTTGCCATCATCAGCGGCGCGCGCAGCGAGAGCCCGTTCATTCTGGGGCTGACTGCGGTTCCGCTGGCCTTGTTGTTGTGGTCGGCGATGCGTTTTCCGCCGATCTGGACCGCTGCCGGCGTGTCGCTGATGGTGTTCATCATGGCGACGGCGATTGCGTTGGGTGTCGGCGCGTTCGCGCAGCCGACCCGGTTGCTCGACATCGTGATCTTGCTGGTGTTCCTCAGCCTGCTGGCCATCGCACCACTGCTGTTGTCGATAGGAACGCACGAACGACGTCTGGCGCAACGCTCGCTGCTGCGTCGGGCGCTGACCGACACCCTGACCGGGCTGCCCAACCGCACCGCGTTCGAGGATGCGCTGCGCGCCGAGTTGGAGCAGATGCAACAGATGTCATCCCACCGCAGCTCGGGCAAGTGCGCGCTCGTCTATTTCGATCTGGATCATTTCACCTTGATCAATGACACTGCCAGCCATCAGGCCGGCGATGCCCTGATCAAGGGCGTCGCATCGCTGATCCGGGCGCGGCTGCCGGCGTCCGACGTGGTGTTCCGGATCGGCGGCGACGAGTTCGCCGCGTTGCTGCACGATTGCGACGAGGCACGAGCGCGAACACGGGTGCAGGATGTGCTGTCGAGCATCGATCGCTATCGCCTGGCCTGGCATGGCCTGGTGCTCAACACCACTGCCAGTGCCGGGATCGCACCGTTTGCTGCGCAGGCCAGCGGCTATTCCAGTCTGCTGGCGCAGGCCGACGCGGCATGCTTCACCGCCAAGGAAATGGGCGGCAATCGCCTGTGCGTGGCCTCCTCCGGCCCCGGCGAGATGCGCTCCCGCACCGAGGCGATGCGTTGGGCGGTGCGTATCCGCACCGGTCTGGATGAGGATCAGTTCGAGTTGTATTGCCAGGACATCGTCGCCAGCACCGCGCTGGTGCAGGGCAGGCGCCATTTCGAAACCCTGCTGCGTCTGAACCCCGGCGGCAGCCTGCTGATGCCGGGCGATTTCATCCCGGCGGCGGAGCGCTTCCGCCTCGGCGTGCAGATCGATCGTCACGTGGTGGCGATGGTGTTGCGCTGGTTCGATAACCACCCCGACGCGCTGGCCGATGTCGATACCTGCGCCATCAACCTCACCGCCGGCTCGCTGATGAACGAGGATTTCGCGCGTTTTGTCGATGCGCAACTGCGCGCATCGCGCATGGCGCCGGAGCAATTGTGTTTCGAAATCACCGAAACCAGCGCCGTCCACGACTTGGCGCGTGCGAGCGCGTTCATACAGCAGATGCATGCACTGGGGTGCCGCTTCGCGCTGGATGATTTCGGTACCGGTTTCAGTTCGTTCGCCTATCTGCGCTCGCTGGATGTCGATTACATCAAGATCGATGGCAGCTTCGTGCGCGACCTGGAAGGATCGCCCATGTCCGCCTCGGTGGTGCGCTCGATCACCGATATCGCCCACGTGCTGAACAAGCGCACCATCGCCGAACATGCAGAAACCGAGTCGATCTGCGCCGTGTTGCGCGCCTTGGGCGTGGATTACCTGCAGGGCCACGCGCTGCACATGCCCGAACCGATCGCGCAGTATTTCGCCTATGAGCCGCGTGCGGACCAGTCGGTTCTCGCGCACTGATATAATCGCCGCCCCTTCCTGTTGAACAGCGGCCAGATCGGTCGCGCCCGCGCATGTCCGAACAGTCCCTGGAAACCCGGCGTCGCCGCACCTTTGCGATCATCTCGCACCCGGATGCCGGCAAAACCACGCTGACCGAAAAACTGCTGCTGTTCGGCGGTGCGATCCAGATGGCCGGCTCGGTCAAGGGCCGCAAGGCGGCGCGCCACGCCACCTCCGACTGGATGGCGCTGGAAAAGGAGCGCGGTATTTCGGTCACCTCATCGGTGATGCAGTTCCCGTACGAAGGCCGGATCATCAACCTGCTCGATACCCCGGGCCATGCCGACTTCGGCGAGGACACCTATCGCGTGCTCACCGCGGTGGACTCGGCGCTGATGGTGATCGACGTGGCCAAGGGCGTCGAGGAGCGCACCATCAAGCTGATGGATGTGTGCCGCATGCGCGACACGCCGATCATGACGTTCATCAACAAGCTCGACCGCGAGGGCAAGCCGCCGATCGATCTGCTCGATGAAGTCGAATCCGTGCTCGGCATCCAGTGCGCACCGATCACCTGGCCGATCGGCATGGGTTCGCGTCTGCGCGGGGTGGTGCATCTGCAAACCGGCGAAGTGCATTTGTACGAGCCGGGCCGCAATTTCACCCGTCAGGACTCCACGATCTTCGCATCGATCGACGCACCGCAGCTGCGCGAGCGCCTCGGCGAGGCGCAGTTCAACGAGCTGCGCGACGAGCTGGAGCTGGTGCAGGGGGCGTCGCATCGGTTCGATGAAGACGCTTACCTCGCCGGCAGGCAGACGCCGGTGTTCTTCGGCTCGGCAGTGAACAACTTTGGTGTGCAGTTGCTGCTGGACTTTTTTGCGGCACACGCGCCGCCGCCGCGTAGCCACGCCACGAACACCCGCGCGGTTGCTGCCGATGAAGAGAAATTCAGCGGCTTCGTGTTCAAGATCCAGGCCAATATGGATCCGCAGCATCGCGATCGCGTCGCCTTCCTGCGCATCTGCTCCGGGCACTACACGCCCGGCATGAAGGCGCTGCACGTGCGCTCGGGCAAGGAGGTCAAGCTCGCCAACGCGCTTACGTTCATGGCGTCGGATCGCGAGATCGCCGGTGACGCCTGGCCGGGCGATGTGCTCGGCATTCACAACCACGGCACCATTTCGATCGGTGACACGTTCAGCGAAGGCGAGGTGCTGGCGTTTACCGGCATCCCCAATTTCGCGCCGGAATTGTTCCGCCGTGCGCGCCTGCGCGATCCGCTCAAGCTCAAGCAGCTGCAAAAGGGGCTGGCGCAGTTGTCCGAAGAGGGCGCGACCCAGTTCTTCCGGCCGCTGATGAGCAACGACCTGATTCTCGGCGCGGTCGGCACTCTGCAGTTCGATGTGGTGGCCTACCGGCTCAAGGACGAATACGGCGTGGACGCGAGTTTCGAGCCGGTGTCGGTAGCGACGGCGCGCTGGGTGCATTGCGCCGATGCCGGAATGCTGGAAGAGTTTCGCGAAAAGGCGGCATCGAACCTGGCGCTCGATGCGGCTGGTTTGCTGGTCTATCTGGCGCCGACCCGGGTCAACCTGCAACTGATGCAGGAGCGCTGGCCGAAGGTCCGCTTCGCTGCCACCCGCGAACATGCCAGTGCGGTTGCCGTTGACTGAGCGCGCGACAGCGGACGTGTCGCGCTGGCAGTTGCCGCTGCTGACCGCGCTGACTTTGGTCGCGTTCGCCGGCAACAGCGTGCTCGGCCGGTTGGCGCTGGCCACTACCACGATCGAGCCGGCAGCGTACACGCTGTTGCGCCTGGCTTCCGGCGCCCTGATGCTGGCCGCCTTGGTGCATTGGCGCCACCGCTACGCCGCCGGAGTACGGCGGGCGGGCGACTGGTATGGCGCGGCTGCGTTGTTCGTCTACGCCGCCGCGTTTTCGTTTTCCTACGTCAGCGTGGCCACTGGTCTGGGCGCGTTGCTGCTGTTTGGCGCGGTGCAGATCACCATGATCGTGGCCGGCATGATCGCCGGCGAACGGCCGCGTCCGCTGCACTGGCTGGGCTTGATCGTGGCCTTTGTCGGCCTGGTGTTGTTGACCCGTCCGGGGCGCGATGCGCCGCCATTGCTGGGTAGCGCGCTGATGCTTGCCGCAGGCATCGCCTGGGGCGTGTATTCGCTGCACGGGCGTCGCAGCCGCGACCCGTTGGCGGCGACCGCCGGTAACTTTGTTCGTGCCAGTGTTCTGGCGGTAGCGCTGGCGGTGCTGGTCTGGCCGATCACGCCATTGCCGGCCGATGGCGTGGGCTATGCACTGCTCTCGGGCATGGTCACTTCGGGGCTGGGATACGCGCTGTGGTACCGCGTGTTGCCGGCGCTGAGCGCGGTGCGCGCGGCCAGCCTGCAATTGATCGTGCCGGTGCTGGCCACGCTTGCCGGTGCCGTGCTGGTGGCCGAGCCGATCACGCTGCGGGTGGTGGTGTCGGGCGTATTGGTGCTCGGCGGCATCGCGCTTACCCTGCGGCGCGGGTGAGCGCTTGGTCCCGGGTTTCGGCCCTGCGGGCCTCTACCCGGGCTACGACATCTCGTGTTTTTGTAGCCCGGGTAGAGGCCCGCAGGGCCGAAACCCGGGGCTCACGGCGCCGCCTTCAACGTGCGCTCGAACAGTTCCAGGATGCGTCGATATTCGTCGTACCAGCTCTCCGGATGCACGAAGCCATGCCGTTCCAGCGGGTAGCTGGCCAGTTCCCAGTTCGCTTTTTTCAGCTCGATCAACCGCTGCGCCATGCGCACCGAGTCCTGATAGAACACGTTGTCGTCGATCATGCCGTGTGCGATCAGCAGATGGCCCTGGAGGTCTTGCGCGTATTCGATCGGTGAGCTGATGCGGTAGGCCTCGGGGTCGATATCCGGGGTGTTGAGGATGTTCGAGGTGTATTCGTGGTTGTACATGCGCCAGTCGGACACCGGACGCAGGGCGGCGCCAGCGAGGAAGGCATCCGGTGCGCGCAGCAGCGCCATGAACGCCATGAAGCCGCCGTAGCTGCCGCCGTAAATGCCGATCTTGCCGCGATCGGCCTGCTGCGTTTGCACCAGCCAGTCGATGCCATCGCGGTAATCTTCCAGCTCGGGATGTCCCATCTGCCGGTAGATCGCCGTACGCCAGTCGCGGCCATAGCCGGCCGAGCCGCGGTAGTCCATGTCCAGCACGATGTAGCCGCGTTGCACCAGCAGGTTGTGGAACATCTGCTCGCGGAAATAATTGGGGTAGCGCGACCACACGTTCTGCAGGTAGCCGGCGCCGTGCACGAACATCACCACCGGATACTGCTTGCCCGGTTCCAGCGTGACGGGGCGATACAGCTTTGCGGCGATGGCGCCGGCGCCGTGTTGCGAGGGCACCTGCACGAATTGCGGCGCGATCCATTGCTGCGCCTTGAACGCCTCGCTGCGGGTGTCGGTGAGCTGACGCAGCGCGCTGCCGTCGGCCGCCATCACGCTCAGTTGCGGCGGCAGGTAGCTGGCCGAATGGCGCAACAGGATCTGCTGCTGGTCGGGCGACAACACGAAATTCTCGACGCCATCGAGCGCGGTCAACTCGCGTACTGCGGTGGATTGCATGTCCAGCGCGCACAACTCGTAATCGCCGGGCGACTGACGATTGCAGACGAAGAAGAAGCGCTGGCCATCGGCATCGAGTTCGGGCTGCGATACTTCCCACTGGCCAGCGGTCAGTGCCTTGACGGCTTTGCCGACCGGCGCCAGATACAGATGCGCGTAGCCGTTGTGTTCAGACAACAACCACAGGCTGCGCTCGTCCGGCATCCAGCCGAATTCATTGAAACTCCAGTTGATCCAGCCCGGATCGGTGAGCCGGTGCCGCGTGCGCAGCGATTTGTCGGCCGGATCGAGGCTGACGATCCAGCGATCCTTGTTGTCGATCGCGCGTAGCGCGATAGCGGCGCGATCGCCGCTGCGGTTCCACAGCGGGGTGTCGATGGTGACCGGGCGCAGGCCCTTGAGCGGTTCCTTGCCGGCGGCCTTGCGCAGACGCGCGAGCGGGTCCTTGTCGATACCCGGCAGGGTTTTGAGATCCAGCGTCGCGATGCTGCCATCGCTCAGGTCGATCAGTGTGATGTTGTGCGCCAGCGGTGGTTTGCGGCCGACCCGGGTGCGCACGTCCTCGACTTCCTCGTAGCCCGATTCGGTGACGTACTTTGGCATCTTGCCGGCCTTGCCCTTGTCGCCACTCTTCGCCGTGGCGACCACGAGCAGCCAGCGGCCAGTGGGGGACAGGCTGCTGGCCTGAATCTCGATGTCGTCGCCAAGATAGGTTGCTGCCGCCGCACGCGAGGGGTCGGCGGTGCGCAACGCCTGCTCGCGCTCGCGTGTCGCCTTGCGCTGTGCGTCATCCCCGGCCAGGGTGCTGATCAGGCGCAACTGGTCGGCGCGCAAGTCGTCGGCTTCCGGTTCGGTTTGTGGATCCTTTTCCGCGCGTGGCAATGCGATCGCGCGCGCCACGCCTTCGCTGAATGTCAGCCCGAACCAGTCGTTGCCGACCCGCCACAACGCCGCCTGTTCGTCGGCGCTGAACATCGGGCTGGCCTCGGCATCGGCGCTGGCGGTGAGCTGGCGCAGCGCACCGCTGCCGAGTTCGCGCATGAACACATCGCCATTGCGCACGAACACGGCGCGCTGGTGCGCACGATCGAACACCGGGTTGGCCGGGTCGAGCGCGGCGTCCTGTGCCGGTGCTGCGACCGCGCTGTTGCCGCTGGCGAGATCCAGCACGATGCGATCACGGATGGTGCTGCCGGTTCGCTTTTGCTGCCAGGTCACGGCCTTGCCGTCCAGTTGCCACCAGGCCGCCTCGACCGGGTTGCCGATCCAGTCCGGGTCGGCCATCACCTGGTCCAGGCTCAGCGGTTGGGCGGGTATCGGCAACGCGAAAGCCAGGGCGACGAGGATGACGGCGGCACGCATGATGTACTCCTGCGAAAGAGGCAAAACGCGAGATTAACCCGGATGCTCTGCCAGTGACGACTGCCGAACGCGCCGACAATTGCGAAGAATCCTGCCAGTGCGGTTATCCTTGGCCGATCATGGCGCCCCCGCGCCGTTATCCAGATGTCTATGACCTGTTCGCTGTCGCCGACCTTTGTTGAATCGCCCAGGCGCCTGTCGGGCCAGAGTCCGACCGGTGCTCGCATCGTTCGTCCAATCGGGTCACGGCGGTGGATTTCAGAGCGGTTGGCGCGAGTCTCGGCACCAACGCTCACGTTCGCGGGTCGCCCACAGGGTGGGCTCCTACAGTGAGCGCGACCGCTATTTGTAGGAGCCCACCCTGTGGGCGACCGAGCGAAGCGAAGGCGGGACAGGCGGAGCCTGTGTCGCGAAGCGACCGACCGAGCGAAGCGAAGGCGGGACAGGCGGAGCCTGTGTCGCGAAGCGACCGACCGAGCGAAGCGAAGGCGGGACAGGCGAAGCCTGTGTCGCGAAGCGACCGACCGAGCGAAGCGAAGGCGGGACAGGCGGAGCCTGTGTCGCACAGCGCCAGCCCAGCGAAGGGTGACGCATGAGTGCGCAGCGACATCAGGCCCACCCGCACGTTGCGCTGCCGGCTTTTCTTCTCGGCGCTGCGCTCGCTTTGCTGCCCATGATCGTGTCGCACCCCGCAGCGCTGCTGAGCCTGTGGCTGGCGCAGGCGCCGCTGGCGCTGGCGGCAGGCAGCCTGATGGCGTGGCGGCCGCAGGGCGAAAGCTGGGCCCGGCGCGGTGGCGACCTGCTGGCGGTGGCACTGCTGTATGCCTTGCCCTATCTCGCCGCGGTCGTTGCCATCGGCTGGCCGTTGAAAATGTTCGCCGCCTATCCGGGTATCGAGTCGCTGCTGGTGCTGTGTTCGGTCGCCGGGCTACTGCTGCTGGCGCTGTGGAATACCTGGCCGAGCTTCGCCCGTGCGGCGCAGTCCGGCGGTGGCCTGCGCGCACTCGTCGCTGCCAGCCGCGACGATAATGATGGCGCCGATGGCAGCGACGCATTCGGCTTGGTTGCCGCGCTTGCCTTGTTGGCAGTGGTGATGATGGGCTTGCTGCTCGCTTGGCCAGAGCCGTTGTTCGCCGAGAGCCTGCGCACGCCGCTGTTGCTCGGTCACGTTGCGCTGGCGGCTGCGGTACAGATGTTGCTGGCGTCGTCCGGGCGGGCACAGCGTGAACCAGCCAGCGCAGACGAAGCCATCGCGACGCAACGGGCGGCACGCGTCGAGCCGGTGCTGGTCGCTGCGGCGGAGGATCCGACTGCGCTCGTACCGGCGGAAGCCGAATGGAGTGCTCCGCCCGATGCGCAGACGCTTTATGACGTGGTGCGCGACGGCGATTGCGAGCGGGCAGTGGCGCTGATCGCCGCCGGTGCCGATGTGCATGCGTTGCCGGCCGGTGACGCACGCGATCAGCGCACGCTGGCGATGCTTGCCGCGCTGCTGCCGGATCTTCGCGTCCTGCGCGCCTTGCTCGAACGCGGCATCGACATCAATTACGCCCATGCCGGGCTCAGCCCATTGCTGGCGGCAACCCGCGACAGTTGGCAGGGGCGGCTCGACGCGGTCAGCATGTTGCTGGCCAATGGCGCCGACACCGGGTTCGCCGATAGCGATGGCAACACGCCGCTGCATCATGCGGCGCGATCCAGCGATCCCGGTGTGGTCGCCGCGTTGCTGGATGCCGGCGCGGCGCTGGACGCCTTGAACCATGATGGCCTGAGTCCGCTGGCGATGGCCTGTGCGGTGGCGAACTGGCGGGTCGCGCGGTTGCTGCTGGAACGCGGCGCGGCGCCGGCACCGGCGGCGGGTCAACCGGCGCTGCTTGCCGCCAGTGCCGGCGACGACGATGCGGCGGGGGTTGGCCTGTTGTTGCGGCACAAGGCAAAAGTCGATGCCCGCGACGCGCAGCAGCGCAGCGCATTGCTGCTGGCGTGTCAGGCCGGCAATGCAGAGGTCGTCGGGGCATTGCTGGCTGCCGGCGCCGATTGCAATGCGCGCGATGCAGCCGGCATGACACCGCTGCTGGAGGCCGCCAGCAACGGCAACATCGCGGTGTTGCAACAGTTGGCCGAGCAGCCCGGGCTGGATGTTGTGGTGGGCGACGCGCTGGGCCGCAATGCGCTGGCGCTGGCGTGCCTGTCGCCGAACAATGCGCCGGAAGTGCTCAGCTTGCTGCTGGCGATTGGTGTCGATCGCGAGCAATGCGATCAGCACGGCAAACGCCCGATCGAGCACGCCATGAGTGCCGGGCGCTGGCGTCTGGTGGCGGTGCTGGAGCCCGAGCAGGAATTGCCGGCCAGCATCCAGACCGACGCGACAGCGGCAGAGCACGACGAGCGCACGCCGGCCGAGCTGTTGCGACACGCGCTCGGCGCCGGCGATTTCGTGCAGGCGCAGGCACTGTTCGATCTGGCGACGCCCGAGCCCGCAATTCGCGATGCGTTGTTGCTGGAGTGCATCAACGATGCCAACCGCGAGGTCGTTCACTGGCTGCTGGCGCACGGCGCGCAGGGCGATCGCGCGCATGCCGGCCAGGACAGCGTGCTGTTTTCCCTGCTCGATCGTGGCGAGGCCGGTGCGCCGGGCTTGCGTCGCCTGCTTGATTGCGGACTCATGCCGGCCGGCGCCGGTGGGCTGGCGCGCTACCTGAGCGCATGCGTTGCCGGGGTCGATGACCCCGACCGCGGCGAACGGCTGGCGCTGGAGTTGCTCGCGCGCGGCGCCGATCCGTTCGCGCCCGATCCGCGCGGAACGCCCAGCGCATGCCTGGCCGCGCGCCTGGACTGGCCGTTGCTGCTCGATCGTCTGCTGGCGAGCGGGGTCGATGCCGGCGCACGCGATGCACATGGCTTCACCGCTCTGCATCTGGCCTGTACCGTCGGCAGTGACTTGTCGGTACGGGTGCTGGTGCGGCACGGCGCAGCGGTCAACGCGCGCGCGCCGGACGGGCAGACCGCGCAGGGCATCGCCCTGGCCAACGGCCATCATGATCTGGTGCGCTGGTTGGAGTGGCCGCTGTGGCCGCTGCCGAACCGGGCGTTGCGCCCGTCGGATGTTCCGTCGGCGGCGATGACCGGCGACCTGCTCGCGATCGAGCGCCTGCTCGCCTTGGGTATGCCGATCGATGCCCAGGATGCGCAAGGTTGTACCGCGTTGTTGCGCGCGGCGGGTGGTGGTCAGCGCGCCATTGTCGAGCGCCTGCTGGCGGCCGGCGCCGACCCGTCGCTGGCCGCCAATACCGGCGCCACGCCGTTGTCGGCAGCGGTGAGCATGCGTCAGGCCGATATCGTCGAATGCCTGCTGGCCGGCGGCGCGCAGGTCGATCAGCCGTTGCCGGGCGGGGTAACCCCGCTGATGGTCGCCTGTGCGCTGGGCCTTACCGAACTGGTCAAGCGCCTGCTGGCGCGACGTGCGCAAATCGGTGCGCTGGACGATCAGGGCCACGCGCCGCTGCATTACGCCGCGCAATTCCTGTTTCAGTGCCGCGATCGCCAGCGCGCCCTGGATCTGCTCGATACCTTGCTGCTGTCCGGCGCCGCGCCCGATCAGGTCAGCGACAGCGGCCATACGCCGCTGCTGCTGTTGCTGGGCGCGCGTGCCGATACCGGCGCGCAATGCGACGAAACCGTGATTCTGGCGGCGCTGGATCGGCTGATTGCCGAACGGGTGGCGCTGGACAGCCGCGAAGGCCGTGGTTTTGCGCCGCTGCATTTGGCTGCGTTGCACGGTCTGGCAACGGTAGTGCGGCGGCTGCTGCAGGCCGGTGCCAGCCCCGAGGTGCGCGATGGCCTGAATCGCAAGGCACAGGAAGTGGCGGTGTTGCGCGGTTTCGTCGATGTCGCCGCCGAGTTCGAGCCGGCGCGCGCGGGCGCCTCGATGGCGCGGTTTTTGCGCAATCCCGATCCGGGTTGAGCGGATCGCGTCGGCCACTACGTCGGCGACGCCAATGCTGCCCTGCACAGCCCCCTTTTACCGGGTCGCACGTGCCTGCTATACTTTGCGGGCTCGGTAGGACGATTGTGCTGACCGAACCCTTTCACTGCGAAAACCGGAACCGAACGTGCGCACTCCCACCGTTGCGGGTCGGCAGGCGGCGCTGCGGCTGATCACAATTCAATCGTTGGTCGTGGCATTGCTGGCGCTGGCGTACTCGATGCTTGGCCTGCGCTCCGCGCTGGCAGTGCTGGCAGGTGGTGGTGCGGTGGTGCTGGGCGGCGCGTTGCTGGCGCAGTTGGCGTTGGGCGGAGGGGTTTCCGCCGCGGGTGTGGTGTTGGGGCGGTTGCTCGGCGGGATGGCGCTCAAGTGGTGCGTGATCGCGCTGGCGCTGTATTTCGCGCTTGGCCCGTGGGCGTTGCCGGCTGGGCCGGTGCTGTTCGGGGTAGTGGCTGCCAGTCTCGCGCAGGTGCTGTTTGGCAAACTCAATCAATTTCAAGGTGACGTGTGAGCGTTGAACCCGGCTCCGGCGGCGGACTGACCGAATACATCCAGCACCATCTCACCCATAACGTGGGGCAGGCCGGTTCGGGTGCGGTGCATCTCGATTCCTGGGCAACCGCGCTGGCCCTCGGTCTGGCTTTTTGCCTGTGGTTCTGGCTGCTGGCGCGCAAGGCCACCGCCGGCGTGCCTTCCAGGGGTCAGGCGTTCGTCGAGATGGTGTTCGAGTTCGTCGATGGCCAGGTCAAGGACGTGTTCCACGGCGATCGCCGTTTCATCGCGCCGTTCGCGCTGACCATCTTCATGTGGGTGTTCTTCATGAACGCCATGGACCTGTTGCCGCTGGATATGGTCGGCTTCGGCGTCCATCACCTTGCGGGTGCGGAAGCGGCGCACCACACTTACTGGCGCATCGTGCCGACCGCCGACTTGAATACCACGCTGGCAATGTCGAGCGTGGTGTTTTTGCTCACGATCTTCTATTCGATCAAGGCCAAGGGCGGTTGGGGCTTCACCAAGGAGTTGTTCACCGCGCCGTTCCATGCCGATGGCGCGGGCGCCAAGCTGGCCTTGCTGCTGCCGAACTTCGTCCTGAACGTGGTCGAGTACCTGTCCAAGCCGGTGTCGCTGGCGATGCGACTGTTCGGCAACATGTACGGCGGCGAGCTGGTGTTCATGCTGATCGCCGGCTTGGCGGCAAGTTGGGTCACCTTCGTGCCGGGCGTGCTGTTCAACACCGCATGGGCGATCTTCCACATCCTCATCATCCTGTTGCAAGCCTTCATCTTCATGGTGCTGTCGGTCGTCTACCTGGCGATGGCGCACGAACACCACTGATTTTTTCGCAATCACCCCTTTTATTTCAGGAGAAGCAAAATGGTCGAGTTCATCGCACAAGTTCAGGCCTTCACCGCGATTGCGGCCGGCATCATCATCGGTCTGGGCGCCCTGGGTGCCTGTATCGGTATCGGCGTGATGGGTTCGAAGTTCCTTGAGTCCGCCGCGCGCCAGCCAGAGCTGGTGCCGATGCTGCAGGCCCGCATGTTCCTGCTCGCCGGCCTGATCGACGCCGCGTTCATCATCGGTCTCGCCATCGCCATGTTCTTCGCCATTGCCAACCCGCTGCTGTCGGCGGTGCTGGCGGCGGGCGCCTGATATCCGGGGGGATTGCCGGCTGCACATGCAGCCCGCACGAACCGGTGATTGCCGTCGGTAACGGCGGCGGTCACTTTCCGATCATCGGGAGAGCACCATGAACCTGAATGCAACGTTTTTACTGCAAGCGTTCAGCTTTGCGCTACTCATCGGTTTCACGATGAAGTTCATCTGGCCGCCGCTGCTGGCGGCCATCGAAGAACGGCAGAAGCGCATCGCCGAGGGCCTGGCATCCGCCGAGCGCAGCCAGC
Organism: Gammaproteobacteria bacterium HGW-Gammaproteobacteria-4; assembly: GCA_002839995.1. Taxonomy (GTDB): domain Bacteria; phylum Pseudomonadota; class Gammaproteobacteria; order Xanthomonadales; family Xanthomonadaceae. Next base: position 82,098 of record PGZC01000002.1, on the reverse strand, counting down.
GCGATCTGGCGCAGGCGCAGGAAAAGGTCAACGACGTGATCAAGGAGGCCCGTGCCAAGGCCAACGAGATCATCGAGCAGGCCCATTCGCGCGGCAACCAGATCATCGATCAAGCCAAGCTCGAAGCGGTGGCGGAAGCCACGCGGCAGAAGGCTGCCGCACTGGCCGATATCGACGCGGCTGCGCACCGCGCCAGGGAAGAGCTGCGCCGGCAGGTGGCGGGTCTGGCCGTGGCCGGCGCTGGCAAGCTGATTGCCCGCGAAATCAACCCGGCCACGCACAAAGCCCTGCTCGACGAGCTGGCGGCCGAGATCTGACATGAGTACTGCGCTGACTCTCGCTCGCCCCTACGCCCGTGCGGTGTTTACGCTGGCACGCGATCACGGCTGCTTGCCGGCCTGGTCGCAGGCGCTGGGTTTTGCCGCCGCCGCGGTGCTCGACCCGCGCGTCGGCGCGGTGCTCGGCAACCCGCGTTGGCAAGGCGCGGCGCTGGTCGATCTGGTGCGGCCGCCGCAGGCCGATGCCATGTTCGGCGAATTGCTGGCGCTGCTGGCCAACAACCGCCGGCTGGAATTGTTGCCCGACATCGCCGCCCAGTTCGAAGCCCTGCGCGCCGAGGAAGAGCGCGTGGTGCGGGCGACGGTGACTGCAGCGACGGCGATGGACGACGCGCAGGTCGAGCAGATCCGGCAGGCATTGACGCGGCGTTTCGGCCGCAATGTGGCCATCGAAACCGCGATCGACCCGGCATTGATCGGCGGCGCCGTGATCGCCGCCGGCGACGTGGTTATCGATGGTTCGATTCGTACCAAGCTGGCGCGGCTCGGTGCCGCGCTGGCGCAATGACCGATCACTTTTGATGCAAGCGCCGGCCACGGCCGGTTGACCAAGGGATGTCCCATGCAGACGCAGCTCAACCCATCCGAAATCAGCGAACTGATCAAGAACCGCATCGAGAAGGTGCAGCTCGCCGCCGAAGCGCGCAACGAGGGCACGCTGACCAGCGTTTCCGACGGCATTGTGCGCGTGCACGGCCTGGCCGACGTGATGGCCGGCGAAATGATCGAACTGCCGAACAACACGTTTGCGCTCGCGCTCAACCTGGAACGCGATTCCGTCGGCGCCGTGGTGCTTGGCGACTACGAGCACCTGCGTGAAGGCGACACCGCCAAGACCACCGGCCGCATCCTGGAAGTGCCGATCGGCAACCAGTTGCTGGGGCGCGTGGTCAACGCGCTGGGCGAGCCGATCGACGGCAAGGGCGCGATCAATGCCGAGCAGTCGGCGCCGGTCGAGAAGGTGGCGCCGGGCGTGATCTGGCGCAAGTCGGTGTCGCAGCCGGTGCAGACCGGTTACAAGTCGGTCGATTCGATGATTCCGATCGGCCGCGGTCAGCGCGAGCTGATCATCGGCGACCGCCAGACCGGCAAGACCGCGCTGGCGATCGACGCCATCATCAACCAGAAGGGCAAGGGCGTTAAGTGCATCTACGTCGCCATCGGCCAGAAGTCGAGCTCGGTGGCGGGCGTGGTGCGCAAGCTGGAAGAGAACGGCGCCATGGCGCACACCATCGTGGTCGCGGCCACCGCGTCGGAATCCGCTGCGATGCAGTTCATCGCACCGTACGCGGGCTGCACCATGGGCGAGTACTTCCGCGATCGCGGCGAAGACGCGCTGATCGTGTACGACGATCTGTCCAAGCAGGCCGTGGCCTATCGCCAGATCTCGCTGTTGCTGCGCCGCCCGCCGGGCCGCGAAGCCTACCCGGGCGACGTGTTCTACCTGCATTCGCGTCTGCTCGAGCGCGCTGCGCGCGTCAACGAGGAATACGTCGAGAAGTTCACCAACGGCGCGGTCAAGGGCAAGACCGGCTCGCTGACCGCGTTGCCGATCATCGAAACCCAGGCCGGCGACGTGTCGGCGTTTGTGCCGACCAACGTGATCTCGATCACCGATGGCCAGATCTTCCTGGAAACCGATCTGTTCAACGCCGGCATCCGCCCGGCCGTGAACGCCGGCATCTCGGTGTCGCGCGTCGGTGGCGCGGCACAGACCAAGGTCATCAAGAAGCTCTCCGGCGGCATCCGCATCGCGCTGGCGCAGTACCGCGAGTTGGCGGCGTTCTCGCAGTTCGCATCCGATCTCGATGAAGCCACCCGCAAGCAGCTCGAGCGCGGCCAGCGCGTCACCGAGTTGATGAAGCAGAAGCAGTACGCGCCGATGACCATCGCGCAGATGGCGCTGTCGATTTATGCGGTCAACGAAGGCTATATCGACGACGTGCCGATGGCCAAGGTGCTGGCGTTCGAGGAAGGCCTGCATGCGCATTTCGTCAACACGCAGGGCGAGCTGATGGACACGATCACCACCAGCGGCGACTGGAATGACGCGTTCGAGGCCACCTTCAAGCAGGGCATCGCGGATTTCAAGGCATCAGGTAGCTGGTGACTTTCCCTCGGGGCTCGGGGGCTCGCAACAGTTGGTAGGATGGGTAGAGCGTAGCGAAGCCCATCAATGTAACGCGCAGCGAAACCCACCATTCACGAAGTACGAGAGCACACATGGCAGGCGGCCGCGAAATCAAAACCAAGATCAAGAGCGTGATGAGCACCCGCAAGGTGACGCGCGCGCTGGAAATGGTCTCGGCATCGAAGATACGCAAGGCGCAGGAGCGCATGAAGGCGTCGCGTCCGTATGCGCGTCTGATGCAGCAGATGATTGGCCATATCGCCAAGGCCAACGCCGAGTACAAGCATCCGTACCTGATCGCCCGCAGCGAGGTCAAGCGCGTCGGTTACATCGTCGTGTCCACCGATCGAGGCCTGTGCGGCGGCCTGAACTCCAACCTGTTTCGCAAGCTGCTTGGCGAGATCCGCCAGCACCAGCAAAACGGCGTTGACGTCGATCTGGTCTGCATCGGGCAGAAGGCAACGACGTTCTTCCGCCGGGTCAAGATCAACATGCGTGCGTCGGTCACCCATCTGGGCGAGAAGCCGCAGGTCGAAAAGCTGATCGGCGTGATCAAGGTCATGCTCGATGCCTACTGCGACGCCAGCCTGGATCGCGTCAACCTGTGCTTCAACGATTTCGTCAACACCATGAGCCAGGTTGCGACGGTGCAGCAGTTGCTGCCCTTGCCGCCGTCCGACGCGGTGCAGTCGGCGCATGAGTGGGATTACATCTACGAGCCCGACGCCGCGCAGGTGCTCGATGACGTGCTCACCCGCTACATCGAGTCGGTGGTGTATCAGTCGGTGCTGGAGAACCTCGCTTCCGAGCATGCCGCGCGCATGGTCGCGATGAAGGCGGCATCGGATAACGCAACCAAGCTGATCGACACCTTGAATCTGGTTTACAACAAGGCCAGGCAGGCGGCGATCACCCAGGAAATTTCGGAAATCGTCGGCGGTGCCGCGGCGGTGTAATCAATCCCTGCAGGAGCGCACCCTGTGCGCGATACCGGGGTCGCGCACAGGGTGCGCTCCTACAATCCAGATCGACGTTTTTGAGGAAACAACCATGAGTCAGGGCAAGATCGTTCAAATCATCGGCGCCGTCATCGACGTCGAGTTCCCGCGTGCCGAGGTGCCGAAGATTTACGACGCACTGAAAGTGACCGACACCGAGATCACCCTTGAGGTGCAGCAGCAGCTCGGCGACGGCGTGGTGCGCTGCATTGCCCTGGGTTCCACCGACGGGCTCAAGCGCAACCTGATCGCGGTCAACACCGGCAAGGGCATTTCAGTGCCGGTCGGCAAGGGCACCCTGGGCCGGATCATGGACGTGCTCGGTCGCCCGATCGACGAGGCCGGCCCGATCGATGCCAGCGAAGACTGGGAAATCCATCGTGCGGCGCCGAGCTACGAAGAGCAGGCCGGCGGCAACGAACTGCTGGAAACCGGGATCAAGGTGATCGACCTGATGTGCCCGTTCGCCAAGGGCGGCAAGGTCGGCCTGTTCGGCGGCGCCGGTGTCGGCAAGACCGTCAACATGATGGAATTGATCAACAACATCGCCAAGCAGCACGCCGGTCTGTCGGTGTTCGCGGGCGTTGGTGAGCGTACCCGCGAGGGCAACGACTTCTACCACGAGATGAAAGATTCCAACGTGCTCGACAAGGTGGCCATGGTGTACGGCCAGATGAACGAGCCGCCGGGCAACCGCCTGCGCGTGGCGCTGACCGGCCTGACCATGGCCGAGTTCTTCCGCGACGACAAGGACCCGGCCACCGGCAAGGGCAAGGACATCCTGTTCTTCGTCGACAACATCTACCGCTACACCCTGGCTGGCACCGAAGTGTCGGCGTTGCTCGGCCGCATGCCGTCGGCGGTGGGTTACCAGCCCACCCTGGCCGAAGAAATGGGCGTGCTGCAGGAGCGCATCACCTCGACCAAGACCGGCTCGATCACCTCGATCCAGGCGGTGTACGTGCCGGCCGACGATCTCACCGATCCGTCGCCCGCCACCACTTTCGCGCATCTGGATGCCACCGTGGTGCTGAGCCGCAACATCGCCTCGCTGGGTATTTATCCGGCGGTCGATCCGCTCGATTCCACCTCGCGCCAGCTCGACCCGAACGTGATCGGCAACGAGCATTACGACACCGCGCGCAAGGTGCAATCGACATTGCAGAAGTACAAGGAGCTCAAGGACATCATCGCGATCCTTGGCATGGACGAACTGTCCGAGGAAGACAAACAGGCGGTGTCGCGTGCGCGCAAGATCGAGCGCTTCTTCTCGCAGCCGTTCCACGTGGCCGAAGTGTTCACCGGTTCGCCGGGCAAGTACGTGACGCTCAAGGAAACCATCCGTGGTTTCAAGATGATCGTCGAAGGCGAGTGCGACCACCTGCCGGAGCAGGCGTTCTACATGGTTGGCGGCATCGACGAGGCCTTCGAAAAGGCCAGGAAGATGAGCGCCGCGGCGTAACAGCGGCCGGGACTCGGGACTCGGGGAAAGCACGTTGTCCGCAAAGGAAAGCGCGAAGCGGAGCCAGTAGAAGGCGGGTAGAGCGTGGCGAAGCCAGACAGCCGCCCATCCAGCGCTGTTATTTGCGTCTTTTGCGTCCTTTGCGGATCCGAGTGCTTTACGCTTTTTCCCTGGTCCCGACTTCATCGGCAATACCCAACAAAGCGAGGCAACCCATGGCAAGCACAATCCGTTGCGACATCGTCAGCGCCGAGGAAGAAATCTTTCACGGTGTCGTGTCGATGGTGGTCGCCACCGGTGAAATGGGCGAACTGGGTATCGCCCCGCGCCACGCGCCGCTGATCACCCGCCTCAAGCCGGGTCAGGTGCGGGTGATTCTGGAAGACGGCGAGGAGCAGAACTTCTACGTCTCCGGCGGCATTCTCGAAGTGCAGCCGCAGGTGGTAACCGTGTTGGCGGATACCGCCGTGCGCGCCAAGGACATCGACGAAGCCGCTGCCAAGTTCGCCAAGGAAGAAGCCGAACGCGCCATCGCCAATCGCACCGACGTGATGGAAGTGGCACAGGCGCAGGCGCGTCTGGCCGAAGCCGTCGCCCAGTTGCAGGCGCTCGAACGCCTGCGCAAGAATCTCAAGCACTGATCGCACCGACGAGGCATCACGCAGCCCCGGGTTCCGGCCCTGCGGGCCTCAACCCGGGCTACAACAGCGTGTTTTCGTAGCCCGGGTTGAGGCCCGCAGGGCCGAAACCCGGGACCACCGGAATCATCCCGTCGGTTCTGTGCGCGGCGCCTCACGCATAAATCCAGTGCCGCGACACGAAGAACGCGATCACCGCCAACACGAATTCGACCACCGGTTTGGCGGCGTACACCGATTGCTCGCCGAACGATTGGTGGCAAGCCCACAGCACCCCGGTACTGATTGCAGTCATCGTCAGCCACCAGACCGCGTAGCGCCCGAAGCGAATTGCGTGCGGGCGCTCCTCGCCGTGGCCGGCGAAACTGTAGCGGCTGTGAAGCCAGAAACTCGCCAGCGCCGCCACCACGCGCGCGATGCTGTTGGCGGGCAACAACGCCAGGCCAAGCCAGTGCAGCAGGCTGAACACGCCGGTGTCGATGCCCATCAGCAGCACACCCACCACCGTGAACCGCGCGGCCTGCCCGATCAGCACGCGCATCGCATGCCCCCGGACACGTTCGAAAAAGCAACACCTGAATTGCGCATCATCGCCGATACACCCACTGCCGCATCACGGTGAAGCTGACCGCGGCCAACACCGCCTCGATCCCGGGCTTGGCCAACCACGCTGCGTGCAGGCCAAGATGGCGGGCGGCGATCGACACCGCCAGCGTGCTGATGATCGTCAGGCTGCCCCAGGTGAAGGCATATCGCCACAACCGCGTCGCGCCAAGTCGTGGCCCGGCGTCGTCGGCAAAGGTATGCCGGCCGTTGAGCCAGAAGCCCAGACCCGCCGCACTGGCGCGGGCCAGCGGATTGGCGAACGCCGGCGTCATCCCGGCAGCAGTAAGGGCGACGAACAACAGTGCATCGAGCGCGAGTTGCAGCAGCCCGATCACGACGTAACTTGCGCCTTGGCGCAGCAGCGGGCTCATCCGCTGCGCCGCTCGCCGCGACCGCTTCGCGACGTTGACAACGTTGTACCCAGAGGATGCGCGCGACATAGAATGGCCAACAGCAAATCCGGAGCAATCATGGACACCAGTTTACATGTGGTGATCCTCGCCGCGGGCGAGGGCAAGCGGATGCGTTCGACGCTGCCGAAGGTATTGCAACCGATCGCCGGCCGGCCGATGCTGCGCCATGTGCTGGACGCGGCCGGGGCGCTGTCGCCGGATGCGATCCATGTCGTTTACGGCCACGGCGGCGAGCAGGTGCGCGCGCAGTTCAGCGACGCCGAAGCGGTGAATTGGGTCGAGCAGACGCAACGGCTCGGTACCGGCCACGCGGTGATGCAGGCGCTGCCGGCGATCCCCGAAGACGCGCGGGTGCTGGTGCTGTATGGCGACGTGCCGCTGGTTACCGTGCCCACCCTGCAACAACTGGCCAAGGCACACGCTGCACTGGCGGTGCTTGTTGCCGAGCTCGACGACCCAACCGGGTATGGCCGTGTACTGCTTGATGGAAATGGCCGTGTGCGCGCGGTGGTTGAGCAGCGCGACGCCAGCGCCGAAGAACGCGCGCTGCGACGGATCAACACCGGCCTGATCGCAGTCGATGCGCGGCGGCTGCGTGCGTGGCTGGCGGCGGTGCGCAACGACAATGCCCAAGGCGAGTATTACCTTACCGACATTTTTGCGCTCGCCACCGCCGAGGGTGAACCGGCGCTTTTGGTGCCGCTCGCAGACGCCGGCGATTGCGCCGGTGCCAACGATTTGTGGGAGTTGGCGCAGCTGGAGCGCAGCTATCAACGGCGCATGGCGCGCGAGCTGTGTCTGGCTGGAGCGCGTCTGGCCGATCCGGCGCGAGTGGACGTTCGCGGTGCGGTGTCGGTTGCGCGCGATGTGCAGATCGATGTCGATGTCATTCTTGAAGGCCACGTGGTGCTCGGCGAGGGCGTCAGCATCGGGCCGTTCTGCCGTCTGCGCGATGTGTCGCTGGCGGCCGGCACACAAGTGCGCGCGCATTGCGATCTCGATGGCGTCGTCAGCGGCAACGATTGCGTGATCGGCCCATTTGCGCGGCTGCGCCCCGGCACCGATCTCGCCGATCGGGTCCACGTCGGCAATTTCGTGGAAACCAAAAAAACCCGCATCGGTACCGGCAGCAAGGCCAACCACCTGAGTTATCTCGGCGACGCGCAGATCGGCCAGCGCGTCAACGTGGGCGCCGGCACCATCACCTGCAACTACGATGGCGTGAACAAGTCGCGCACCGACATCGGCGACGACGCCTTCATCGGTTCCAACACCGCACTGGTCGCGCCGGTCACGGTGGGCGCCGGCGCCACCATCGGCGCCGGTTCGGTGATCAGCAAGGAGGCGCCCGCGGGTCAGCTCACCGTATCGCGCGCGCGCCAGGTCAGCCTGCCGGGATGGCAGCGGCCGCAGAAAAAGGGTTGATTCGCCGATGCCGGCCGGGACGACGCCTCGGCGCACCGGTTCAATCGGGATCGCCGGCAAGCGGTTCGCCGACGCGGAATCGGCACCGGCTGCCGCCGCGGACGATACATTCCATATGGTGGATGCGACGCCCACTCGCCGCTTCCATATAGGCGATGTCGAAGTGGCAAACTTGCGGATGCGTTTTCGCGAGTGTGTGAAATACGCAATTGAACGCTTCAACCTCTGAATCGCGGCCGTTGGCCACCGCCAGCGCTTCGTAACCCAGGGCGTCAAGGTGATTGGCCAGTGTCTGCGCGACCTCGGTAGCGGCGGCAGTTGCGGGTAATGCCACCTGCTGGCTGCCGAGCGTGCGGCCAAGGGACTTCAGAAATTCCTCAAGTGCGTCGGCACCCATGCTTGACTGCAACTGGGCGAGCAGAGCTGCAGCCAATACACCGTAGTTTCTCGGAAACAGCGCACGCCCCGCCTCGGTGAGGCGGAACGTGGCCTTCGGTCGACCACCGCTTGCGCGCGCTTGTCCGTGCTCGACGTAGCTTTGCACCAGCAGGCTACTTAAATGCTGGCGTACCGCGTTATGGCTGATACGAAGATGCGAGCACAGCGACTCCACCGTGCAACCTTCGGGCATGGTTGACAACTTGCGCAGCAGGCGCTGCTGGGTTGTGCCGAAATGCCCGAGGGTGGCCATGCTCAGTTTACGTTGTCAGGAAACTGCGCTGCGATGCCGCCAGCAAGAGCGTCGGCAATGACATCCATGTGATGCTTCATGGCCTTCCAGGTCTCGGCCTCGCCCTTCATGTCATCGGTCATGATCTGCTGGATCTGCATGGCATGATGGCCGACATGTGCCGAAAGCAGACCCTGCAACGCGCTTTCCGGCAGGTTGGGATTCGCGCCCGAAAGGAACGAAGAAATCGCATTCACGTTTTCCGCCAGATCGGACATTGCCTTGCTCTGTGCCGCAGTGTCGGCTGTTGCACGTGCGTCGGTGAGGGCCTTGACGCCACCCCAGTGCCCGGCAAGCAGCGTCAGCATTTGTGCGCCCGCTGCATCGCCATAAAAACTACCCACAGCACCTGCAATCTGCTTGGCATTGCTCACCACCGCGTCGGCAGCAGCGTTTGCTTTGGGCGCATTGTCCGCATGCATGGCGATCGCATATTCGCGTGTGTGCAGTACATGGCCCTGCCACAGCGCACGCATTGCCTCGTGCAATTTCGGCGCCACGATCGTCGATGCGTCGGCGGCTGGTGTCGTGGCCGTCAAGGCCGCTGTGGGTGTCTCCGCGCCAGCCTGGCCTGCCGATCCCATCAACAACGCGCTGATGGCAAGTACTGCAAAAGAAAGTTTGTGCATGATTTGTCTCCCATTCGGTCGCTGACTGCGACAATCGATAGGATGTACCGCTTATTCAATTACACAATATACATATGTGTAAAGCTGATATGTTGTGTGTTTTGTGCCTGCGGGGTGCTCACCAGGGCAACGTCAACGCCACGCTCAGCCCGCCGTCCGGGCGATTGCTCAGGCTGATGCTGCCACCGTGCGCTTCGGCGATTTCGCGTGCCAGCGCCAGGCCCAGGCCGGTGCCGCTGCGTTTGGTCGAATAGAACGGCACCAGTGCATTGGCCAGCACCGTCTCGCTCATGCCATGGCCGCGGTCCAGTACCTCGATGCGAAAGCCCCTTGGCGCCTCGCGCACGCGCAACTGCACCAGTGACGGATCGGAGCCGGATTCGTGGGCGTTCTTGATCAGGTTGAGGAGCGCCTGCTCCAGTTGTGCGGCGTCGGCGCGCAGCGGTGTGAGCGGCAGTTCGCCTTCCAGCGAAAATTGGGCATGAAGGTGCAGGCGTTCGACGAACTGCGGCCAAGCCAGCAGTTCCAGCCGCGGCGTGGGCAGCTTGGCGAAGCGCGCATAACCGTTGATGAAGCCTTCGAGATGGCGGGCGCGCTCCTCGATGGTGGCGAAGATCGCTTCGATGCGCTGGTACTGTTCGCGCCGGATCAATTCGGCGCCCGAGTGCGCCAGCGAGGCGATCGGCGCCAGCGAGTTATTCAGCTCATGGCTGATCACCCGGATCACCTTCTTCCAGGTCTGCACTTCCTGGCGCCGCAGCTCACTGGTGAGCTGGCGCAGCAGCAACAGCTCGTGCGAGCGGCCGTTGAGGCTGAAGCGCTTGCGCGCGAGGTGGTACACGTCGTCGCTGTCGGCATCGTCGCCGGATTCATTGCGGATTGCGAACAGGCCGTCGCCGGGTCGTGCCACTGCTTCGGCCAGTGCTTCGGGCGCCGATTGCAGCACATTGGCCAAGGCGTGGCCTTCGAGCTTGCGGCCGTCGTTGAGCAGCCGGCGCGCGCCGAGGTTGGCGAACACGATGGCGCCGCCGGGCGCCACCAGCAGCATCGCCACCGGGGTGTTCTGCACCATGGTGTCGAGCAGCAGTTCGCGTTGCACCAGGCCGAGCCGCTGCTCGCGCAGCGCCGCGCCGAGTGCGTTGTGCGCGGCCACCAGATCGCCGAGTTCATCATTGCCGCGCCAGACGATGCCGAAGCTGAAATCGTTGTCGCGATAGCTGCTGACCGTCCCACTGAGCGCGCGGAACAGCGACAGCACCGGCCGCAGCAGGCGGCGGCTGAAGGCGAGGGTCGCGACAATCAGCGCTGCCGCCAACACCAGCGCCAGCAGCGAGCCGTGCTCTGCAAAGCGCTGTCCCAACCAGCCGGCCAGCAGCATCCACGCGGCGCTCCACAGTGCCAGCGCCAGCGCCAGCTTGCCGGCCAGCGAAAACCGCCGCGGCGCGCTCATCGCCTCATCCGCGCGACAACCCCAGCCGCTCCATGCGCCGGTACAGCGCCTGGCGGCTCAATCCCAGCTCGGCCGCTGCCTGGCTGACGTTGCCGGCGGCACGTCCGAGCGCTGCCTCGATGGCGGCGCCATCGGGTTCGTTGTCGGCGGCGTGCGGCACACTGGCGGTCGCGGCCGGCAGGCCGAGGTCGCGTGCGTCGATGCTGGTGCCGCTGGCGAGCAGGCAGGCGCGCTGGATCGTGTTCTTCAGCTCGCGCACGTTGCCCGGCCACGGATAACGTTGCAGCGCGTTCAATGCGGACGGCGTCAGTTGCTTGCCCGATTCGAGAAAATGAATCGCCAGCGGCGCGATGTCGGCCGGTCGCTCGCACAATGGCGGCAGCGTCAGTTCGATCAGGTTGAGCCGATAGTACAGGTCCTCGCGGAACTTGCCGCTGCGGATCATCGCGCCGAGATCGGCATTGGTGGCGCTGATCACGCGCACCTGCACCTGGCGCTCGCGGTTGGAGCCAAGTCGCTCAAAGCGTCCGGTTTCCAGCACCCGCATCGAACTTGCCCTCGCGCGCCTTGTTGGCGCCGGTGTAGGCGCCGGCATCGGCGCCGAACAACTCGGCCTCGATCAACTCCGCCGGCAAGGCGCCGCAATTGACCGTGACGAAGGGGCCGTCGCGCACGCTGGAATTGGCCTGCACGATGCGCGCGATGCACTCCTTGCCGCTGCCGTTGGCGCCGCGGATCAACACCGGCACCGGCGCGCGCGCTACCTGACAGGCCATCGTCACCACGCGTTCGGTGGCGCTATCGGCGAACACCATGCCGCACAGGTCGTACTGGCTGGCGATGGCGCGTTGCTGGCGGCGCTCGTTGCCACGGCGCTGCTGAAGATCGCGCTGGGTCTGGCCCAGTTCCAGCAAATTGGTCACCGTTGCCATCAGCTTGTGGTCGTCCCACGGCTTGGCCAGATAATCGGCGGCACCCGCACGCACCAGCTCCACCGCGCTCTCCAGATGCGTCCAGGCGGTGAGCAGGATCACCGGCAGGTCGGGCTGTTGTGCGCGAATGGCCCCGAACAGCATCACTCCTTCCTCGCCCGAGGTGGTGTCGGCGCTGAAGTTCATGTCCTGGATCACCAGGTCGATGTCCACTTCAAGCGCCGAAGCCACTGCCGGGTTGTCGTCGATCACCAGTACTGTAGGCATGCCGACAAGCCTACCTCAAGCACTGCGGGTGGCGGTGGCCGGTGCCACGCTGGCCGCACGTCGGGCCGGGCCGTAGACCGCCACGATGCCCAGTATCCACAGCACGCCCATGCCCACCAACAGGTGCGACAGTGGCAGCCGTGGCAACTCGAACTGGCTTACCAGCAACTGGTTCAGCGACAGCGCCAGCAGCGTGCCTGCCGCAATCCCGAGGCTGCTGATCAGCACGTTCTCGGTGACGAAGTAGCGCAGGATGTCGGCGCGGCGCGCCCCCAGGGCGCGGCGCACACCGATCTGCTTGCGCCGCTGGTTGACCCACAGCGTGGCCATGCCGACGATACCCGATGCGGTCACCAGCAGCAGCAACACCGTCACGGTCACCAGCATCCACACCATGGCCTTGTCGGCGCGATAGCGCCGATCGCGGACCTCGGTCATGGTGTGTTTCTCGACGACCAGCCGCTCGCTGCCAGCGCGCGTCAGGGCGGCTTCGGCATCGCGCATCACCCGCTCCGCTTGTCCGGGTTCGGTGCGCACCAGGTAATCGGCGTAGCCCTGAATCGGGCGGATGGCGGTGATCAGCGACCACTCGCCGCGTTCGCCATTTTGCGACCATGGGCTCTGCAACCGCTCCACTACGCCGACGATCTCGTATTCCGGAGAATCGGCGGAGTTGCCAAGGAACACATGCTTGCCCACCGCCGACGCTTCGCCGGGGAACAGCTTTTTGGCAAGCGCCTGGGTGATGACGGCGACATGGCCGAGACGGTGTTCATTCTCACGTACATTGATCACGTCGACATCGGTCTCGGTGAGGTCGCGCCCATCGATCAGCTTCAAGCCCAGCGTTTTCACCAATGGCCCCGGCGTGAAATAGAACGCCATGCTGGCGCTGGAATCGGTCTGCGCCTTGTCCAGGAACAGACTCATGTTCCAACCACTCTGACCCAGCGGCACCTGATTAGATGCCGCCACCGATTCCACACCGGGCAGTGCGGCGAGCATCCGCTCCTCCTGTTTTTGCACGGCGAGAGGATCGCCCGGCGTGTTGACCGAATCGACCGCAATGCGGAACACGCTCGATTCGTCGTCGATACCCGATGAGCGGCTGGATATCGCGACACGGTCGCGAATGATGTAGGCGGCATTGCTGACGATGGCGAGCGTCAGCGCGATCTGCGCGGCGATCAGCAAGGCACCGGTCTTGTTGCGCAGCAGCGCTGAGACGATGGGACGGATTTCCATGGGTGCTCTCCTTACTGCGATTTCAGTTGCAGGGCCGGGCGCACCTGACAGGCGCGCCAGGTCGGCAGGAAGCCGGCGATCAGGCTGGCCAACAACGACAGCAACACCGTGGCGAGCAGCATCGTCCAGTCCATCCGCGCCACCACCGCCATCGCGCCCGACTGCTTGCTGATCAGCCACAGGCCGGCAAAGCTCAGCGCCAGCCCCAACACCGCCCCCACCAGCCCCACCACCGACGCTTCGATCAGGTATTGATGGAAAATTTCGCTGCGGGTGGCGCCGAGTGCGCGACGCACGCCCACCTCGCCGGCGCGTGCCGAAAACTTGGCCAGCAGCAGGCCCACCGTGTTGACCAGACACACCAGCAGAAAGCCGAACGCCAGCCATGCCTGGATGCGGCTGTCGCGTCCCACCACTTCCAGATGTTCAAGCCACTGCATGGTGCTGCGCAGGCGGGTGTTGACCGGTCGCGTCAGCCAGCCCAGACGATGCTGCTCGGCGGCGTAATTATCCAGCCACGCCTTGATGACGGTCTGATCGCCCGCGCTGGCGCCCTCGAACCAGAACTGGATCCAGGTGCAGTCGGAGGCGATCCAGCCGGCATAGCCCGGCTTCGGGCCATCGCCACTGCAATTGTTGTTGCCGCTGTTGCGCTTCTCGTGGCGAACCGCCGTGGAAAACGGAATGAAGAAGTCGTCGCTGCCGTCGAACGCGCCGCCGTTGCCGTTGATGATGCGGTAGTAGCGCGGCAGCGGTTTCCAGTGTTCGAGCACGCCGACCACGCGGTAGCTGGCGTCGCCCATCTTGAGTTCGCGGCCCACCGGATCGACGTCGCCGAACAGCTTCTCGCTGGTCGCGCGCGACAACACCATGACATCGGTCTTGCGGGCATCATCATCGGCATGCCACGGATTGCCGTAACGAAATGGCACCTCGAACATGGCGAAAAAATCGCTGGTGGTGGCGCCGCCGTTGGCCAGCAGCGGCGCCATGTCGGCGCGCTCGGGAGTGATCGCGCTATTGATTCCGAAAATCGCCGTGCGCCGCACACCTTGGCCGCTGGCGAGTAGCCGCTGGGTATCGGGATAGCTCAACTGGTCGTCCGGCTCCTCACCTGCGGTGTAGCCGATCAGGTTGCCGGTGTCGAGCTGCGGCACGAACAGGCGGTCGCTTTTGTGCGCAGGTAGTAGCGAAACATGGCCGGTTCCTCAGACGTTGGGCTGCATGGATGCGTGGTTGCGCTCGGCCGTGCGCAATGCCGGCTCGTGCATCATGTCGGTGACCTGACCATCGACGATATGCACGTTGCGCTGCGCACGCGCTGCAAGCTCCGCATCGTGGGTCACCATCACGATGGTGGTTCCAGTGCCGTTGATCTCCTCCAGCAGTTCCAGCACGCTGCGCGCCGTCTGGCTGTCGAGGTTGCCGGTGGGTTCGTCGGCCAGCAGGATGCGCGGCGAGCCGGCCAGCGCGCGCGCGATCGCCACGCGCTGCTGCTGACCGCCGGAAAGCTCGGCCGGGTAGTGGTGCTGCCGCGAGGCCAGCCCGACCTGGGTCAACGCCTGCTCGATGCGTTGGCGGCGTTCGGCCGCCGCGAAACCGCGATAGCGCAGCGGCACGTCGACGTTGTCGAACACGTTCAGATCCGGGATCAGGTTGAAGCCCTGGAAGATGAAGCCGATCTTCTCGTTGCGCAGGCGCGAGCGCTGATCGTCGTTCATGCCGTGCACGTTGACGCCATCGAGCAGGTATTCGCCGCCGGTGAACTCCTCCAGCAGGCCGGCGATGTTGAGGAAGGTGGTCTTGCCCGAACCCGATGGCCCGGTAACCGCGACAAATTCGCCGGCACGCACGGTGATGTCGAATCCGCGCAAGGCATGGGTTTCGATCATCTGGGTGCGATAGATCTTGCTGAGGTTTTTCATGACCAGCATGGTGTTTCTCCCTGAGGGGTGATGGATCACTCGTTGATGCGGACGCGCGCGGCGTCTTCGAAAGCGTCGCTGCCGGCAATGACCACGCGATCGCCGACGCCGAGTCCGTCGCGGATTTCGACCGCGGAAACACTGGTGGCGCCCAGCACGATCGGTCGGCGCACGGCGGTGTCGCCATCCATCACGTAGGCGAAGCGGCCGCCCTGCTGCTCCACGAACGGGCCGCGCGCCACCATCAGCACGTCGGGCCTTTCGTCGATCAACACGCGGGCGCTGACGCGCTGGTTCTGGCGCAGGCCATTGGGCTGCGAACCCTCGAAGCGCACCCGCGCCAGCACCTGGTGGTTCACCACCTCCGGCGACAGCGCCGACACCTTGCCGCTGGCACGCTCGTTGCCGATGGACACTTCTGCCGTCATGCCCAGGCCGATCTCGTCGGCGTACGTCTCTGGCACCTCCAGCTCCACTTCCAGACGCGACAGATCCACCAGCGTCATCAGCGCGGTGTTTGCAGGCACGACGGCACGATCCGCCACGGCCAGCGTGCCAACCACGCCCGCTACCGGCGCGCGCACGTTCAATTCATCGACGCGGCGGCCGACGTTGGCGACCACCAGACGCTGGCGTTCGAGTTGCTGTTGCGAGGTCTTGAGCGCAAGCTCCACTTCACGCGCTTCCAGCCCCCAGATCGAAGCCGCGCTGGGTGCTCTGCAGATCACGGGCAGCGCCGGTGCGCGCCACGTCGGCTTCATCGGCATCGCGCTGCGCCAGCAGCCGCGCTTTCTGCGCGAGGATGCGCTGGCGAGCCACTTCCGATTGCAGTTGCTCCAACGTGGATTGTTCGCGCTTGAGTTCGTTATCCAGCTCCGGCGAATCGATTCGCGCCAGCAGTTGGCCTTCCTCGACACTGTCGCCGGCATGGATTTGCAGGGTCAGAGTGCCAGCCGCCGCTGCATACAGCGTGGGGCTGATCGCCGCCACCACGCGTCCATTGACCGTGGCATCCCGCACCAGGGTGCCGCGCGTCACTTCGGCGATGCGCACGCGGGAACCATCCACCGAGTGCTCCGCCGAGGCCCAGCGCGCAACGGCGGCGATCATCGCCAGCGTCGCGGCTGCCATCACGGAAGCGATCAGCAGACGTCGGCGGGTGCGCGAGGGCGGGGCCAGCAGGCGGTCGGTAGCGGCGGTGTCACGGATCATGCGAGCTCATCTGCAAACGGTGATGTGCTCGTGTTTGCATGTCCCGTGCCAACCGCGAGCGCCAAGACTATCAAGACGTTGCAGCGATGATCGCGGTGTCCGCAGTGCATCTGTCCGTCCGCCGGACAATCGCACGTTCAACTCGGTTGTGCCATCGCATCGCCATGTCGTGCCCGCAGGAAGTCGTGTGACGGCGCTAAACTGCTCGTGTTCGTGGAGAGGAAATCATTCATGTGTGGCATCGTCGGTATCAGCGCGCAGCGCGACGTCGTTCAAAACCTGATCGCAGGACTCAAGGCGCTGGAATATCGCGGCTACGATTCCGCCGGCATCGCCGTGCTCACCGCGCAAGGCGTGCGCCGCCTGCGCGCCAAGGGCAAGGTCGCGGAGCTTGAAGCGCGGCAGCAAACGACACCGCTGGCCGGTTTCAGCGGTGTGGCGCACACGCGCTGGGCCACCCACGGCGTGCCCAGTGAGGACAACGCGCATCCGCACGCCTCGGCCGGTGTGTGCGTGGTGCACAACGGCATCATCGAGAACCACGCCGCGTTGCGCGTGCAGTTGCAGCAGGCCGGTTTCGTGTTCGAGTCGCAGACCGATACCGAAGTCATCGCGCATCTGATCGTGCATCTGCAAGCCGATGGCCGCTCGCTGCTGGCGGCGGTGCAGGCGGCGCTGGCGCGACTCGAAGGCGCCTATGCCATCGCCGTGCTCAGCGAAACCGACCCCGGCCTGCTGATCGGCGCCCGCCGCGGTTCGCCATTGGTGCTTGGGCTGGGCGAGGGCGAGCAGTACCTTGCTTCCGATCCGCAGGCGCGGTCAAGCAGGCCGCGTTCGGCAGCGATGCCGTCGAGCGCGGCGAATACCGGCATTACATGCTCAAGGAGATCCACGAGCAGCCGCAGGTGATCGCCGAAACGCTGGAAGGCCGCATTGCCGGCGGCAAGGTGCTCAATGAAATCCTCGGCGTCGGCGCCAGCGAACTGCTGCAACAAACCCAGGCCGTACACATCGTCGCCTGCGGCACCAGTTATCACGCTGGCCTCGTCGCGCGCTACTGGATCGAGACCCTGGCCGGCGTGCCGTGCACCACCGAGATCGCCAGCGAATACCGCTACCGGCAGCCGGTAGTGCAACCGGGCACGCTGTTCCTCACCATCTCGCAATCGGGCGAAACCGCCGACACCCTGGCGGCGCTGAAGATGGCCAAGTCGCGCGGCTATCACGCCGAACTCGCGGTCTGCAATGTGCCCGAATCCTCGCTGGTGCGCGAATCGCGCCTCGTGCTGATGACCCGCGCCGGCCCCGAGATCGGCGTCGCCTCCACCAAAGCCTTCACCACGCAACTGGCCACGCTCGCCCTGTTCGCGCTCGCGCTCGGCAAGGTCAAGGGCATGGATGAAGGGCGTTATCAACGCGGCGTGCGCCAGCTCGAAACCCTGCCCTCGATGGTGGCCGACGTGCTCGCGCTCGACCCGCAGATCAAGGCGCTGGCCGAACACTTCGTCGACAAGGAACACGCCTTGTTCCTCGGCCGCGGCACCCACTGGCCGATCGCGATGGAGGGCGCGCTCAAGCTCAAGGAAATCTCCTACATCCACGCCGAAGCCTACGCCGCCGGCGAACTCAAGCACGGCCCGCTGGCGCTGGTGGACGCCGACATGCCGGTGATCGCGATCGCCCCCAACGACCACCTGATCGACAAACTCAGCTCCAACATGGAAGAAGTCCGTGCCCGCGGCGGCCGCTTGTACCTGTTCGTCGAACAAGGCATCAAACACGGCCTGCACGGCGAAAGCGTGCTCACCCTGCCCAAATGCGGCGAAATCTCCGCCCCGGTGTTGTTCACGATCCCGCTGCAACTACTCGCCTACCACGTCGCCGTGCTGCGCGGCATGATGCCGGGCTTGTGATCGCCTCGACAAGGCGCTTGCCAACCAGTCGGGGTATGTGGGTTGGTCCTGATCGACCTGGGGCCCAGCCGTTTTGTACCGCGCACACGTGCCACGTTGGGCGGTTTCTCCGACCAGTGGTGCCGGCGCTGCCAAGGCGGGTGGTCGATTCAATCGGAAGGGCGTTGAAGCGCTCTATCTTGCGCTGGAAGATGTCACCGCACTGCGCGAGTACCAGCAGACCTCGCTTGCCGCTGCTGCCGCCATGCACCTTGTGCGCCTACACAGCATCCGTGAAAGGCATTGTCGATCTACGGGAGTTGCACCACGGTGCGCCATGGGATGACCTGTGGCACGACGGGTCGTCCGACTGGCGCCAACTCGCCTTCGACCTGCATGTGGATCGCCAAGCTGGGTGCTTGGCGACATCGTGCGCGCGGCGGGTCATGCGGGGATCGTATTCCCCAGTGGTGCCAATCCCTGTGGCTCCAACCTCGTGATTTATCCTGACCTGCTGCCGCCTGATCAGTCGAATCGGGTCTTCGATGCTGACCATCGATTACCAAAGGATCAGGCGAGTTGGGCGTAGTGTCGTGATGCGCGGTGAATTTGTCGGCTCCTCGGTCGCGGGGGTCGCACGCATGGCTCTCAGATAGTCACTGCTGTGTGCTCGGGCGGAGATCGTGACGGAACCGAGAACGCCCAATCTTTGGGCCGTAACGTGTGTGTCCTGGCTGCCGCGCTGGTACAGCCGACACGCCAGATAACGTGCTGCGATATGGCGCTTGACGCCATTTGTGCGTTATGGTGCCATGCGCCATATGAGGGCGCACCCCATCCTGCACGAAAAGCAAACGTTTGGGTCGGGGATCGTCGAGATCGTGGTGTGGCAGGTTGCATCACCGGTGCCCCCGGCCGAACATCGTTTCAAGTACCGACTGGTCTATGTCGTGGACGGTTTGCGCGTGGTGGGATACGACAACGAGCGTGGCAAGGGCGATCACAAACACATCGACGGGGTCGAGCGCCCGTACGAATTCACCGATGCCGCCACCCTGCTCGCCGATTTCTGGGAAGACGTGAAGAGGGCAAAGCGATGACACATGTCTTGCACATCAAAGTCGGTGAGCCCGTCGAGGCCAGCTTGGCGCGCGCCCGCCACAGCATGGAGGCGCTGGAGCGCGGACAGACCCCCGACGCGTATTTTGGTATCGGCTTTGCCGATCTCCCCCAACTGCTGTCGACGTTCACGCCCCGACGCTGGGAACTGTTGAAATGCCTGAGTGAGCGCGGCCCCATGGCTGTGGCGGAACTCGCGCGTGCCCTGGGTCGCGACTACAAGAACGTTCACGGCGACATCGCTGCCCTGAGCGCGTGGATGGCCGTCGCGCGCGACGCCGACGGCCGCGTGTCGGTGCCGTGGGACGAACTCGACCTGCGTGTGCCGCTGCAACACCAGGCCGCGTGAGCGAACGCGGTCGAGGCAAGGCGAGGGATGTGGCGGCAGAAGCCTTCGTGCCTGGCTTTGTCAAAAGGCCACGCTCATTTATCTGCAAATCCCGGCGCATCTGTGCATCACGCTGTCGCTGGTGCCCCGAATTCCGTCTGGCGAGTTGGGCGTAGCGCCCCGACGCGCGACATCACGAAGCGGCTGCTCGCAAGGCGTAGCCAGATATTGGTTTTCGATCCAGTCCGAGCCGCGGGAAAGATGAACAAGCCATAAATTAGCGGAGACGCTCGGTTGCAGAAAGCTTGGCGCTGTGTAATGATTCAACTCGCCGGTTGATTACGGCAACCCGAAAGTACACAAGCATGATACGAGGATGACGAGAACAGATGACGCCCGGTGGCTCTGTGGGCGCTCTGTGACAACCAAACAGGTGAAAACAACCATGACGACGATGAGGGGGTTTCTATGCTAACCAGCTTTGGAAAGACCCTGAGAAAAATTCGCATTGACCACAGCGTGACACTTGGGCAACTAGGCGAACTGACGGGAGTAAGTGCAGCGTTTATTTCAGCCCTCGAACGAGGAAAACCCGTACCAAAGGACTTCATTGCAAAAATTTCTTCGACATTGAAACTTGCGCCACATGATGAGCTTGCTCTCGAACAAGCAGCAGCACAACAAATAAAGGAGGTTACCTTGAAAATTGACGGGATGTCGGATTCGGCGCGGGAGCTCGTTGTCGCCTTCGCGCGGAGATTTGAAGACCTGTCCGATGACGAAGTGAGATCGATGCTCGGGTCGCTGCAACGACAATAAGAGGGATGCCTGATGAGTGGGATTTGCTTTGAAGTTAACCCATTGAGTAGACAGAGACTGATGGAGATAACGACTTTACTTCGAACAATCCTGCAAATTGACAGGCCGTTTTTCCCGATCTTAGAAGTTGTCGAATTTGCATTCCCGCGAATTTTTGCCGACTTTTGTTTTACCGTTCGTGAAATGAACGAAATGGGAGGCAATCATGGTCTTACGCTATTCCGACCCAATGAAATCCGGCTTCGGATCGACGTGTACGACGGAGTAGAGCAGCGAAAGGGGAGAGACAGGATGACCCTTGCTCATGAGGTGGGTCATCTGCTGCTACATGACGCTCCGGGACTTGCACGAAAGCCGAAAAATTCAGTTGATATCCCGCCGTATAAGAGCTCGGAATGGCAGGCGAACGCCTTCGCGGGATCGTTGTTGATGCCGATTGAATTCTTGAAGTCAGCTAGGTCGCTGCGGGAGATCATCGACGAATGTGCTGTCACGGAGGAAGCGGCGGCGACGCACACACGGCTGCTCACACAGGCAGGACTACTGTGCAATCCGTGTCTTGGTTGACGCGGGGGAAAAGAAAAAGGCGAGCCACGGAAGGCTCGCCTAAGCAATCGGCGCGACATGGAGCTAGCGCCGCCGCTGGTCAGTAGGTACAACAGATCAAGCCGATACCATAACGGATCAGGCGCCCTGCTGGCAAGCATCAGTGCTCCAAAAGTGAAAGTGCAGCATGAACACGAGCAGCATCCCGGCTCCGGCCGGCTTCAGGTGGGTCTATTGTCGCTACCGTCGTGTGAAGGGATCAAAAGATCGATACCTTGACGCGCACGACTACGGCTACGAGGCCTGGCGCTTCCTAGTCAGACGTTGACCCACGGTATTGGGGGCGGCGCAGGCTGCCCCCAATACCGCTGTGCCCAAAAGCTCGGGGCGGAGGCTCGGCACAGATCGGCAAAGCTCGGAACGCTCGGGACGGAAAGGCCGCTGACTGACGTCGCCCGCCGCGTGCGTCGCGCTTTTTTGCGTAGTGATGATCGCCAAACCACCCAGTCGTTCGAGCATCGACGGCAGCGGATCGAACTTCGCCTGCGCGTGTTGTCCGATGTGTTCGCGATCTCGGTGAGGTAGGCGCAGCAATCATGTCGCGTCATCGCGCACTGCGGCGTCTTGTCGCCCACCCTGTGGGCGACCGAGCGAAGCGAAGCCAATGTTGAGAAGCGACCGACCGCGCGGGGCGATGGGCCCGGCTTTCTCATTCCATGAACCTAAGTGACTCATGGTCCGTGTGCAGTTTCAGCTACACCGGAACAGGCAGTTCGCTACGATCAGTGAAGCCCGACAGGCGGCTAGACGCGCTTCCCTCACGAAAGCGCACCACCCCTGCGTTGAGCAACGCATCGGTTGCACGTGACGAGCTGCAACCACGTGGCTTTCGTCCGTATCTCTTACGCCGGGCACCCAACGCGGCAGCCCGGCCTCATCGCGTTCGACATCCTCATGACCGTGACGCTGTTCATCGCCATCGCACATGTCGCGCGGCGTCATTGCACTCTTCAAGGAACAACATGTACCACCTACTCGCGCTCGTGGTCGCCATCATGGCGGTCGTATCCACCCCGGCGATGGCCGGGCCGCCCCCGGATTTCGGGCTGCTGGCCGACCTCATCCAGAAAACGAAAGACGTTACCGGGCACCCTTCCGGCACCGCGGTGGCGGTCGTGAAGGATGGCAAGGTGATCTACGAGGGCTATTTCGGACTCCGGGACATCCAGCGCCAGGCGCCGGTCACGCGCGACACCGTCTTCTACATCGCATCGGCGACAAAGCCATTCCTCGCATTGAATGCACTGCTGAAGGAGCAGGACGGGTTGCTGCGCACGCAGGCTTCGATGGCGCAGATGTTTCCTGATGTCCGCTTCAAGGGTTTCGATGCGGAAAGCGTGACCATCAAGGATCTGCTGGTTCATACGTCGGGGATCGACAATGTTCCGCTGGTCTGGGCGACCGCGTTCAGCGGGGTGCACGATGCACCAACGCGCCGTCGGCTGGGTGCGGCCTCGTATCCGAGCGACGAGGCCGCGCGGGGAACCTTCAAGTACACCAATGTGGGTTACAACATCCTGAGCGTGTGGTTGGACGAGCACATCGGAATGCCGTGGCAGGAACAACTGGACAACGCGATCTTCCGGCCACTGGGCATGCAGCGGACAACCGCCTATATCAGCCGCGCGGCGACGAAGGGATGGCCGCTCGCAAGGCCCTACTCGTTTGCAAGCGCAGAACCGAACCGACCGTTGTATCTCGCCAAGTCCGATAACACCATGCACGCGGCCGGCGGCCTGGTCTCCACCGCACCGGATCTCGCGACGTTCCTGCTGGCGCAGCTTTCATCGCGCGCGCCGGGCGATGAATCAGCCGTGCTTGGCGCCGTGATCGAACGCTCGCATGTACCGCAAGCGACGCTGAGCGCCAGCTATCTGGACTTCCAACGCACCGGTTATGCGTGGGGCTGGTACACGGGCGAGTACAAGGGCCGGAAGATGCTGCACCACTTCGGAGGATTCGCTGGCACGCACGCCCACCTGTCGTTCATGCCGGACGAGAACATCGGGCTTGTCGTGCTGAACAACGAGGACGTGCTGGCAGCGCGACTGACCAACCTGATCGCCGATTATGTCTATGGCGTTCTGCTGGAACAGCCCGATATCGCCTCGGGCGTGTTGGGCCGATTCGATGAACTCCACGCGCAGGCCGCGAAACTGCGAAGTTCGGTACGCGAACAGCGGGGCGTGATCCAGGCGCGCACGTGGAACCTGTCGCAACCGCGCGCGGCCTATGCTGGCACCTACTCGCACGAACTTCTGGGCGACATGACGGTTGCGTTGAACGATCGCCAGGAAATGATCATCCATTGGGGTCGGCTGACAGCAGCTGCGACCGGCTACGACGAAAAGGATAAGGTCCGTGTCGAGTTGGTGCCGAACACGGGCGATGTGCTTGTCTTCAACGTCGATGCGGAAAGGGTCGAATCCGTTTCGTTCCAGGGGATGGAGTTCGTGAAGACGCGATAGGGAAAATTGGCGGCGTTTGATCCGTATTTGCACGTACCGCGCGCACGTTCCACGTTGGGCGGGTTCGCCCACCAACGATATCGGTGGTGCCAGAGCAGGTGGTCGATTCAATCGGAAGGACGTCGAAGCACTGCATCTTGCGGCGGAAGATGTCACCGCGCTGCGCGAGTACCAGCAGCTCTCTTTTTCTTCGGCTTCATCGAACGGGTAGCCCAAGTTGAACGGAAGGGTAGTCAACGCTTGCCATCGCTTCGCGCTCGCTCAGCAATGGCAAGCGATCGCGCGGCACCGGCTCGGGCGACACCCAGTCGGTTTCGCCAGCCGCAATAAAGCGGTCAATCGCCGCTTCGATAGCTGCTTGATTGATGACGTCCACATCCAGCACGATACGAAGGCCGATCCCGTAGGCATAGCTCCTGTCGAGTTTGAACGATTCGTGGATCGCTGGCGGCTCGTCACGAATGATCGTTGTTTCCAGTAGGTCGATCTGCTCCGAGAGCGTCCGTCCGTCGAACGGTGCGTACTGAACAGGCTTACGCTCCACCATCCGATAGGTGAGCACCTTCCCCGTGCGCGAGACATCGGCTGGCTCGAACTCCAGTTTGGACTCTTCGCTCAGATCAGAGTTTCCCAGTGCCGCGTAGGCCCGCGAGGTCGCTTCGTGGTGGGCGGCGTCCCAGAACGCGTGTCTGGCCGTCACGATCTCTGCGTTCCAAATCGTGAACCGATTCGTGCCGGGGAAGTAGAAGTCGAACCACTGGTTGTACAGATCCGGGCGACCCGGCTCGTTCAACACAAGATGGCTGGTGAATCGCCCGCCATACTCGGCAGCGTCACGACGCACCTTGCTTTTGAGGCGGACGGCCTCGCTGCTGCGCTTGTGTCGTGGCAAGGCGACAAAGGGCGGACGTCGCTTTCGGTGATGCCGGCTCATGCGCAGCTGCCCTGCAAGCTCACTCGAAGAGAGGCGCCAGTCGTGCCAGCACCTCTTCCATGATGTTGGGTGGAACGCTTTCCAGTTTTCGACCACGCCGGGAATTCAGGTCAAGCGCACGTGGTTGATCACAACGCACCACTCCCGTGGTGGCAGTCCCGGCCCCCACGAGCGAGACGGCAAAACCCGCCGTGCGGGCAAAGTTTCCGCCGCTGGTGATTGGCAGCACGATCGGCGTTTTCGTCAGACGATTGAAAGGCGTCGGCGACACGACCAGTACGGGGCGGGTTCCCTGTTGCTCATGGCCCGATGTTGGGTCCAGCGACACCAGGTAGATATCGCCACGCTCCATTACAGCAACTCGCTACCAACCGGTTTGTCATTGAGCCAGGCGAGATCCTCGGCCCCCATTTCGGCTGAAGCATCGCATTGCGCCAGCAATTCATCCAGGGTGTAACGGCGACGCCGCGGCTCGATCACCAGACGCCCGTCATCAATGGCTACGCCGACCGTGGCGCCGGCTTGCAGATGCAGCAAGTCGAGAATGGCAGGCGGTACGGCCAGCATGACCGAGCCACCGACCTTGCGAAGACTGGTCGTATGCATGATGCGCCTCCACAGGTAACGTTATACAAACGTATAACTTTAGCAAACTCCCGTCAATCCCCTGAGCCTCCCATGGTCATTTCGAACATGATGGCCAGCACACCCGCCCAATCCGGTACGTCGAGGATGTTCGTGGAGATGCGGTAGGTGAAACCGCGGGTACGGTTTTTCTGCACGATGGCGTCGGGAAGCTACAGAGCGGCAACACACGCTACGCGGCGCTACCGTTCGACGCGATTACAAACCCAGTTCGCTCAGGCCCGGGTGCGCATCCGGGCGGCGGCCTTGCGGCCAGCGGAACAGTCGCTCGCTTTCAGCGAGCGGCAGGTCGTTGATGCTGGCATGGCGTACTGCCATCAGGCCAAGTTCGTCGAACTCCCAGTTCTCGTTGCCGTAGGAGCGATGCCACTGGCGGTCGGCATCGTGCCATTCGTAGGCGAAGCGCACGGCGATGCGGTTGCCGTCATGCGCCCACAGTTCCTTGATCAGGCGGTAGCCCTGCTCGTGCTGCCACTTGTTGGTGAGAAAACGCACGATTTGCTCGCGGCCTTGCAGGAACTCGTTGCGGTTGCGCCAGCGGCTGTCGGGCGTGTAGGCGAGCGCCACGCGAGCGGGGTCGCGGCTGTTCCAGCCGTCCTCGGCCATGCGCACCTTTTGCCTGGCGGTTTCGAGGGTGAAGGGCGGGAACGGGGGGCGGGCGTTGTCGTGCATGGGTCGTTACCTGGTGCGGGTTGTCGGGGCATGCCGATGGCTTCGTTGTGCATCACGCATGTGTGGTGACGAGAGCGAACTACAGATCCAGCACCAGCGGCGACATGCCATTTGCCGAAGCCGCCGGGACCGCGCAGCAGATCAGGGCGTAACCGTCTTGCGGTAGTGCAGGAGGCGGGTGCGGATAGGTGACGGCGCCGGCGACGACGCGGGTCTTGCAGGTGCCGCAGGAGCCGCCGCGGCAGCTGAATTCCGGGTTCAGGCCGCGTTGTTCGGCCAGTTCCAACAGGCTGCCAGTGGCGGGAGTCCAGCGTGCTTCCTTGGCGGAGCGTTCGAACAACACCGGCACCGGGCCTTCGGCGGGCGGCGGCAATGCGGGCGGCACGCTGCCGGGGTCGGGTTGGCGGCGCAGGCTGGAAGGGCCGAAGGCTTCGGCATGGATGCGCGCGTCGTTGATGCCGTGGGCGCGCAGGCCGTCGTACAGCGCCTGCATGAAGGTGCCGGGGCCGCACAGGTAGAAGTCGTAGTCGTCCGATGGCAGCAACGATTCGAGCAGCGGCATGTCGATGTGCCCGGCGTGCTCGAAGTCCACTCCCGGTTTCGCCTGTGCTTCGGGTTGGCTGATCACGCGCACCGCGCGGATCGGTGCGCCGCCGTGTTGCAGCAGGCTGGAGAGTTCGTCGCGGAAGGCCAGTTCGGCGAGGTTGCGCGCGCTCTGTATCCACCACACCTTGCGCGTGCGCCGCAGGCGGCGGTTCTGGTAGATGACCTCACGCAGCATCGCCAGTAGCGGCGAGGCACCGATGCCGGCGGCCAGCAGCACGACAGGGCGACGCTGCGCGGCGTCGAGCACGAAATGGCCTTGCGGCATGCGCGCTTCGAGCACGCCGCCGGTTTCGATCTGTTGGTGCAGGAAAGTGGAGGCTTTGCCGATCCGTTTGACGCTGATGCGCAGGCAGCCGTCGGAGGGAGCGCACGACAGGCTGTAGGTGCGGATCAGCGGCGCCGCCATGCCGGGGACATGCAGGCGCAACGGCAGGTGCTGACCGGCAACAAAGGACGGCAGGCCCGCGCCATCGGCCGGTTGCAGATACAGCGAGCGTACGTTCGCGCTTTCTTCGACGATCCCCATCACCTGCATCGGGCGCCATTGCCCGCGCAGGGCGATGGCGGCCAGGCGTGCTTCCGCGTCCGTCCAGTCGCCGGTCATCGTGCTGTTCGGCGAATAGCCCTGGAACTGCCAACGCAGGGCCAGCGCAGCCGGGCGGCGCACCAGCCGCTCCACCTCAACGTGCCAGAGCCGTTCGGCGCCCTGAAAGGCGTGGATTTCCTCGCCTTCCAGGGTCAGTTCGGTACGGCCGCTGATCTGCAGCAGATCACCGTTGTCGAAGTCGATGAACAGCAGCCCGGCGCGCGGGTTGAGCAGCAGGTTGCCGAGGGTGTTGAAGTGCAGGTTGCCGGCGAAGTCGGGGATGCTCAGGCGATTGCCCACCACGCGGACGAACCCGGCCTTGCCGCCACGGTGCGAGGCGTCCACCGAGATGCGGCCGTCGGCATGCTCGACATAGCTGGCGACGAAGAAGGTGTCGGCCTGCGCGATCGTGGTGCGGGCGCGTTCGTCCAGATGCTCCAGTAGCTCTGCAGCTGGGCGGCGTTTGGCCGGGACGGGATGCAGCTCGAACTGGCGCGCCTGGATGTACTGCGGGCAGTTGCCGAAGGCGTGTTCGACGCCGATGCGCAAGCCGTGCGCGCCGACGCGTTGGATATGGCCATTGAGCCGGTTGCGGCGGCGGCTGTGCAGCTCGATGCCAAGCAGCCCGATCGCGGCGCCGGTGTGCAGCGCGCTGGCGGCGGCGTCATCTTCGGCCAGATGGGCGTCCAGTTGCAGCGTGCGCGGCTCGGGCGAGTGGGCGAAGCCCGGCCGGCCTTCCAGGATGCTTGCCCAGGGACGCCCTTGCGCGTCCACCGCGCCGAGAATCACGAACGGCAACTGGCGATAGAAGTCGCGATGCTGCTCGGGCATGTAGTCGCGTATCACTTTGCGACCGAAGTCGTCCATGAGCTCGGCCACCCCGACACGCGCCTGCAACTGCTTTTCCCCCGCATGCCAGGGCGAGGGGATGGCGGCATTCGTCTCTTGCATGGCGGTGACGTTCGCAATCGGCGGTCGGTGTGCCGCTTCCTGGGGGAAACGGCGCACCGTCGAAGTCAGGCCGCGGCTTGCAGGCCGACCGCGGTGCGTTGCATCGGCACGAAACCCGGCAGGGCTTCGACGCGTACAAGCCATGCGCGCACGTTGGCGTAGTCGGCCAGCGACACGTTGCCTTCCGGTGCGTGTGCGATGTAGGTGTAGCCAGCCACGTCGGCAATGGTCGGCACATCGCCGGCGAGGAACTTGCTGGCTGCCAGTTCCGAATCGATGACCTTGAGCAGCGCGTGCGAACGCGCGATGGTGGTGTCGGCATCGTAAGGTGCGCCGAACACGGTGATCAGGCGCGCAGTCGCCGGCCCGGAAGCGATCGGTCCGGCAGCCACCGAAAGCCAGCGCTGCACCCTGGCCGCAGCTACCGGCTCGCTGGGCAGCCAACGGCCGCTCTTGTCGTACTGCTTGGCCAGGTAGATCAGAATGGCGTTGGAGTCCGCGAGCACGGTGCCGTTGTCGTCGATTGCAGGTACCTGCCCGAACGGGTTGATGGCGAGGAACTCGGGCTGCTTGTGCGCACCTTTGGCCAGATCGACGAAGACGAGTTCGTGGGGTACGCGCAGCAGGGCGAGGAACAGCTCGACGCGATGGGCATGGCCAGAGAGCGGGTGACGGTAGAGTTTGACGGGGTGCGACATGGTGGACTCCGTATTCGTGAGGGTGATTCAGCGGCGGGTGACAATGCCAGCCACGGTTCCGCACTGAGGGGGTCATGTTCCTGCACGCAAACAGGCGGCGGAATCCCCGGAAATGGCAATCCTTTATTTCATCTTGCGCAATAAATGCGCTGGCCGTATTCAGCGCAGCGCAGGATGATCGCGCAGGCGGCAGACCACGAAGTCAACGAAGCTGCGCACGCGTGCACTTGCCCTGCGGCCTTCGCGGTAGACGATATGCACCGGGTACGAGGGGAGTTCGTAGCGCTGCAATACGGCGCGAAGCTGCCCTTGTGCCACGTGTCCATGTATCTGGTAGCTCAGGCAGCGGGTGATCCCGGCGTGGCGGCTCGCAGCGGCAATGGCGGCCTGATGCGTGGTGCAGATCAGATGCGGCCGGAAGCCGACGTTGCGCTGCTTGCCCTGATCGCTGAAACGCCACTCCGTCAGGCGAGCGTCGGCGCTGGCGTGGATGATCCGGTGGTTGCGGATTTCCTCGGGCCTGTTGGGCTCGCCGTGGGCTTGCAGGTAGGCGGTGCTGGCGCACACCACGCGCCGGACGCTGCCGACGGTGAGGGCAAACAGCGAGGAGTCGGGGAGAGTGCCGATCTGGATCGCCACATCGATCCCTACCTCGTGCAGACTCGGGCAGTGCTCGAAGTCGCGGGCGACGACATGAACGGCTGGATGGCCCGCCAGGTAGTCGAGCAGGATCGGCGTCAGCAGTTCCTGTCCGAACAGCAGCGGCATGGCGACGTGGAGACGGCCGCGCGGTTGGGCGTGCAGGCCGATGGCCGACTCCTGCGCTTCGGCGACTTGCGCAAGGATGCGCCGGCAGTCGTCGGCAAAACGAATGCCGGCCTCGGTGAGCGACACCCCACGGGCATGGCGCGCCAGCAGGGAAATGCCCAGACGGGATTCCAGCGTGTCGATGGCCCGCGTTACCGTGGCTACCGAAAGCTGAAGGCGACGTGCGGCGGCGGCAAGGCTGAGGTCTTCGGCAACCGCCTGGAACACCGTCATCTCGCGATGGCGATTCATGCCTTCAACCGTCTCTGGGCGGATTCAGGGCAACGTCCTGACCCAGACGCGCGACGCAGTAATCGACAAGAGTGCGCACCTTGGCCGCAATCTTGCGGGCGTCCTGATAGACCACATGGATGGGCAGCGGTGGCGGCTCGTAGTCGGCGAGAACGATCTCCAGTTCGCCGCCGGCAACCTTGCCGGCGACCTGATAGGACAGCACGTGGGCCAGCCCCCAGCCCAGGCATGCGGCATGGATCGCCGCCTGATTGGCGGTTACCACCAGGCGCGGTTCGGGGCGCACGCTCAGCGGGCCTTGCGGCCCGGAAAAGAGCCAGTCGCCGGTCGCGGTGATGCTGGACGAGCCCACCACCTGTGCATGGCACAGGTCGTCCGGGTGAAGTGGCCGACCGTGTTTGGCCAAGTAGGCCGGAGCGGCGCAGACCACACGACGCATCTCGCCCACCTTGATCATGTGCAGACCGCTGTCGGGCAGGTTGCCGATACGCACGGCCACATCGATTCCCTCATCGGCCATGTCCACGACCCTGTCCACCAACAAGGCCTTGATCTGCACCGCGGGGTGCTCGGCCAGATAGTCCACCAGCACCGGGGTAACGAACATCTCGCCAAACAGCACCGGTGCGGTGAGGGTAAGCTGACCACGCGCCACGGCATGGCTGCCGGTGGCGGACTCCTCCGCTTCTTGCAGCTCGGCGAGGATGCGCCGGCAATCTTCCATATACCGCTGACCGGCTTCGGTGACGTGCACGCTGCGCGTGGTGCGCGCGAGCAGCAGTGTGCCGATGCGTTCCTCCAGCGCGGCCACGGCGCGGGTCACGCTGGGCGGCGACAGGTTCAGGCGGCGCGCCGCCGCCGCGAAACTCTGCTCCTCGGCCACCGCGAGAAACACCTGCATTTCCTGGAACCTGTCCAAATGCCGCTCCTGGTGGAGGTTTGAACGGCATGCCGCCAGCGCACGTGGCGCGGGCTCCACCGTTACGGCGGCATGGTAGCAGCCGTGCGTCGCGTCGTTGCCCGGATGGCGGGCGGTATGGGTGACGCAGGCGTGGCAGTGAGGGTTCAGTGCCCCACCATCAGCGATACCGGCACCGCCCCCAATTGCAAACTGATCTTGCCGCAATCCGCGTCACCGGCACGGTGAATGCCGCGCCGAATTCGGTCAGTGCCGGCGTTACCACCATTTGCGCCTTGTTGCAGTCGTTGGTGTTCACCGTCAGCTTCAGTGTGCCCGATGCACGGCGGGTGACGTTGGCGAGGTTGAAGCGATCGCCATGATCGGCAAGGCTTCCGGCTGCTGGAGGGGAGCGATGCTGTAACGCCATGTAACCAATCGTGTCCATCGCGAGAACGCAAATTGCGCTGGCGCGACGTGCTGCAGCGCGCCGATCAGCACTTGGTGGCGTCGCTGACGTTGAGGCTCCAAGCCGTAGTAAAACAGGTCATTGATCTCATCAAGGTCGTCGGACATCCGCTTCCAGCGCATCATATCCACGTTCGAAAATCGATCCAGCTCAAGCAGGCACGGGCGTGAGTCGGTGATCAATGCACGTGAATTCGTGCGCGGTGGTTCCTGTTTCCGCGACTTCCCCACCTGGCGTTGCTCGATCGATGCAGCCGACGAACCCACCCGATCCATCACGGCGCTGACAATGTGCTTGCGCAAGCGATCGAAACGACCCAAGCGGACCATGTCGCGTGGCGACATGTCGTCAAGCGCCGGGTTTTTCGCCTTGAACCAAAGTGCCGTTTTCCCCGCGTCCCCGCCGAAGGTATCAGCGACGAGGTTGCAGGTTACGGCAATTTCTTACAGGCGATTGCGCATGGCAACCGGGATGGCGTCATCCCACCGTACCGATTCAGGGAAGCTCTGACTTGGTCAGAGCTTCCCAAGGTGCCACGTGCCCTGCGGGCGTTGCCTGCAGGCATCATTCCAGCTCAAAACAACTCCGCATCCAGCGCCATCAGCGGCTCGCTGCCGGCACGCAGCGCGGCCAGGTGCCACGCGGTTTCCGGGAACAGCTTGGCAAAGTAGAAGCGCGCGGTGGCCAGTTTGGCGGTGTAGAAGCCATCGCCGCTGTCGGCGTTGTCGAGCGCAACGCGCGCCATGCGTGCCCAGAAATAGCCGTACACCAGATGCCCGACCAAGCGCAGGTAATGCACCGCGGCGGCACCGACGGCATCGGGGTTGTTGCCGGCGCTGGCGCCAATCGCGCCGGTGACCTTGACGATCTGGCCGCCCAGCTCGGCCAGCGGTGCGGTGAACTCGGCCATTGCCGGCTGATCGCCTTGTTCGGCGACGAACGCAGCGATCAGTTGGCCGAACGCGGCGAGCCTGGCACCACCGTCGGCCAGCACCTTGCGGCCGAGCAGGTCCAGCGCCTGGATGCCATTGGTGCCCTCGTAGATCATGTTGATACGGGCATCGCGAGCCAGTTGCTCGACGCCCCATTCGTGGATGTAGCCATGGCCACCGAACACCTGCATCGCCTGATTGATGGTGTCGAAGGCGTTGTCGGTGATGAACGCCTTGATCACCGGCGTCAGCAACGTCACCAGCGCGCCGGATTGCTCGCGCACGGCCGGGTCGGGATGGCTCAGTTCCTGATCGATCAGCAGCGCCACCCAGGTGCTGAAGGCGCGGCCGGCTTCGGTGTAGGCGCGGTTGGTGAGCAGCATGCGGCGCACATCGGGATGCACGATGATCGGGTCGGCGGCCTTGTCCGGGCGCACCGGCCCGCTCGCGGCGCGCATCTGCAGGCGATCGCGGGCGTAGCCGAGCGCCTGCTGGTTGGCCATTTCGGCCAGACCGAGCGACTGCATGCCGACGCCCAGACGCGCCGAGTTCATCATCACGAACATCGCATTGAGGCCGCGGTGCGGTTCGCCGATCAGCCAGCCGCGCGCGTCGTCGAGGTTCATCACGCAGGTGGCGTTGCCGTGGATGCCCATCTTGTGTTCCAGCGAGCCGGCGCGAATGGTGTTGCGTACGCCGACCTCGCCGTTGCCATCGGGAATGAACTTGGGCACCAGGAACAGCGAAATGCCGCGGGTGCCGGTCGGCGCATCGGGCAAGCGCGCCAGCACCAGATGCAGGATGTTCTCGGCCATGTCGTGCTCGCCGGCCGAGATGAAAATCTTGGTGCCGCTGATGCGGTAGCTGCCGTCGGCGTCGGGCTCGGCGCGGGTGCGCAGGATGCCCAGATCGGTACCGCAATGCGGTTCGGTGAGGCACATCGTGCCGGTCCACTGGCCGCTGACCAGCTTGGGCAGGTACACCGTGCGCTGTTGATCGGTGCCGTGCGTGCGCAGGCATTCGTAGGCGCTGTGCGAAAGGCCGGCGTACATCAACCACGCCTGATTGGCCGAATTGAACATTTCGTACACGCTGTTGTTGAGCGTGATCGGCAGGCCCTGGCCACCGTACTCCGGCGCGCAGGCCAGCGACGGCCAGCCGGCATCGACGTATTGCCGGTACGCTTCCTTGAAGCCGGTGGCAGTGCTCACCGCGCCATCGGCATCGATCCGGCAGCCCTCCACATCGCCGACGCCATTGAGCGGGGCGATGACCTGGCTGGCGAACTTGCCGGCTTCTTCCAGCACCGCCATCACGGTGTCGGCATCGACATCGGCATAGGCCGGCATCGCCGCGAACGCGCTTTGCGCATCGAGCAGCTCGAACAGGACGAAACGCATGTCGCGCAGGGGGGCGGTATAGGTGGCCACGGTGTTGTTCTCCATATCCGGGTTTGGTTCGCGCGCGTGGCGCAAACATACGTAGCCGTATGGTTACACGAATCCGGTGACCGGGACAAGCGCGAACCCGCCAGACTTCTGAAAGCGCAAAGCCTCGATCCGCAAAGAACGCAAAGAGCGCAAAAAGACTGTGCTCTACCCATCCTACGTACCACCCTTGGCCTGTGCGTTGCGCAACACCGCGCGACGGAGCCACGGTTACGGAGCCGCCATGCCAACCCTGTTGTACTCACCGACCTCGCCGTATGCGCGCAAGGTGCGGGTATTGATCCGCGAATGCGGCTTGACCGCGCAGATCGGCGAACAGACGGCGCTGCCGCTGGACGACCCCGAAGCGCTACTGGCGGCCAATCCGCTGGGCAAGGTGCCGGCGTTGCGGCTCGATGACGGCAGCGTGCTGTATGACAGCCGGGTGATCTGCGCCTGGGTTGCGGCACAAAGCGGTGCACGCGGCGATTCGGGTGACGCAGCGCATTGGCAGACCCAGCGTCGCGCCGCGCTGGCCGAAGGCGTCATCGACGCCTCGGTGGCGCTGGTGATGGAAGGCCGGCGGCCGAGCGCGCAGCAATCCGACTACTGGATCGGGCGCTGGCGCAACGCCATTGCCCGCAGCCTTGACGTGCTCGAGGGCGAAGTCGAGGCACTGGACTGTGGCATCGATGCCATTGCCAGTGCCGCTGCGCTGGGCCATCTCGACCTGCGCCACGCCGATCTCGACTGGCGTGGCGGGCGACCCCGGCTTGCCGCGTGGTACGCAGCGTTCGCGCAGCGGCCATCGATGCTGGCCACGGTACCGGAATGAACGCTCTTGTGGGCTGTTGCTGCGCCCCCATCTGACGATGACCTATGGTTCAGTTATCTGGAGAGTCCGATGAGTTCGCGATCCTTTCTCGATCACCTGCTGCAAACCGCGCAATCCGGACTCAAACACGCTGGGATGGTGAAGCCGCGCGATGGCGAGAGCGGCGGCGTGGCGCTGAGCGATTTCGGCCGTGGCTCGTTGGCTGGTGGTGCACTGGGCCTGTTGCTGGGTAGTGGGCGCGGCGGCGGCCTGCTCAAGGTCGGCGGACTGGCCGCACTCGGGGTGATGGCGTACAAGGCCTACGGCCAATGGCAGCAGGAGCAAAGCGGCAATGCGACGCCCACGGCCGCCGGCGCAACGCCGCCTGCACTCTCCGCGCCGACCGAAAACCAGGCCAACGCGCTGCTGAGTGCGCTGGTGGCTGCTGCCAAAGCCGATGGTCACGTTGATGAGCGCGAGCGCGAGCTGATCGCCCGCGGGTTGCAGCAGGCCGGTGCCCAGCCCGAGTTGCAGCGCTGGCTGGAAGCGGAACTGGCGAAGCCGCTGGATCCTCGGCAGGTGGCAAATGCAGTGGATTCGCCCGAACTGGCCAGTGAGGTCTATCTGCTCAGTCGCACGGTGATCGAGCAGCCAGGCTTCATGGAGCAGGCTTACCTCGATGGCCTGGCGCAGGCTTTGGCATTGGCGCCGGACTTGCGACGACGGTTGGATGCGCAGTCGGCCGCGATCACCCATCCGGCCGCATAGCCGATCTCGGCGTTCGTCCGGCAGGAGCGAACGCCGTCGTGATCAGCCAATCCGGAACAGCGGGCGCTGCGCGTCGGCGGTGTACGAGCGGGTGCGCACGTAGCCGCTGCTGCTGCCGTAGCCGATGCCGAAGTCGCGTTCGCGATAGTGCGGGTCGAGCCGGTCGTTGCCGTTGATCACCTGGCGTGGGCCGTGGCGGCGTTCGGCGATGGCGGCAATGGCGGCGAGGCTGGGCGGGGTGTAGGCGTTCATGGGGGCGTTCCGTGGGAGGTGTGTTACCAAGATATAACACCGGTGAGAAATCGCATGAGCCGGAGGTCACCCAACTCTTGACACGTGTTGTGCGGTGCTTTGCTGGCGTTCAGGCAACGGTGGCCTTTGGTGCGCATGTCGGGTTCGGCATCGCGAGTGTGTAGCGCGAGTGTCGGTGTAACGCGCAGTGCATTGGGTCATTGTGCGCATCTGCGGGATGGAGCGCCACGGCCCTGCGGGCCTCGCGATGACGACGACTGGTGTGGTGAATGAGTGCCGTTCCATCGGGCCGTCATTGCGAGCGCATGGCGCGAAGCAATCCAGTGCTTTTGGCTGTGAGCAATGGTTGCGCCGGAACGCTCAAAGCTTTCAAGCCTGCGGCCGGTAAGGCCACATGTCGCTTTGCAGAACACCCAAAACGCCTTGCGCCGGGTCGCACGTCGGTGCGGCTCCTGCCGCACCGTTCCGCGGCGCCTCTCGGCAACCGTTGATCGACTCCGTGTCGCCGCGATGCGTCATCTACGCGCGAACCTGGCTTTGATGCATTTGCCCAAATGCGGTGCCCAGAAAAAGAAAGCCACCTGCCCATGCAGTATCAAGAAACCAGGCTGGACTGAAGGCTGCATGACCCATGATCACGAACGACGGGATCATTGCTGCAACTTCACTCAGCACGAATGCAACCAACGCAACGTGATACGGCCGAGAGGCAATGCGCCGTGAGAACACAAACGCCACGGCAAAGAAAGTCAGCGCGAAAAGCACGTAATTCAAAGCGAAGTAAGCAGGTGTCCCGAACCGACTCATATGCACAAATAGGTATGCGCTCACCGCAGCCGTCAGCAGACCAGAGAGCAGGAGAGCAAAAGCGAAGACGAAGACGGTTGACCAGCGCAAGGCACTCTCCTTGGGGCATGACGTCGGATTAAAGCCGGACCGAGATACGGATCCGGCGCACCAGTTAAATTAGCCGCGATCAATCGAAATGCCATGGCGGATGGTCGCCCACAGGATGGGCTTCTGCAGGCGATGGCCGCACGGTGTGAGCGAGCATCGCGGCAGCTGGTCAGTCGCCGATTGTGGTACTCAACACGCCAGGTTGCTGCCATCGCAACGAGGCGACCCAGGCAACGGGTAGCAACACCGATAGCACGACCAGTCCCTTGCCGGTGAATTGCTGATCATCGAGCAAATACACATTGCAAAGGCGGCTTGGAACCTGTTGGTAGAGCAGGCCGATGGTTGCATTCATCGCGGCCCAGTTGCCGATGAAGAACAACTGCACAATCGTGCCTGCCGGCCGCCAGGATTGCTGCAGTGCTGCCCCTGCTGCGAGCAGGCTCGAGAACTTGGCCAGAGCCATTGCCGGTGTCAGTACTGCTTCATCCAGAGCGCGGGGGATCATCCAGAAGCTGAGCACCAGCAACACGAACAGCAGTCCGGTTGTACCGTGCGCGTTGCATGCGGCAACAGGCCGGGTGATTTTTCGTGGCAGCCCACTGGCGAGCAATGCGCCGGCCAACAACAGCGCGGGAAGCTGCAACAACATGTGGCGAGTCATGTCCGATTCCAGCCAGCCACGTGTCGGCGGCAGGCACGCAGCCACGGTGATCATCAGCCCGGCGAGCAAGCGCTGGTTCGACTTCACTGGACTGTTCCTATCGCATCGCGCAACACCGTGGCGATCGCCCCCGGGTCGCGGATTCGCACCAATTTACCGGATGGTGTGACGATATGGATGGCGGCATTGTGAACAAAATCGCCTTGCCCGGCGGGGATGACGATGACGCCGAATCCCCGCAGCAAAGGCCCGAGCTGGGCCGCATCGGCGACGGTCGCAAAACGCCAGACGTCCGGTTCAGCGCGTATCCGCATTGCGTATTCGGCCAATGCGCCGGGCTGGTCTCGCGCTGGATCAAAGCTGATGCTGATCAAGCGTATTTGGTGCTGCAGGCCCTGTGCCTGTATTTGGCGCTGCAGTTGCTGAAACTCACTGCCCAGCGCGGTACAGATCGATTCGCAGCGCGTATAGATAAAATCGACCACGGCTACGCGGCCGTCAGATGCGAGATCGGCACGCAGCGATTGAACCGATCCCAGGGAATCGACAAGTACTGCATCCGGCATCAGGGC
Organism: Gammaproteobacteria bacterium HGW-Gammaproteobacteria-4; assembly: GCA_002839995.1. Taxonomy (GTDB): domain Bacteria; phylum Pseudomonadota; class Gammaproteobacteria; order Xanthomonadales; family Xanthomonadaceae. Next base: position 44,621 of record PGZC01000002.1, on the reverse strand, counting down.
CGGATTTTCCACGGCCGCGAGACGGCGTGCGGACTCGCTGGTGACAACGCGAAAGCCATCGGTAAGCTGCGCGAACGCAACCACGCCAGCAACGGTGAGCGCACTGATTGCGATCACGGTGCGCACATCAGTTTCCAGCAAGCGATTGCGTGAACTGCTGCAGTTCGGCACCGCCGTTCCATGGAGTGCTGCGATTTTTGGTCAAAGCACGCGCCGCCGCTACCGACTCGACGTCAACCGGCTCTGCCGTATTGCCCCAGTGGCTTCGAATGTAGTTGGTAATCGCCGCGAGCTCGCCATCATCGAGTTGTCCGCCCATGGCGGGCATGGAGCCACTGTATTGCTGGCCCGCGACATCCAGAGCGCCGGCAATGCCATGCAGCGGAATCTGCAGCAGCACCCGGGCATCGCCCTGCACCCATTGTGAACCCGCCAGTGGTGGAAATACGTGCGGGATGCCCATGCCGGTAGATTGATGACATGCCAGGCAGTGCGATGCGTACAACTGGGCACCGTCGGGCGTGCTGTTGGAGGACGATGCGAGTGAGGGTTCGCCCGTCAATTTCGTGAGCGTGCGCTGGTCGCCCAATGCCGGATCAGCGTCGGGGCGTGCCGCCATCAAATAACCCAATGCCCACGACAGCAGCATCGCGATCATCGCGAGCAGCAAATAGGGAATCGGATGACGCGCCTCTTGCGGCTCGGGGTTCTCGCGATGTTGCGGTTGCGGATTGTTTGGGTGCTCGGACATGGCTGGTAATCGATCCTGTTTGATGGCGAATCACCTCAGTCATCCAGATTGGCGATTGCAGGGTAGGTGCGGTCCAGTGACTGCAGGTAGCTGACGAGGTCGCGAGCCGCTGGGGTTGCGACGACCACGCTGTGTGAGGGCGCTGCGCCAGGGGGCAGGGCGACGACCTTGTCGCCGGGCTCGGCCTTGGCTTTTACCTCGAACAAAAACGGATAGCTCGGCATGATGCTGCCCGGGACATAGGCGCGCGGCTGGTACAGGTGTCCCAGATGCCAATCTTCGCTGGGCTGGCGTGCGCCGATGTTGAGCAGGTCGGGGCCGGTCCGCATCGTGCCCAGCAATGGCGGGTCGTCGTAAAAGTAGTCGCCAGCCACCGACGGCCGTCCCCAGCCACGTTTGCCATCGGGTGCCTGTTGTGGATCGCGTGGTTGCTGCGTGTGGCAGGCTATGCAGCCCAGCGAGATGTATTGCGCACGGCCATGCAGCGCGGCGTTCGAATAGGCCTTGAGGCCAGGCGGCGGCTGCACATGTTGCAGTTGGAAATACGGCAGTACGACTAGCGACGCGGTGGCGATCGCCAGGGTCACCATCGCGCCGGTAATGAGCTTGAATCCACTTTCCATAAGTCAGGCTGTCCGGGGGTTGGGGCGCAATAGCACTGCACCGCTACGCGCGGGCCCAAGGCCAAGCGCCATTGCCACGAAGTGGCCGGCAAACACCAGATGGCCGAGGGTCATCAGCAGGCCACCGATGGAACGCCCCTGCAACCAAGGGAGGGTGACGCGGACCGATTCGATGAATGGCTGGGTTTCGTCGAGCATGCGAAAGCCCTGCAACAGGCCACCGATGGTCAGCGTGACGAAGTAGATCGCGAACCCGATCACGACCAGCCAGAAGTGCAGCGCGATCAGACTGGGGAACGGCCACTCGCGCGAAACGATGCGCGGCATCGAAAAATACATTGCGCCGAACATCACCATGGATACGAAGCCATACATGCCGAGGTGGGCGTGGGCGACGGTGAAATGGGTGAAATGCGTGACCGTATTGACGGCACGCAGTGCCTCGAACGAGCCCTGAACCGAACTGAGCGTGTACATCATGCCGCCAAGGACGATGAAGCGAAGCGTCGGCGAGTGGCGCAGGGCAACGAAGTGGCCGCGCATTGTCAGATGCTGATTCACTGAAAACGCTAGCACCGGTACGAACATCATCACGCTCTGCACGATCGAAAGCGTGATCAGCCACTCCGGCACGGGACCACCGATGAGATGGTGCCCACCGACCTGTCCGTAGAAAAATGCCAAGGCCCAGAATCCGATCAGTGACAGGTTGTAGGACTGGATCGGACGGCCGATGACCTTGGGCAGGAAGTAGTAGATCGCGGCCAGTGACAATGGTGTGTAAAACAGGCCAAGTACGTTGTGGCCGAACCACCAGTTCATGGTCGCCGCTTCCACACCGAAGTGCACACCGGGCATTTTGGCGACGAAATACAGCACCGGGAACCAGAACAGGGCAGCGCCCATGTACCAGATCGACACATACAGGTGTTCAACCTGGCGGCGCTGCAGCGTCAGTACCAGCGGCAGGCCGACCATGGCACCGCTGACCACGAACGCGAGCCCCACCTGCCATGGAATTTCCAGCCACTCCATGCCCTCATTGTGGCCAGTCGCGATAAGGGCCAGGCCCAGAGTCAGTCCAAGGTTCCAAAGCACCGCGCCCGCGATCGCCACGCGGCCACCGAGCAACTTGGTCTTCAATAGCCGCGGCATCATCCATAGCGCGGTGCCGAGCGTCGCCATCGGTGCCCAGCCGTAGGCAACCACGTTGAGGTGCAGTGTCCGCAGGCGGCCAAAGCTGAGCCACGCTACCTGGTTGAGCCAATCCGGCTGGTGCAGCTTGATCGAACTGATCAGCCCGGCGAACGATCCGAGCACAAGCCAGAGCACCGCGGACGCCAGCAGCACAAAAGCTGGGCCGGCGGTGGATTGATCGGCTGCGAGTCGCGCCTGTAGCTCTGGTAAAGACTGTGGTGATGGCCTTTTGGCATGCAGGCTTCGCTGCAATCCCTGCTCATCGCTGCTGCCGATGGCGGGTTCCTCTACCGTCCCGATCTCGTCCTCGGAAAAAATCACTTTGGCCGCTTCCGGGTCAGGGTCCAGCAACCCCCTGCGCAAAGACCAGATGAAGAACAGAAGGGCTGTCACGGAGATTACGAACGAGGACAGCAACAGGGCGGGAATGCTCATCAATGAAATCCTGAAGGCCAGCCACCGCAGTGGTCGGCAAATACATGCATGATTGCTGCATGTTATTTGCATCTGGTGCAAAAAGCAATATGATGGATACATCTTTAGGCCGGCTTGGCACGATGAAACTCACGGACTACACCGACTACACCCTTCGGGTATTGATTTACCTGGGCCTCCACCAGGGCGAGTTGTCGACGATCCACCAGATCGCGGACAGCTACGGCATTTCCAGAAACCACTTGATGAAGATAGTGCATCGACTCAGCCTGGACGGACTGGTGGAAACGGTGCGTGGGCGCAGCGGCGGCGTCCGTCTTGCCTTGCGCACTGATGAAATCAATGTAGGCAGTGTGGTTCGTGCCGCCGAGGCCAATTTTGATCTGGTGGAGTGCTCCAACAGCAGTACCAACCGTTGCGTGCTGTCGCCCGCATGCCGCCTGCAGGCTGCATTGTGCGAGGCGATGGAGGCATTTTTCGCAGTACTCGACTCGCTCACCCTCGCCGATATCCTGGCGAATGCTGACCAGATTCGGCCTTATATCGGGCTGCGGCTGGTTGCCGCCAGCGGCTGAAGCAGATGCCTGGGGTCGCCAGCAACAGCGAGCCGATTACGCACGCCATGGGTGTCAGCTTGAGCCTGCGCCAACCAATGGTTTCAATCCCTCAACCCAGCAACAGAGACCGTCATGAACAGCACTGCTGATGCACCCAGTTACACCCCCTATCCGTTCGACGCACGTGGCATAGCACGCCGGTTTCGCCATTCGGCCATCTTCGGCGCGCTGGGTGCACTGCAGCCGGGTGAGGCCATGCGATTTGTCAACGATCACGATCCACTGCCATTGCTCAACCAGTTGCGCGAGAAATTCGGTGAACGCGTTGACATCCAGTATCTACAGCGTGACGCCGATGCAATCGTCATTGATTTCATCGTCCTGACGGTCTGAGCTTGCGACTCATGTCACCAACTTGCTCTCCGTGCAACACACGTGTCTGAGCCAATCCAAAAATCACACGCTATTGAGGTCGACGCCACCATGGTGGCGCACGGCCTCGCGCTGGAGCCGACGCAGTTCCGCGATTTGATGGCGCGTGGAAAAGTCCGCGTTTTATGCGAGCGTGGCATTGGCGAGGACGAAGGCCAGTATCGAGTGACGTTCTATTACCGAAGGCAACGGCATCGGTTTGTTACTGATCTCGCGGGCAATCTGATCACCTGAAAGCGCGCATCGGGTCGCCCACGGGGCGGTCTCCTACCGGGGCGTCGCGCTGTGTGAGCATGCCTTGAGCGCGGCCACCGCCGGCAGCTCCTTGCCCTCGCAAAACTCCAGGAACGCGCCGCCGCCGGTGGAGATGTACGACACCGCATCGGCGATGCCGTATTTGTCGACGGCGGCGAGGGTGTCGCCGCCGCCGGCGATCGAGAACGCGGATGATTGCGCGATGGCGCGTGCCAGGGTTTGCGTGCCATTGGCGAACGCATCGAACTCGAACACGCCGACCGGGCCATTCCAGATCACGGTGCCGGCGGAGTGGATCAGCTCGGCGTAGCGCGCGCTGGTTTGCGGGCCGATGTCGAGGATCATGTCGTCGTCGGCGACCGCATTGACTGCTTTCACGGTTGCCGGAGCATCGGCCTTGAATTCGCTGGCCACCACCACATCGCTGGGCATCGGGATTTCGGCGCCGCGCGCCTTGGCATCGGCGAGGATGCGCCGCGCGGTATCGAGCAAATCCGGTTCGACCAGCGACTTGCCGATCGGATGGCCGAGCGCGGCGATGAAGGTGTTGGCGATGCCGCCGCCGACGATCAACTGATCGACGCGTGTCACCAGACTTTCCAGCAATGCCAGTTTGCCGCTCACCTTGGCGCCGCCGACGATGGCGAGCAGCGGCCGAGCCGGATGGTCGAGCGCCTGCGCCAGCGCATCGAGTTCGGCCATCAGCAGCGGCCCACCACAGGCCTGCTTGGCGGCGCGGATCACGCCGTGCGTCGATGCCTGCGCGCGGTGCGCGGTGCCGAACGCATCCATCACGAACACATCGCACAGGTCGGCGTAGCGCTGCGCCAGCGCCGCATCGTCCTTGCCTTCGCCGACGTTCATGCGGCAGTTTTCCAGCAGCACCAGTTCGCCGGGTTGCACCGCAACGCCGCCGAGATAATCGCGGATCAGCGGCACCTCGCGGCCGAGCAGTTCGGATAGGCGCTTTGCCACCGGCGCCAGCGAGTCGGCCTCGCTCCATTGCCCTTCGCTGGGCCGGCCCAGGTGCGAGAGCACCATCACCGCGGCGCCGGCCGCGAGCGCCGCGCGCAGCGTCGGCAGCGCGGCCGTGATGCGTTGTTCGGAGGTGATTTGGCCAGCGCGGATCGGCACGTTCAGGTCTTCGCGGATCAGTACGCGCTGACCGGCAAGCGGGAGGTCGGACATACGCCGAATCGACATGGGAGCACTCCGGGCAAGGTGAGAGCCTTGTATTGTGCGGGCCGCGTCGCGACTTGCAAAGGGTTGTGCATCGCAACACAACGACTTTTCATTACTTGATCGCAATCAAGGCGCCAGCGGCGTCGGGCCGGCACACTCTCAACCCATGAACGCCATCCCTGCCTTTGATGCCGACCTGCTGCGCCGTTACGACCGGCCCGGGCCGCGCTATACCTCCTACCCGACGGCGCCGCAGTTTGCCGCCAGTTTTGGCGAAGCGCAGTTCCGTGAAGTGGCGCGTGCCAGCAACGAAGATCCGATCCCGCGTCGGCTGTCGTTGTACGTGCACGTGCCGTTTTGCGTCAGCCCGTGTTTCTATTGCGGCTGCAATCGCATCATCACGCGCGATCACGGCCGTGGTGCCACCTACCTGCATCGGCTGGAGCGCGAGATCACCCTGGTCGCGCCGTTGTTCGACCGCGATCGCGACGTGATCCAGTTGCATCTGGGTGGCGGTACCCCGAACTTCCTCACCCCGGCGCTGATCGGCGAACTGGTGGAAACCCTGGGCCGGCAATTCCATTTCAGCACGTCGGCCGAGCGCGATTTCTCGATCGAGATCGATCCGCGCACGGTCAGCCCGGACGACATCCATGCCCTGGCGCGGATCGGCTTCAATCGTGCCAGTCTCGGCGTGCAGGATTTCGATCCCGACGTGCAGGAGGCGGTCAACCGCATCCAGAGCGTCGAAGACACGCTGGCGGTGATCCAGGCCTGCCGCGACAGCGGCATGCGCTCGGTCAATGTCGATCTGATTTACGGCCTGCCCAAGCAGACCCTCGACGGTTTCGCCAAAACCCTGGATACGGTGATCGCGGTGCGCCCCGATCGCCTGGCGATCTACGGCTATGCGCATCTGCCGGAGATGTTCAAGGCACAGCGCCAGCTCAACGCCGAGGACTTGCCGAGCGCGGAGCAAAAGCTCGCGCTGCTGGCGCTGGCGATCGCGAAATTGACCGCCGCCGGCTACGTGTATATCGGCATGGACCATTTTGCGCTGCCCGAGGACGACCTCGCCAAAGCGCAGGCCCGCGGCGGCCTGCACCGCAATTTCATGGGCTACACCACCCATGCCGAAAGCGACCTGATCGGGTTCGGGGTGAGCTCGATCAGCCATATCGGCGACAGCTTCAGCCAGAACCACCGCGACATGCACGGCTGGGAGGCGGCGCTGGACGCCGGCCATCTGCCCACCTGGCGCGGCCTGCATCTGGACAGCGATGATGTGCTGCGCGCCGATGTGATCCAGCAACTGATGTGCCAGGGCCGGATCGACATCGCCGACACCCAGGCCCGTTTCGACATCGATTTCCTGCGCTATTTCGCCGATGCGCTGCCGCGGCTGGCGCCACTGGAGGCCGATGGCCTGGTGCGGATCGGGCCGCGATTCATCGAAGCCACCTCGCGCGGACGGCTTCTGATGCGTATCATTGCCATGTGCTTCGATCGTTACCTCCAGCAGCCATCCGAACAGCCAGCGCGCTTCTCGAAAGCGATCTGAGCGTCGTTGCGCGGTGCGCGCAATGAGCGTAGTAGGCGCTGCGCGGCGGGTCAACCCGATCGCCGACGACGGCGATGAGGTCACGTTTTGCAGCACCTGCGCGTTTTCCTCGGCCTGCCTGTCGGAAGGCTACGACAAGAGCGCGTTGATCGAATTGCATTGTCTGGTCGAGCACATCGGCCCGTTTGCGGCCGGCGAGCACATCTTTCGCGAAGGCGATGCCTTCAATGCCATCGCCGCGGTGCGCGGCGGCACCGTCAAGACCTATGTGATCGATCCCGATGGCCGCGAGCAGGTGCTCGGCTTTTTCCTGCCCGGCGAAGTGGTTGGCCTCAATGCCATCCATCAGGCGCACTACCCGTGCAACGCGGTGGCGCTCGATACCACCATCCTGTGCCGGTTCTCGTTCCCGAAGATGGCGACGCTGGCGCAGCGCATGCCCGGCCTGCAGGGGCAGTTGTTCAAGCTGCTCAGCGCCGACATCGGCAAGGCGGCTTTGCTGGCCGGCGATTTCAGTGCCGACGAGCGGATGGCGGCGTTTCTGGTGGCGTTGTCGCGGCGCTTCGCCGCGCGCGGGTTCTCGGCCAGCCGCTTCACCCTGACCATGGCGCGCACCGACATCGCCAACTATCTGCGGCTGGCGGCGGAGACGGTCAGCCGGGTGTTGCGCCGGTTCCAGGCCGATGGCCTGATCAAGGTGGATCGGCGCGAAGTAGAGCTTGTCGATCGCGAGCGTCTGCATGCGCTGGCGAGGCCGGTGTTGCGCGATTGAGGCTCTGGCCTGCGGCCGGCATAGCTTCAAAGCAGACAGGCTTTACTGCACCGTTGCGATAACTGTCGCCCACAGGGTGGGCTCCTACAGGGTGAGCGCTACCGCTTGTCTGTAGGAGCTCACCCTGTGAGCGACCTGCCTGCCGGCAGGCAGGCCGCGCGACCGAGTCCCGAGCGCGAGCCCCACTCCGCTTGACTTCCATCAGTGCGTCGGTGACCACAGGCGTTGATCATGTCGCCATTGTCAACAGGAGTGGATAGTCATGAGTACGACGCGGAAACTATGGGTGGGCCTGGCGACATTGCTCGCCCTGTCTTTTGGGGTGTTGCTGTGGATGGGCGGCGAAGTCCACCGCAAGGCACCGCCGATGCCGGAACAGGTGGTGTCGCAGAGCGGGCAGGTGTTGTACACCCGCGCCGATATCGAGCGCGGGCGGGTGGTGTGGCAATCGATGGGCGGCATGCAGCTCGGTTCGATCTGGGGCCATGGTGCGCTGGTGGCGCCGGACTGGAGTGCCGACTGGCTGCATCGGCAGATCGGCGCCGAACTCGATTTGCGTGCGCAGCGCGACTACGGGCAAGCCTGGGCCAGCCTTGATCCGGGTCTGCAAGCCAAACTGCAGGCCGAGTTGACACCCGACTATCGGCGCAACACATTCGATCCGGCGACCGGCACACTGACTGTCTCCGATGATCGTGCGCAGGCGATCGCGCAGGTGGCGGCGCATTACGTGAGCCTGTTCGGCGACGATCCAGCCACCGCCGATCTGCGCGAAAACTACGCCATGAAAAGCGACACGGTGGCCGATGCCGAATTCCGTCAGGACCTGACCGGATTCTTTTTCTGGGCGGCGTGGGCTGCCGGCACCGACCGCGATGGCGAAGTAAAAACCTACACCAACAACTGGCCGTACGAGCCGTTGATCGGCAACGCGCCGACATCGAGCGCCTTCCTGTGGACGGTGTTCAGTGTGTTGTTCATGATCGCTGGCATCGGCCTGCTGGGCTGGCATTACGCGGTGTACCAGGGCAAGGAACCGGCGCCGGTGCCGCCGCTCAGCGACCCGCTGGCCGGCCTCAAGCCGACGCCGTCGATGAAGGCGACCGCCAAGTATTTCTGGCTCGTGCTGGCCTTGTTCCTGACCCAGATATTGCTCGGTGCATTCACCGCGCATTACCAGGTCGAAGGCAACGATTTTTACGGCATCGCGCTGTCCGATGTGCTGCCGTATTCGCTGACCCGCAGTTGGCATACGCAGTTGGCGGTGTTGTGGATCGCGACCGCGTGGCTGGCGACGGGGCTGTATATCGGCCCGGCGATTTCCGGCCATGAGCCGAAGTTCCAGCGTGCCGGCGTCAACTTCCTGTTCGTGTGCCTGCTGATCATCGTGGTCGGCGCGTTTGCCGGGCAGTGGTTTGCGGTGATGCAGAAGCTCGGTCTGGCCAACAACTTCTGGTTCGGGCATCAGGGTTGGGAGTACGTGGACATCGGCCGCTTCTGGCAGTTGTTCCTGTTCGTCGGGCTGATGGTGTGGTTGTTGTTGGTCGGTCGCGCGCTGTGGCCGGCACTCACGCGCAAGGACGAGATGTCGTCGATCGTCGGCCTGTTGTTCCTCTCGACGGTGGCGATCGGACTGTTCTACGGCGCCGGCCTGATGTGGGGCGAGCACACCTCGCTGTCGATGGTCGAATACTGGCGCTGGTGGGTAGTGCACCTGTGGGTGGAAGGCTTCTTCGAAGTGTTCGCGGTGGCCGTGATCAGCTTCCTGTTCGTCAAGCTCGGCCTGGTGCGCGGCGCAACGGCAACCGCCAACGTGCTGTTCGCCACCATCGTGTTCATGGCCGGCGGCGTGCTCGGCACCTTCCATCACCTGTATTTCGCCGGCACCACCACCGGTGTGGTTGCACTGGGTGCCAGCTTCTCGGCGCTGGAAGTGGTGCCGCTGGCGCTGATCGGCATGGAAGCTTATGAAACCTGGAGCCACAGCAAGGCGACGCCGTGGATGGCGCGCTATCGCTGGCCGATCATGTTCTTCATCGCGGTATCGTTCTGGAATCTGGTCGGCGCCGGTCTGTTCGGCTTCCTGATCAACACGCCGCTGGCGCTGTACTACATGCAGGGCCTCAACCTGACTGCGCTGCATGGACACACCGCGTTGTTCGGGGTGTACGGCATGCTCGGCATTGGCCTGATGCTGTTCTGCCTGCGCGGGCTGAAGCCCGAGGCGGTGTGGAACGAGACCCTGCTGCGCAACAGCTTCTGGACCTTCAACATCGGCCTCAGCCTGATGGCCGCGCTCACCTTGTTGCCGCTGGGCCTGCTGCAACTCAATGCGGCGCTGGAGAACGGCTACTGGTTCGCGCGCTCCGCCGAATTCATGGGCCAGCCGATCATCGATCTGCTGGTGTGGCTGCGGGTGCCGGGCGACACCATCTTCTCGGTCGGCGCGCTGCTGCTGGCCTGGGTGGTGATGCGGATGTGGATTGCGCCGCGCGACACGGTGGTTGTTGGTAGCGCGGAACCGGTGACGATTTCCCGGTAGTGCCGGGGACTTGCGGAAGAGCATAAAGCGCATTGGGTTCGCAAAGAACGCAAAGCTCGCAAAGGAAGATCCAAATCTCGATTTGCTTTCTTTGCGTCCTTCGCGTGCTTTGCGGACCGTTCTTGCTCTTGTCCGGGCCGTAAACATCCATCCATGTACCGCAACCCGGTTCAATGCGTGGACTCACAACGGGCAATGCCTTCATTGTCATCGCAACGCCGCAGCCGCGACGCGGTCCCGGGTTCCGGCCCGTTGGGCCTCAACCCGGGCTACGAAAAAACGGTGCGCGTGCGCGACAGCAGCAGGTAACCCACCGGCACCAGGAACAGGGTGAAGGCGGTACCAAAGCTCATGCCGCCGACGATCACCCAGCCGATCTGGTGGCGCGCCTCGGCACCGGCACCGCTGGCCAGCGCCAGCGGAATCGCGCCCAGCACCATCGCGCCGGTGGTCATCAGGATCGGGCGCAGGCGCAGTGCTGCCGCTTCCGCAACCGCTTGCAGTTTGGTTTCGCCGCGCTCGCGCAACTGATTGGCGAACTCGACGATCAGGATGCCGTGCTTGGCGATCAGACCGATCAGGGTGATCACGCCGATCTGGCTGTAGATGTTCCAGCTGCCACCGCTGAGCTTGAGTGCCACGAACGCGCCGAAAAACGCCGGCAGCACCGAGAACAGAATGATGAACGGATCGATGAAGCTTTCGAACTGCGCCGCCAGCACCAGGTAGATGAAGATCACCGACAGCAGCAGCAAGGTGGCGAAACTGCTCGATGAAGCGCGAAACTCGCGCGCCTGGCCGGACAGGTCGTACAGCGCCTCGGGCGCGACCTGATCCAGTGTGGTTTCCATCCAGCCGATCGCATCGCCCATCGCATAACCCGGCGCCAGACCGGCGCTGACGGTGGCCGAACGCAGCTTGTTGAAGTGGTTGAGCTCCTTGGCGGCGACGGTCTCCTCGACGGTGGCGAGATTCGCGAGCTGCACCATTTGCCCGTCCTTGCCGCGCACGTGGATGTTGCGCAGATCGCCCGGCGTGCGCCGGGCCGCGTCCTCGACCTGCACGATCACGTCGTATTGTTCGGCGCCGCGTTTGAAACGGGTGACGTTGCGCCCGCCCATCAGCGTTTCGATGGTGCGGCCGACCTCGATCACGCTGGCCCCGACGGCGCTGATCTTTTCGCGATCGACTGCGATCCGCAGCTCGGGCTTGTTGAGTTTGAGGTCGGAGTCGGCGTTGGTCAGGCCCGGATTCTCGCGCATCTTCGCCAGCATCGCCTGCACGGTGGCGTCCAGTTCCTCCCAGGTGCCGGTGGTCTGCACCACGAATTGCAGCGGCTGGCCGAAGTCGTTCTGGCCCAGCGGCGGCGGCATGATCGGAAACGCCAGCACGCCGGCCAGACCCATGAATTGCGGGAACATCGCGCCGACGATCTCGCCGGCACTGCGCCCGCGCCTGGACCAGTCGACGAAGCGTGCGAAGGTGATGCCATTGGTCACCACCGGGAATCCGGTGATCTGGAAGTACATCTGGATTTCCGGCACGTCCTTCAACACCGATTCCATCTGCTTCATGTAGCCATCGGTGTAATCGAGCGTCGATCCTTCCGGCGCAATCGCAAAACCGATCATGATGCCCTGGTCCTCCTGCGGCGCCAGCTCCTGCGGCAGGGTGGTAAACAACCACAGCATCGCCGCCGTCATCGCTGCCGCGGTGCCGAGCATCGCCCAGCGCCAGCCGAGCACGCGCTTCAGCGCATACCGGTAGCCGCTATCCAGCGCTGCCAGCCAGCCTTCGATACGGCGATACATCGCCCCGTGCCGGGCTTCATGGCGCAGTAGCCGCGAGCACATCATCGGCGACAGCGTGAGTGCGGTGAAGCCCGATACCAGCACCGCGCCGGCGAGGGTAAGTGCGAACTCGGTGAACAGCTTGCCGGTGCGCCCGGTCTGGAATGCCATCGGCGCATACACTGCCGCCAGGGTGAGGGTCATCGCAATGACCGCGAACGCGATCTCGCCGCTGCCCTTGAACGCCGCCTCGCGCGGCGACATGCCCTGCTCGATGTAGCGGTAGATGTTCTCCAGCATCACGATGGCGTCGTCGACGACCAGGCCGATCGCCAGCACCAGCGCGAGCAGGGTGAGGGTGTTGATGCTGAAGCCCAGCGCCGCCATCAACGCAAAGGCGCCGATCAGCGACACCGGTATCGTCACCAGCGGAATCAGGGTGGCGCGACCGCTGCGCAGGAAGAAGAAGATCACCAGCACGACCAGGCCGACCGCTTCGGCAATGGTGATGTAGACCTCCTTGATCGAGGCGCGGATGAATATGGTGGAGTCGTAGGCAATCTCGACCTTCATGCCATCGGGCAGCGAACGCTCGATCTGCGGCAGCATTTCCTGCAGCGCATCGGAGATTTCCAGCGGGTTGGCTACCGCCTGCTTGACGATGCCGAGCGGCACCGCGGTGCGGCCGTTGAAGCGCGCACTGAAACGGCCCTGATCCTGACCCAGCTCGACCCGCGCGACATCGCCGATGCGCACCGGATAACCGTTCACCTCGCGCACGATCACCGCTGCGAACTGTTCCGGCGTCGCCAGATCGGTTTGCGCCAGCACCGTGAACTCGCGATCGATGCTTTCCACGCGGCCGGCCGGAATCTCGACATTCTGCGCCCGCAATGCCGCCTCGATATCGGCCGGCGCCAAGGCGAAGGCGGCAAGGCGGTCGGGCTGCAACCACACGCGCATCGCATAACGGGTGCCGTACACCTGCGCCTGGGCAACGCCGGGGATGGTCTGCACCCGATCCTTGACCAGCCGTTCGGCGGCGTCGCCGATCTCGACCCGGCTGTGCCGATCCGATGAGAACGCCAGATAGATGATCGGCTGCGCATCGCCTTCCTGTTTCTGCACGATCGGCTCGTCGGCCTCTTCGGGCAGGAACTGGCGCGCCTGCGCGACCCGGTCGCGTACGTCCGAGGCAGCGGCGTCGGCATCGCGGTCGAGCAGGAAGGTCACCGTGATCTGGCTCTGTTCGGCGCGGTTGACCGAACTGATGAAATCCACACCCTCGATGCCCGAGAGCACATCTTCGATCGGTTTGGTGATCTGCGATTCGATGACCTGCGCATTGGCGCCCGGATACGAGGTGGCGACGGTCACCACTGGCGTATCGACATTCGGGATCAGGCGCACGCTCAATCGCTCGTAGGCGATCACGCCGACCAGGATCAGCACCACGTTCATCACCGTCGCCAGCACCGGGCGGCGGATCGAGGTGTCGGAGAGGATCATGCGGAGTCCTTACTTTGTCGGCGCGGGCTGCGCATCGCCGCCGGCAATTGCGACCGCCGCGCCGTCGTACAGCTTGGGCTGGCCGGCGGTCACGATCACATCGCCCGCGCTCAGCCCGGAGCGGATTTCGACCTGCCCCGGCAAACGCTCGCCGACGCGCACTTGCACCTGCTGCGCCTTGCCGTCGACCACACGGAACACGAAGACCTGCGCGCCGATCGGCCACAACGCGCGCTCTGGCACCAGCAGTGCGTTGGCACGCTGCGCCAGCACCAGTTCAACCCGCGCAAACAGCCCCGGCAACAGGGCGTTGTCGGCATTGCCGACGCTGGCGCGCACCAGCACGCTGCGGGTGGCCGGATTGATCTGCGGGTCGATCGCGATCACCTTGCCGGCGAATGCCCGCTCCGGAAACGCATCCACCCGTACCCGCACCGGCAGGCCGGCGTTGAGTTTGCCCAATGCGCTTTCCGGCACCTGAAAATCGACCCGCATCGGATCGAGGCGGACCAGATTGGTCAGCGCCTGTCCGGGCTGCACGTAATCGCCCAGCGAGACCTGTTGCAGCCCGATCACGCCATCGAACGGCGCCTTGATCGTGGTCTTGGCCAGGCGGATGGCGGCGGAATCGGCACGCGCCTTGTCCACGCCGAGGTCGGCCTTGGCCTGGTCGAATTCCGAGCGCGCCAGCAATTGTTTGGCGACCAGCTCTTCGGCACGTTTATAGCCGCGCCGCGAGCGTTCCAGATTGGCGATCGCTTCCTGGTGCTCGGCGTACAACAACTGCGATTCCAGGCTGAACAAGGCTTGCCCGGCTTTCACACGCGCACCGTCCTGAACGTGCATTTTCGCGATCAGGCCGGCGAGTTCGGGGCGGATGACGACGGCGTCTTCGGCGATCAGCGTGCCGACGCTGCCAAGGGTGTTGTCGAGCGGTTGCGCGGCGACGGTGAATACTTCCACCGCCGTCGCCATGCCGCCCGGCGGTCCATCCTGGGCGAGCGCTGCCAGCGGCAGCAGGCACAGCGCGAAAAGTGCGGACTTGCGGTTGCGCATAAGCGTGATTCCCTTGACGCTCGGTCGTTGCCGGATGCGTGACGGATGACGCCGGCGATGATCGGCGTCGACAAGCGGATCAGTTTACGGTGTCTTGCAGGCCACGGCATGTGACGAAAGGCCCGTCATCCGATCATGGGCAGAACGATCCGTGTCGCCAGTGCGGCCGGATCGGGCGATGGCGAATGTTCCAGCACGCCCAGGCACGGCGCAGGCAGCTCGCGGCGCAAGATCGCGCAGGTGCGCTCGCGGTGCGCCATCGCCGGGTCGATCACGCTGCCGATCCAGCCGGCCAGCGCGTGGCCATCGCCGAGCACGGCGCGCGCGGTGAGCCGGGCATGGTTGATGCAGCCCAGACGGATGCCGACTACCAGCAGCACCGGCGGCATGCCCAGCGCAGCGACCAGATCGGATTGCTCGATCCCTGCCGCCAGCGGCGCGCACCAGCCACCAACGCCTTCCACCACCACCCAGTCGGCCTGTGCCGCCAACGCCGTGTGCGCAGCGACCAGCGGCGCCAGTGACACCGTGGCCCCCGCCTGTTCCGCAGCGATCTCGGGCGCGGTCGGCTCGGGCAGGGCGAACGGATTGATCAGCGCATAATCCGGCCACGGCGTACTGCCGGCGGCGCGTAACGCCAGCGCGTCGTCGTTCTGCCATTGCCCGTGGTGTTGCGTACAACCGCTGGCCACCGGTTTCATGCCCAGCGCGTGCAGGCCGCGCGCGCGCAACGCATGCAGCAAGGCGGCCGACACCAGCGACTTGCCGACGCCGGTGTCGGTGCCGGTGACATAGATGCTCGCCATCTCTGAAACCCCTGGTGGTGTGGCGGTGTGTGCAGGCAGAGGATTGTAGCCACATGCGGGCGCATGGACGCGCAGGTGCAATCGCAGCTCCCACAATTGCGATTAAGCAGCCCTGTAGGAGCGCACCCTGTGCGCGACCGCTGCTGCGAAGCAGCCGACCGTCACGCCGCAGGTTTTTCGCGGTGCCCGCGCACTGGTACACTGAATTTTGAAGGAGATTCCCATGTTCACCAGTAGCGCACTCAGCGGCAGCAAATCCGAGCAATACGCGCAGTTGCTGGCGCAGGCGCGGGCGCTGATGCACGGCGAGCGCGATCGCATCGCCAATGCCGCCAACCTGTCGGCGCTGATTTATCACAGCCTGGCCGACGTCAACTGGGCCGGGTTTTATTTCTACGATGGCACCGAGCTGGTGGTCGGCCCGTTCCAGGGCTTGCCAGCCTGCATCCGCATTCCGCTGAGCAAGGGTGTGTGCGGTGCGGCGGCGAGCACTGGCCACAGCCAGCGTATCGACGACGTGGATACCTTTCCTGGCCATATTCCCTGCGATTCGGCCTCGCGCTCGGAGTTGGTGGTGCCGTTGTTTGCCGGCGCCGAACTGATCGGCGTGCTCGATCTGGACAGCTCCAAGCGGGCCCGCTTCGATACCGAGGATCAGGCCGGCATGGAAGCCATTGCCGACGCCTGGCTGGAGACGCTGCGATGAAGGGCAAGGTGCGCAACATCGGCCCCAAGTCGGCGGCGTGGCTGCGGCAGGTAGGCATTCACTCGATCGAGGAGCTGACCGAATTGGGTGCGGTGGCTTCGTTCATCCGTATCAAGCGGGCCGGGTTCCGGCCCAGCCTGAATCTGCTGTACGCGCTGGAAGGCGCGTTGCTGGATTGCCATTGGCAGGAAATCCCCGATGCCCGGCGCGGCGAGCTGATTCTGCAAGCCGATGCCGCCTCGGCGTTGCTGCCGCCCGCGCGCGGCAAGCAGGTGCACAACGCACCGGTGAGCACCACCTACCCGGATGCTGAAGACGCCGACGATGCAATGGCGATCGAGCCCGCCGATCCGGAGTGAAGGTGGTGGTCGCCTACCGGGTGCTCCGACAAAAGCATCAGCCTCGCAGGATGGGTAGCGCGCAGCGAAACCCATCGTCGGGACTCGGGAGAAGCAAGTGGTCCGCAAAGGACGCAAAGTGCGCAAAGGAAAGCCCACATTTTGGTGTTTTTTTTTGCGCCCTTTGCGTTTTTTGCGGACTATCCGTTCTTGCTCTCGCTGGGACGAGGGACTTCGTGATTGACGGGTTTTATAGCTGACTATGGCGACCGAGGCGGTTTGCGCGCAAGCGCCACCCGCAACGCCGCCAGCGGCAGATGTGCCCATACCAGCACCCAGGCGAACGCCCGCCACCACGGATTGCGCAATTGCGGGTCGAAGCGGCGCAGGTAGCGCCAGATGCCGCGATGTTTCTGCCACTCCACCCAATACGGTCGGCGCCGGCTCGACACGCCACGCACGTGCAGCACGCGCACGCGATTGGCGACGTACACACCGTGGCCGGCGTCGCGCACGCGCCGGCACAGGTCAAGGTCTTCGGCGTGCAGCCGGTAGCCGTCATCGAAACCGCCAAGCGCATCGAACACGCTGCGCGGCATCAGCATCAGCGCACCGGAAACCGCATCGACGCGTTGCAGCGCCTGTTGCTCATCGGCGGCGATGGCCAGGCTGTCGCGCCGACCCAACCCGGCCAGCAGGCGCGCCAGGGTAAGTTCGTGGCGGCGTGCTGCGCTGTCGCGCACGCCGGCGTCATCCACCAGATCGGCGCCAACGATACCGACATCGCTGCGCGTGCCGGCCAGTTCGCGCAGCGCCTCCAGATCGGACGTGGCGAGCAGACAATCGGGGTTGACCAGCGCCAGCCACGGCTCGCTGCACTGCGCGGCACCCTGATTGCAGGCGGCGGCGAACCCGGGGTTGTGCGCGTTGGCCAGCACCAGCACGCGCGGATCACGCGCGGCGTGCGCCTTGGCAATCGCCACGCTGTCATCGCGCGAACCGTTATCGACCACCACCACGCGGGCGACGGCGGTGCTGGCCAGCAGCCGGCTCAGGCACGCATCGAGCGTGCTCTGGCTGAAATGGCCGACCACCACGGCGGCGATGTCAGCCACGTTCAGCCTTGAGCCGCGCGAGTTGCGCTTTGGCGTTGTCCAGCTCGCGTTCGAGCTGCGCCAGCCGCTCGCCAGCCGCCATGTGCCGGCGCACCTCGTCGTTGTAATGCGCGTACACGCTCTCGCCGGCATCGCCGAACAGCGACAGCTGTGGCAGACCGGCCAGCGCCTGCTCGCTATTTGCGCACACCGCGAGATAGTAGAGCGGCGGATAATGCAATCCCTCGTGCAGCGAATCCATGTGCTGGGTGTGCGTCAGCGCGCCGCCGCCGAGCGGATCGAGCGCCCACAGCGCCGACTGGAACAACAGCTTCTGTGCGTACAGGCGGCGCGCCGGAAAGTGCCGATCAAGCAACTGCTCGAACTCCTCGCGGTACAGCTCGCGCACGTGGTACGGGTTGTTCTGGCCGGTCGCATCACTGTAGTTGGCTTTGTCGGGCGTGGAGATCAGCAGCAGGCCCCGGTCGCCGAGCAAGCGGGAGAATCCGCGCAGCATCGCGTCCTGGCGATCGACATGTTCCAGGGTTTCAAAGCTGACGATCAGGTCGAAGCTGGCGTCGGGCAGCGCATCGAGCGCACAGGCATCCGCCTGTTCGAAACGCAGGCCGGGCTGCGCGCCGTAACGCGCACGTGCATGGTTGATGGCGCTGTCGGCGAGATCGATGCCGAGAACCGAACGCGCGCTGGCACGCGCCAGCAGCGCGCTACCGAAACCCTCGCCACAGGCGGCGTCCAGCAGCCGCCGTTCGCGTGCCAGCGGCGCGGCAAACGCATAGCGATGCCAGTGCTCGTGCCAGATCTCGCGCACGCATTCCGGGGTGAAACGTTCGCCGGTAAACGGGAGTTCGGGAGTGGTCATGGCGGTTATAAAGAGGAGGTTCCGTCGAAATACATGCGCACATGGTTGCATTTTTACCGGCCTGGCAGCATGCAGACAAACCGGGGCGATAACGTCGGATCCACGCCTTCGGCGCTTGATCCGACCTACGTCGGGCACGCGCGATGTTGGCTGTGGGTCGGCTCAAACCGCGCAGCGGTGGAGCCGACATCACCGCCACTTCGCGCGAGGTACAGTGGTCATCCAAACAAATCGCCCTGATCGCGCGGCCGCGCCAGCGCATCGAGCCGGGCTTGCAGGCGCGCGCGCAGCGGCGCCAGCGGATCGCTCAGGATGAAGCGGGCGACGCGTTCATTGTAATCGGGCCAGCGCGCCATCAAGCGTTGCAGGTTCTCGCCGCCCGGCCCCATGGCGAGCGGGCCGAACGAGGCGTTGCCGGAATGCACCACGTACGCGTCGTCGCACAACACATTGCGCCAGCCGTGTGCGGCCAGGCGGCACGACATGTCGTTCTCCTCACCGTAGCCACGGCCGAAGGTGGCGGCATCGAAATCGCCGCAGGCATCCAGCGCGGCCCGTCGCAGGTACATGCAAAAGCCCATGGTGGTCGGCAGCTCCGGGTATTCCGGCGTGCCGGCACTGGCGGCCGCCTGCGCCAGCGGGTCGGCGTCGTCCGGCACCGGGTTGTTCTCGCAAAAGCGCGGAAAGCTGGCGATCTCGGCGTTGTTCGACCACGGTGTGATGGTGGCGATGCGCGGGTTGCTGGCGGCGCAGGCGGCGATCCGGTGCAGCCAGCCTGGGGTGGCGATGGTGTCGGAGTTCAGTATCACCACATCGGCCGGGGCGGTGGCCGCGAGTGCGGCATTGACGTTGCCGGGGAAACCGAGGTTGGCGGGGCGGCGCACGCAGCGGATCGCCAGCGCGCTGCGTTGTTGCCATGCGTCGAGCACATCGGCCACGCGCGGATCGGTGGAGGCATCATCGGCCACATACACCGGGCTGTGCGCGGGCAGGGTGCGATCAAGGCTGGCCAGGCAGGCATCCAGCGCGCGATACGCGTTGAACACCGGCACGATGACGGTGGGCAGCGGCTCAGCCATGGTCTGGCGGTGCCCATGTATGCGGCAGGCGCACCAGCCCGAACTCGCGCGCGGCGCCGGGCACGATCAGGTTGCGCTCGACGGTGTCGAACAGGCGCATGCCCTCCGGGTCGAGCGGATGCACGCGCAACTGGTAACTGCCCGGCAGCAGGCTCAGCGCCGGGAATTGCAGGCGCCAGGCGAAGCGGCCGTCGCCAAGCGCCGTCGCGCTGGCGCTATCCATTTCCGACGACACGCCATATATCGGTGTGCCATCGGCGCGCACCAGCCCGATCAACACTACCGGCACGCGCGCATCGTTGCTGCGGAGCCGCACATCGATCGTCAGCGTGTCGCCCATCGCCACGCGCACTGGCACGTCGTCGGATGCGCCATTGATGGTTACTGCATCGATGCCGTAATCGGCCGAGCCGGCGGCCTCGACGGCGCGCGCGGGCCGCTGCCGGCGCTCATGCCAGGCGAGATAGCGCTGGCTGACATCGTGCACGTCGCCGAGCGCTTCCACCTGGCCGTGCTGCAACCACAACGCCCGCTGACACAGCTTCTGCACGTGGTACATGCTGTGCGAAACCAGCAGCAGGCTGCCGCCGCTGCCGAGGTAATCGTCGAGCCAGCGGATGCATTTTTTCTGGAAGCTCTCATCGCCGACCGCCAGCACCTCGTCGGTGATCAGCAACTCCGGACGCAGGCTGCTGACCAGGGCGAAGCCCAGGCGCACCACCATGCCCGAGCTGTAATGCTTCACCGGCTCGTCGAGATAGTCGCCGATGTCGGCGAAGGCCGCGATCCGATCCATGCGCGCGGCCAGATCGCGTGCGCTCAAGCCATGCAGGGCGGCCGCCATGCGCACGTTTTCGCGGCCGCTGTACTCGGGGTGAAATCCGGCGCCGAGTTCGAGCAGCGCACCGATGCGGCCACGGCGTTGGACGTGGCCGGTGCTCGGCGTCAACACGCCGGTGATCAGCTTGAGCAGGGTCGATTTTCCGGCGCCATTGGCACCGATGATGCCCAGCGATTCGCCAGATCGCAGCGTGAACGACACGTTTTGCAGCACCTCGACCACGCGCCGCGGCGGGCGGCCGCGCAACACATCCCATAGCGCGTGCGCGCGATCGCCGCGATGACCGACGATCGGGTAGCGCTTGCCCAGACCCGCGACATCGAGCAGCGGTTCGCACGCGACCGGCAGCGGGCCATCGCCGGCCATTACAGAAAATCCTCGATGTGTGGGCGGGCGCGGACAAACAGCGCCCGCGCAAGCAACAGCGCCAGCAACGCGCCGGCAGCCGAAGCGCCCAGTGCCAGCGACGGGACCGGCAGCCCGAGCAGGCCGGCGCGAATGGCTTCGATCGGTGCGGCCAGCGGGTTGAAACCGAGCACCACGGCGAAGGCGGCCGGCAGTTGTGCGCGGTCGTACAGCACCGGGCTGACGAAAAACCCCAGCGTCAGCAACTGGCCAACCGCGAACGCGACGTCGCGCAGGAACACCTGCAACACCGATGCGATCATCGCAGCCGCAACGCCATAGGCCAGTATCACCAGCAAGGCCAGTACGGTGACTGGCAGCCCGGCCAGGCTCAATGGCACGCCAAACACGGTGATTGCCAGCACAACCAGCACCATGCCGGCGAGATCGGGCAGCACCGAGCCCAGCACCCGTGCCAGCACGTACAACGAATGCGGTACCGCAACCTTGCCGATCAGCGCGGCGTTGTCGGTCAATGCCGAGGTGCCGCGCAGCAAGGCGTTGGCGAAGATCTGCCACGGCCACAATCCGAGCGCCAGAAACGCGGCGTAGGGTATGTGGCCGGTGCTGCTGCGTGCCGGCAACAAATGCGTGAACACCAGACTCAACACTGCCAGTTGCAGCAGCGGCTGCAACAGATTCCAGCCGATGCCGAGCAGGCTGCCCTGATGGCGTTCGCTCAGGTCGCGGCGCAGCAGGGCGAGGAAGACTGCGTTACGGCGGACCGTGCCGGCATCCGGTGCAGCCTGTTCGTTCATTGCCGGCCCGGCCCGTGGTTCACTTGCCCTGGCCTTCACCTTCGGCTTCTGCTTCAGCAGCAGCCGGCAACGGATCCAGCCCGCGGAAGCGGCGGCCGTATTCCTCGGTGAGTTTGCTCAGGTCCTTGCTGGCACGGATGATGGTCGGGGTGATCAGCACCACCAGTTCGGAGCGATTGTTCTTTTTGTTCTGACTGCCGAACAGGCCGCCAATAATCGGAATCCGACTCAAAAACGGGAGCCCGCCCGAGCCTGTTTCGTCGGTTGCGATGATCAAGCCGGCGATGATCACCGTCTCGCCATCGCGCACCAGCACCTCGGTCTGCACATCGTTGGTATCGACGCTGACATTGCCGCCCACCTCCGGGCCGCTGGTGCTGGGCGAGCTGACCGTCTGCGACACTTCCAGAAACACGGTGCCATCGTTATTGGCGCGCGGCTTGACGGTGAGCACGATGCCGGTCTGGCGGAACTGCACCTGGCTGGCATTGAGATTGCTGTTGTCGCCGGTGCCGCCGCCCAGTACCGGGTTGATGATGGTGCTGGCGACCGGAATCTGCTGGCCGGAATTGAAGGTGGCCTCGACGTTGTTGCGCACCAGCACCGACGGCGCCGACAGCACCGTCACATCCGACACCGTATCGAGCGCGCTCACCACTGCTTGTGCGGAGGGGCCGACGAAGGTGAAGTTGTTGGCCGCACCGGAAACCGTGCTGCCGACGTTGCGAAAATCGTTCAACGATTGGCTCAGCGCCAGGTTCCCGCCGGTAATCGCGTTGCCGAAGAACCAGCTCACGCCATATTCCAGGCTCTTGTTGAGCTTGACCTCGACCACCTGCGCTTCGACATGCACCTGCAACGGCATCTGGTCGAGCCGTTCGATCGCGCGCCGGATCGAGTCCCATTGCCCGGCCGAGGCGCGCACCAACAGCGCATTGCTGTCTTCGACCGCGCTGATGAACACGTTTTCGGTGTTGCCGAGGCTGATCGCTCCGCCGCCGGACGCGGCGACGGGCGCCGCTGGCGACGATGGCGCGCCATTTTCGAGCGTGCGCACGCGCACCGGGTCGAGGCCCGGCGAGATATTGAACGGATCGGCGGCGCGGTTGCCGCCGTTGCGGTTGCCACCGCCGCTGCCGAACACCTGATTGAGCTGGTCGGCCAGATCGGTGGCCTTGGCGTATTGCACTTCGTACACGAACAGGCTGCTGCCTTCGCCACCCAGATCGATGCGCTGGATCCATTGCTCGGCATCGGCGAGGTACTTGGGCTGGTGGGTGATCACCATCACCGCGTTGATGCCTTCCAGCGGCATGAAGCGCAGCATGCCGGTGAGCGGGCTGCCGCCTTTTTCGCCGAACACCTGGTTGAGCTGATCCACCACTTTGCTGGCTTCCTGCGCGCGCAGCGGGAAGATGCCCACCGACATGCCAGCCAGCCAGTCGACGTCGAAAATCTGGATCGTGCGCAGGTAGTTGTCGAGTTCGGACGAGGTGCCCGAGACCACGATCATGTTGCGGCCGGGATCGACGTTCAGCACGCTGCCTTCGCGCGCGAACGGCTTGAGCAGCTTCTCCATTTCCAGCGCGGCGATGAACTTGAGCGGCACCGCGCGCACCTCGAAACCGCGCGAGCCCGCGCCGGTACCCACCCGCGGCGCCAGATTGCCGGCGACCGCCTTGCCCGCCGGCACGATGTTGTAGCGGCCATTGCTCCAGACCATGCTGGCGTTGTTCCACGACAGCGCCATTTCCAGCAGCGACAGCGCCTGATTGGCGTTTACCGGCCTGGGTGTCGATAGCGTCACCGTGCCCTGCACCTCGGGCGCGATCACGTAGTTCTGCTGCAACAGGTCGCCCAGGATCGCCTTGACCACGGCCAGCACCGACTCCCCTTCGAAGTTGAAGGTGGCCTCGCCAACCGGCGGGATCGCCGGGCGTGGTTCGGCAGCCAATTGCTCGTTGATCAGTTCGCCGCTACCGGGCATGAATACCGTGCCGGGCGTGCGCGCCGTGTTGTCGGCCGGCTTGGCTGCGGCCGTTTCGGCCGCGGCAGTTTCCGCCGGCGTGCGGTAGTTGAGGTCGTCGCGATGTTGAATGACTGGCCGCGCCTCATTGCCGGCACAGCCAGCCAATACGGTGACCAGCAGGGCTAGCGCAACGATCTGCAAACGGGAGGGGCACTGTCTCATCACATCTACCTTATTGTGTTTTGTCGGCTTGCGAGCGAGCTGCTTCACGCAATTGCGCGCGACGCGCCTGAATCCGGGCGCGGATGGCTTCCGCTTGGGCGGCGGCGGCATCCGGGCTTGGGGTTGTCGTGGCTGTTGCCGCGGTGGGGTTGGCGGCACTGGCCCCGGCGCCGCTGGTGACCGGCGGTGCGGAAACCGGCGTCGGCGCCTGGCCGCCGCTGCCGTCGAATGCGCGCAATTCCAGGGTGAGTTGGCCATCCGGGCCTTCGAGCAGGGCGCTGCGGGCAGTCACCGACAGCAGGCGCCATTCCGGGTGCCCGTCCAGCACCTGACCGGCGCGCGCGCGCAGCGGTTTGTTGGCGCCGTCGTCCTTGAACGTGGCGATACTGGCGGTCGGGGTGTCGATGACGCCGGTGAGGGTGAGCTTGAGTTCGGTCTGACCGGCTTCGGTACTGACCCGCACTGCCTGCGGCCGGCGGTCGACCGAAAACAACGGGCGCTCGGCGGCGGCCAGCATCGGTGTCGCGCCATCAGCGGTTTCCCGCGATGCCGGAAAGTGCAACTCCGGCAATGCCGGCGTCAGTGCCGCGTTGTCCGGGTGCAGCCGGTAGCCACCACCCAGCCCGGACAGGGCGACGATGGCCATTTCCAGCGACCACAGGCACAGTGCCAGCAGCAGCAGCGACGACGGGCGCAGCCGACGCAGGTGTTCGATCATGGCTTGGCCTCGTTGATGAGGCGCAGATAACCGTACAGATCGAAACTGACATCGAGCGCGAGGTCGGGTGCGGCGCTGGTGGCGAGCTTGCGCCGGCTGAGGATGGCGAGGCGGTCGACGAACAGTTCCGGGCTACCCGATTCCAGCGCATTGAGCACGGCGGCCAGTTCGCCCATGCCGCAGCGCAGCCGCACCTGGATCGTCACGCGGGTGAAACGCTCCTTGCTGCGCGAGCTGGTGGGCGTGCGCCCGGTCAACTGGCAACTGTCGGCCGACGGGCTGGCCTGTTCCACCACGCGCTCGAGGCGTTGTACCAGGCCGGCCGTGGCCAGTTCGGTGGAGGTCTCGGGCAGGAATCCGGGGTTGTTGGCTTCGAACGCCTCGACCTCGGCCAGACGCTGCGTGATCGCCGGCGTTTGCGCCGCATGCATGCGCAGGCGCAGTTCCTGCTCGCGCAGTTCGATGAGTTGCTGGCGCAACTGCAATTGCGGCGCCGTCCACGACCAGTGGATCAGGGTGCCATACAGCGCCAGCAACGCCAGCAGCAGGATACCCAGCGCCCGCCAGCGGTCGATGCGGATGGCGGTCATGGGCTTGCGCCGCCGCTGCCGGTGGTTGCTTCGGCGGTGATGGTGAAGCGATCGCGGCCGCTGCGCGGATCGGGTTGCAGGCTGCCGGCCAGGGCCGGGGCGCCCAGGTGCGGCGACTGCTGCAAGCGCGCCACCAGCGCCGATGCCTGATTGCTGTAGCCGACCACGATCACCCGACGGTCGGCGATGTTCAGGCGCTCCAGCCAGGTGCCGTCGGGCAGGCGCTCGCTGAGATCATTGAGCAGGTCGATGACGCGTGGCCGCTCGCTGCGCGCCTGGGCGAGAAAGCTGGCGCCTTCGACGGCGTCATCCAGGCGCTTGCGCAGCGCTGCTGCCTGTCGCGCCGCCGTGCGTTGGGTTTCCACTTCGGCGCTCAGTGCCGCGACCGCATCGCGGCGGTTGTCCAGGCTTTGCCAGCCGGCGTAGAACAGGGCGAGCACGCTGATGCCGGCCAGCAACAGGTTGAGTTGCACGGTGGGGTCGCGGCGATGTTCGCGCTGGGTGCTGGGCAGCAGGTTCAGGCCCAGCGGGCGGCCGTCCTGGTCGGCAACATCGACCCCGCGCAGACCGCCGGCGATGGCGGTCGCGGCGGCAACATGCGCGTTCAGTGTGGCAATCGGCAGGACCACCAACGCAACGCGGATCTGTTTGCCGGACTCGTCGCGGCCGAGCACGCGGGCGTCGAACGCCACCTGATCGGCGGTAAACGGGGTTTCGCGGTCGATCTGATGGCGAAGCAGATCGCGCAGGCGATCGGCCGCCGCCAGCGGCAGGCGCAGTTCACGCCGCAGCACCGCCGTTGCCGGCAACAACAGCCAGCGCGCACGGTCGCGCGGAAATTGCGTCAACGACAGCGTGCTGCCGGCAGGCACGGCAGTTTCGGTGTCGTGGTCGCCGCCACCGCGCAGCGTCCAGCCGCCATCGGCAGCCGGCAGCAGCCACAGCCGGCTGTCGGTGCTGCGCAACACGCCGCGCCAACGCTCGGGCAGCCACAGCAGCAGCGCCGCAAGCCAGGCGTCGAACCAGGCTGGCAACGGGCTGGCCAGCCAGCGCGCGCGCAGGCGCGCAGCCGGTTTGCCCAGACCATCGGCCAGAACGTCCAATACGGCCATCAGTTGATAATCCCCTCGCGTCTGGATAACAGCACATACGCCCGCCCGCCCTGCCCGGCGGAGCCGACGCGCAGGGTTTGGGTCAGGCGTGCGCGGCTGCCGTCGGCAGCCGTCGCCAGTGCCGAAATACTATACATGCCGCTACCCGATGCAGTGATGAATGTTCCGTCCGGAAGCAGCGGCGGCTCGCTGCGGCCGGGTACCCAGAGCGCCCGATCGGCCAGGAATTGCGGTATTCCGCCCGGCTCCAGACCCAACGCCTGCAACACCGGGGCGGTGGCCATGTCGGGGCGGGGCGTGGTGCCCGAATAAACGGTCAGGTAGGGCTGCACCTTGACAAAGGTCTGGTAATCCATGCCCAGCACCTGTTGCAGTTCTTCGAGCGTTTCAAACGGGCTGTCGCGCGCGCCGTAAGGCAGGCCGGCATCGGCGTATTGCGGATCCTCGGCGCCGTTGATTTGCAATAGATCATCCGGATCGCGCCAATCGACGATGGCATCGGCCAGTGCCAGGGCGCGGTCTTCCGGTTCGCCCAAGGCCTGAAAAAGCTGGCTGAGCGCGACCGGGTCGCTGGCGTTGAGATCGAAGCGGCTGGTTTCGTCGCTGACCGCGAGCGCGATCTGCGCCGCGCCCAGCCCGAACCGGTAGACACGGCCATCGGGCACGAAGCGTGCGGTCAGTTCGGGGTCGAGCATGCGCGCGGCGGCGAGCTCGATCGCCGCCTGCGCGGCGTAGCGCGCCTGCACCGAGCCGCGCGCGTACACACCCTGCCGGTATTCGGTGCGCGAAATGACGACAAAGGTGCCGGCCAG
Source organism: Gammaproteobacteria bacterium HGW-Gammaproteobacteria-4 (assembly GCA_002839995.1). Lineage (GTDB taxonomy): Bacteria > Pseudomonadota > Gammaproteobacteria > Xanthomonadales > Xanthomonadaceae. The sequence goes on along the minus strand of PGZC01000002.1, from coordinate 17,629 downwards.
CGCGATCAGCAGCACCAGCAACCACAGCACCAACACCAGGGCGACGCCGCGGCGCGTCTTCATCGCTGTTCCTCGCCATCCGGCGGCGCGCCGTCGTCGGCGTCTCGCGCGTCGCCGGGATTTTCCAGCTCAAGCGGTGCCGGCGCCGATTGCAACTGCGCCAGCGGCAGGGCGGCAACGAACGGCGGCCATATGGTTTTCTCATCGCTGAAACGGACCTCGATGCGCACTTGCAACGGCAGCCGATCCGGGAAGTTCCACTGCGGTTCCCAGGAGCCGAGCACACCGGATTCGTCGATGCCGCGGTACGCGAACTCCAGCGATTCGACGCCTTCGAGCAAAACCACCGGCGGCCGTGGCTCGGCTTCCTCGATCAATGCGCCGGCCACGACCATCTGCGCCGAAAACTGCAATTCGTCGTCGCGCTCCGCGCGCGCCACCGCCAAGGTCTGCGCATAGCTGCCGCCTCGCGACAGATAACCCGGCATCGGCGCGACAAACAGCATCCGCTCGCGCTCGCCTTCGAACACGGTGACTTCGAAGGTGTCGGGATTCATCGAGAACACGGTCGGGCGCGCGGCGGCGAGCTGGCGGCGCAAAAACTGCTGCACGATACGCACCGCCTCGGTGCGCGCGGCCTCTTCCTCGCTCAAACGCACCGAATGCGTGGTGCTGCGCAGCGCCGCGATCGCCAGGCCCAGACCGAATGCCAGCAGCGCCGTGGCGAGCAGGACTTCGATCAGGGTGAAGCCGGCGGCGCGTGACGGTTGCCAGCGAGCCGCTGTCGTCGCATTGGGCGAACGGAGCGCCATCATTTCGCTGCCCCGCGGTCGCGTGCCGCGCCATCGGCGCCGGGGGGCTCGTTGCGGCTCGGAATGTCGTTGCGGTTGGGTGCGTCTGCGTCATCGTCGGCGCCGCCGCGCATCTGCACGCGCAGCGAGGCAAACGCGGCCCGTTCGCGCGGGCCGCCCTGGCCCCATTCCAGATCGAGTTGCATCTGCATCAGTTGCCAGGGCAATTCGCCATTGGCGTCGGTCAGCGCATCGCCGACAAGATCAGGCCCCGACGACGCTGGCGCGGCGGCTTCGCCCGTGTCGCCATCGTGAACCTCGGCGGCCGCCGCCTGTAACGCATCGAGGGTATCCGGGTCGGCCAGCGGATCGGCGATTTCCCGCGTCTCCAGCCGCCAGCGCACGCGGCCATCGTCGCTTTCGCCTTCATCGATGCCCTCGCGCAGGCGGCCATTGATGCCCTGCGCATCGAGCACGTTTTGCGCCAGTTGCGCGGCATAACTGGCATCGGCGGCGTAACGCACCTGACGCCGGCCGCCATTGAGCATGGCGGCGACCACGGTGATACCGATCGCCAGCACTGCAAACGCCGCCAGCACTTCGATCAGGGTGAATCCGCGCGCGCGCGCGCTCACGAGGCCTCCACCGGGCCGACGCGGATCGCGCCGGTGAGCCAGAGCACGTCGATGCGCCAGCTTGCCTTGCCCTTGCTCAGGGTGATGCTGCCGCCAGTGGACGAGCCGTCGGGGAAGAAACGAAAGCGCGCTTCGCCGTCTTGCACCTGCTCCTGCGCGGCGGTGAGCACGTCCAGCGTCGGCTTGCCGGGCAGATCGCCTTGCCGTTGGCCGCTGCGCCAGTGTGCGGCATCGACATCCAGCGCCAGCACCTGCGGTTCGCCGGTGTGGATTGCGGCGCTGCGGGTGTAGCGCAATTGCGCCGCCAGTTCCTTGCTGGCATTGCGCAGGCGCATGCCGTCCAGGCCACCGCCGAGCATGCCCGAGAACAGGCTCAGCGCCAGCGCCAGCAGCCCGACCACCAGCAAGACTTCGATCAGGCTGACGCCATGGCTGGGTCGCGCACGCGGCGGCATCGAATTCATTGCTGCGCTCGGTGCTTACTGCAACACGATGTCCCGGTTGACGCTGTCGCCACCGGGTTGGCCGTCCTTGCCGTAACTGATGAGGTCGTAGGGGCCGTCCTGACCTGGCGCACGATAGATGAACGGCCGGCCCCAGGGGTCCTTGATTTCGTCGGCCTTGGCGTACGGCCCCAGCCAGTTCGGCGCATCCGATGGCTGCGCGATCAGTGCCTGCAAGTCCGGCGGCAGGCCGCTGTTGTCGAGATCGTATTGCTCGATCTTGCCGGCCAGCGACTGCAACTGCGAGGTCGCCAGGTTGGATTTGGCGCGGTCGGCGCCGCCCAGCACCCGGTTGGTGACGAAGGTAAGCACCGCGCCGATCAGCACGATCACGATGATCACTTCGATCAGGCTCATGCCACGGCTGTGCCGGCGGGCGGGTGTTGGTCGTTGTCGAATGGGATGCATGGTTTCAGCCTATCGTGGTGGTCAGGTCGTACAGCGGGGTGAGGATGGCCATGATCACGATGCCGACGATCAGGCTCATGACCAGGGTCAGTATCGGCACCAGCGCAGTCAGCATGCGGTCGATGGCATGGCTGGTTTCTGAATCGAAGGCGTCGGCCACCTTCAGCAACATGGTATCGAGCGCGCCGGATTCCTCGCCGACCTGGATCATCTGCACCGCCAGCCGCGGGAAGCCATCGCTTCGCGCCAGCGCGTGCGCCAGGCCGCCGCCGCCCTTGACCGCTTCGGTCGCCGATTCCACCGCTTCGGCCAGCACCCGGTTGGACAGCACGTTGCGCGCGATCGACAGCGCCTGCAACAGCGGCACCCCGTTTTGTACCAACGTGCCCAGCGTGCGCGCCAGACGCGCGGTTTCGGCGCGGGCAATCAACGGGCCGACCAGCGGCGCGGTCAGCAGCCAGGCGTCGAGCGCGCGCCGGGTGGTGGGGTTGCGAAAGCGCCGCTCCAGCCACCACGCCAGGGCCACGAAGCTGCCGACGATCAGCCACCAGCCAGTGCGCACCACATCGCCCAGCCACAGCACGGTGCGGGTGAGCATCGGCAGTTCGGCGTCCATGCCCTCGTAGATCGCCTGAAACTGCGGCACCACATAGCCGAGCAAAAACAGGATGGCCAACCCGACCATCAGCACCAGAATCAGCGGATAGATCAGCGCATTGATCAGCCGCGCGCGCAGCGCCTGGCTGCGTTCCAGATATTCGGCGAGGCGCGCCAGGCTGGCCTGCAGCGAGCCGCCGGCCTCACCGGCGCGCACCATGTTGATGTACAGCCGCGAAAACACGCCATGCTGCTGGTCGAGCGCGGTAGACAGCGGCGCACCACCGCGCACGGTATCGCGTACCCGGGTCAGCAGCGCGCGCGCGGCCGGGCTTTCCGGCAGATCGATCAGGATGCCCAGCGCACGGTCCAGCGGCTGCCCGGCACCGAGCAGGGTGGCCAACTGCTGGGTGAAGCGCAGCACCTGACCGTGATCCAGCGCATTGCGCCGAAACAGCCCGGCCAAGCCCTCGCCGCCGGCGGCATCGCTGCGCCGCGCCTCGATCGGCAGGTTGCCGGCCTCCTGCAAACGCGCGATCACCTCCTCGGCGCTTGCCGCATCCATCATCCCGGTGATCGACTCGCCGGCCGGACTCAACGCGCTGTAACGGAACTGCGGCACGGCTCAGCAACCGCCCATGCGGCGGGTTGCGTTGAACGCCCGGGTTGTGTGTGTCGTTGAGCCCATCCTCCAATCATACTGGATGCGCGCAACCCCGAAAGCGGCATGGGTTACCCCGCGTCGTGGGTTCAACTCAGCGCGTGCTCGCCACCGCGGCCAGCAGCGCGACCGGTTCGAATACCGGTAGCGCGGCCTTGGCAAAGTCTTTGCCGTTCCGGGTAACGATGGCCGTAGCGCCGGACAGCAATGCCGCCTCGTGCAGCAGCGCATCCTCAAAATCATCGAAGCCGCGTTCCATCGCCCCCGCCAACACCGCGCGTGATACCGGAGCGACTTCGAACAGCGCCATCAGCGCACGAACGTGCGTCGCGGCCTTTTTCGCGCCCACCGCCTTGGCTGCCAGATAATGGATCGTGGTCACGGTGGTGGCGCAAATCAGGCCGTCGATCGCCTTGTTGTCCACCAGCGAGAACAGCCGTGCCGCGACCTCGAAGTGCGGCTCGCGCGCCAACAACACATCAAGCACAACATTGGTATCGAAAAGCACCTTCACCGGTGCTTGTCCTCGAGGTGGCGGCGGTAGTCGGCCTCATCGACCGTCGCATTCGCAAGCACCCCAATCAACGCGCGAACGCGCGGCGTGGGCGCCGCGTCCGATTCCGCGGTGCTGGCAGCGAGCAAGGTGAAGTAATCGGCGACCAGTTGCGACAGCGACTTGCCCGACTTGGCGGAGTAGCGCTTCGCGGTGGAGATCAACTCGTCGTCGAGACGCAGGGTAAGTTTTGTATTCACACCGCGAGCCTAGTGACGTATATGTTGCTATAGAAATGTACGTCATTGAGGTGAGCGAGTCAACCGATATGAGCTGCGGCGTATGGTTGCGGTCGCAGTGATGTGCGGCGTAATGCCCAAGCAAAGCAGGGATCGCGCGTCACGTTGCCTTCTGGCGCACCAATTTGACTTGAAGCTCGCAACCGACGGTGCTTGCGTAGTGCTCGAGTGTCGCAAGCGACGGAGCATGCTTGCCGGCCGATTCCAGCCGCGCGATTGCGCTCTTGGTCGTGCCCATGCGCTCGGCCACTGCGTCCTGGGTGAGGCCTGCGCGAGCACGTGCCTATAGGGAAACTCTGAACAATTGTCTCCGACGTCGTTGCGAGCGCTCTAGCCTTTAGCCGCGAGGCCGAAGGTCGTGGCGGGAAGCAATCCAGTGCTTTGTTTTTCCATATATTTCTGGATTGCCACGTCGCTTCGCTCCTCGCAATGACAGCTCGTTCAGCGCATCCTTGGCAAATGCCACCCGAGGGAAAGCGCGCTCAGCGCAAATCCAGGCGCACCGAGCCGGAAAAGCTCTCCAGTTCGATCTTGCCGTTGCCGTCGCCCAGGCGGGTCTCCAGCGAAGCGCCCGGGCCGTAACCCTCGCGTTTCACCTCGCCCACGGTGGAGCGGATCGCGCCGCTGAAGGTGGAGATGTTCACCGACGCCGAGGTGGTGGCCGGCAGGCTGACGGTCAGGCGGCCGGACAGGGTCTCGCCGTCGATGCGGCCACCGGGCGCGAGCGCCTGCAACTGCGCCTCGGCGCTGCCCGACACCGACTCGATGCGCAGCCGCTTGATGGTGCCGGCTTCGAGGTCGATGCTGCCGGAAACCGTTTCCAGGGCGATCTCGCCGCTGCTCGTGCCGGTCACGCGCAAGCTGCCGCTGACCGACGAAACATCAAGCTCTGCGGATTCCAGTGTCGCTTCGATTTCGCCACTGACCGATTCCAGTTCGGCTCGCGCCGGCTTGCCCTTGGCCTTGACGCGGCCGCTTACCGAGTCGATCGCCAACCGCCGCCCGGCCACGCCTTCGACATCGACATCGGCGCTGACCACGTCCACGTCCACTTCCGCTTTCGCCGGCACGGTGACGATCAATTCGCTCGGTTCGGAGCGCCCCTTGCCGAACCAGCCGTTGTCGTCGGGGTAGTCGACCTCGATCCGCACGCTGCTTTCGCTGCCCTGAATCTGCAACCGCTTGACGCCATCGCCGAGCGTGCCGCCGATGTGCACTTCGGCGCGGTCCCAGGTGCGGACTTGCACCGAACCCTTGAGGTTCTCGATGCTCACGCGGCCGTCGGCGTTGAGTGCTCGGGTCTGGTCGATCGGGGTGCCCGCCCATGCCGACAGCGGGCACGCCAGCAAGGCAACGCAGAGCAGGTGTCTGGATTTCATGATCGTTCTCCTTGGTGAAGTACTCGACGCTCAATGGCGCTTTGATTTGCAGGTCGGCTCAAGATATCGGTAGTCAGCCGTGCATCCCGCGTTGGCTCAGTCGCAGACGCAGCGCATAGGTGTGTTGCAGTTGCGCGATCAGCCGGGTCGAATGCGGCGCCTGTTGCAGCGCACGGCGGATTTGCACGGCGCTGGCGTCGAGTGCCTGCAAGCCCGGCGCCAGCACCGGCGGCAGCGCCGCCTGCGGCAACTGCGCCAGTGCGGCGTCGTATTCGCGGGTCATCGCGGTTACCTGTTGCTGCATCATTTGCGCCTGCGGATCGACGCTCGCTTGCGGCCACCACCGCGTCACGCCGAGCGCCAGCAGTGCGATGGATGCGGCGAGCGCCAGGTGCGGCAACCGCCGCCTTCGCAACGCGCGCACCTGCGCCGGGCTGCCGGCACCGATGCGCGCGGCGATGCCGGGCCACAGATCGCGCGTGGGTTGTACCGTACGCGGCAATTGACGCAATGCCATGTGCAGTTCGGAATCACGTTCGGATCGGGACATCAGTGTTCTCCCAGCCGCGCCCGCAGCAAGCCGCGCGCGCGATGCAGTTGCGCCTTGGAACTGCCCACCGCCATGTTCAGTTGTTCGGCGATTTCCTCGTGGCTCAGGCCTTCCACGTCGAACAACACCAGCACCGCGCGGGCGCGTGGCGGCAAGGTCGCGATGGCGCGTTCCAGGTCGGTCGACAACAACGTGCGTACCCCGGCGGTATCGATGGTGGCGTGGGTCTCGAGCACCGCGTCGGTGATTTCCGCGTCCAGCCCACCGCGCCGCGCGCGCAACTCCATCAACGCCGTGTTTACCGCCAGCCGATGCAGCCAGGTGGCGAATGCGCTTTCAAAGCGGAATTTCGGCAGCGCCTGCCAGGCGCGCACGAACACCTCCTGGGTGAGATCCTGCGCGCGGCCCTCGTGCCCGCCGCACAGCCGCCGCAGCAACACGAATATCCGCCCGACCTGATCGCGGTACAACTGCTCGAACGCCGCGATATCGCCCCGCGCCGCGCGGCGGGCGAGGGCATCGCCGGGTCGCGCGCTCGTGGTCGAGGGCGAAATGAACGATTCGGAAGTCACGGCGGATGCGAGCATAACGCCTTGGATGCACGCAGTGGCCGCTGGGTTTAGATCGGTCCGGCGTGCATTGCCGCAACACTTACCCCGCTTCCACTTGCAATGACCCCATATCGATCACAAAGCGATACTTCACATCGCTCTTGAGCAAGCGCGCGTAGGCGGTGTTGATGTCCTGGATGCGGATCGTTTCGATGTCGGAGGTGATGCCGTGCTGGCCGCAGAAGTCGAGCAGCTCCTGGGTTTCGGCGATGCCGCCGATGAGGGAGCCGGCGACGGATTTGCGTTGCAGCACCATGGCGCTGGTGTTGAGTGCGGGGTCGAGTTCGCCGAGGTAGCCGACCAGCACCAGCGTACTGTCTACCGCCAGCGTGGGCAGGTAGGGGTTGAGGTCGTGGGCGTAGGGCACGGTGTCGATGATCAGGCCGAAGCGGCCGGTCACGGCCGCCATTTGCTCGGCATCGGTGGACAGCACGATGCGGTCGGCGCCGAGGCGGCGCGCGTCGGCCTCCTTGCCGGGCGAACGGGTGAACAAGGTCACTTCGGCGCCCAGCGCCTTGGCCAGTTTCAGCGCCATGTGGCCGAGCCCGCCGAGGCCGACGACAGCGACGCGGCTGCCGTTGCCGACGTGCCAATGCCGCAGCGGCGACCAGGTGGTGATGCCGGCGCACAGCAACGGCGCGGCACCGGCGAGGTCGAGGCCCGGCGGCAGCTTGAGCACGAATTTTTCGCGCGCCACGATGCTTTCGGAATAGCCGCCGAAGGTCGGCGTCTTGTCGTGGCGATCCACGCCGTTGTAAGTGAGCGTGGGGAACTGAGCGCAGTATTGCTCCAGGCCCTTGTCGCACGCTGCACAGTGCTGGCAGGAATCGACCATGCAGCCGACGCCGACGTGATCGCCTGCCCTGAAGCGAGTCACCGCCGTGCCGACGCGGCGCACGCGACCGATGATTTCATGCCCCGGCACCACCGGATAGACCGTGTTGTTCCAGTCGTTGCGGGCCATGTGCAGGTCGGAGTGGCAGACCCCGCAGTAGAGGATGTCGATCACCACGTCATCGGCGCGCGGTTCGCGGCGCGCGATGGGAAACGGGGCGAGCGCATCGGTGGCGGATCGTGCGGCGTAGGCGCGTACGTTCATGGGGTGTTCCTTCAGGCGTCGGGTTCTGCGCAATTGTAGGGCGGGTTTCGTGCATTCGCGCCGCTGCGCCGGTGTGCGGATGATATGGCGCGCTTGGCAGGTCGCCCACAGGGTGGGCTCCTACAACATCACGGTTGCGCTTGACCTGTAGGAGCCCACCCTGTGGGCGACCTGCCGGAACAACCACCACAATGACGCACCATGGAGCTTGCGCGGGGCATTCCTACACCTCCTCCGGCACCATGTCGATGGCGCCGCAGGGGCACTCGGCGGCGCAGACGCCGCAGCCTTTGCAGTAGTCGTAGTTGAACGCGAAGCCATTGCCGGGACCGAGTTTGATCACCGCGTTGTCGGGGCAGACGCCGTAGCAGTTGTCGCATTCGAAGCAGTTGCCGCAGCTCAGGCAACGGCGCGCTTCGAACAGGGCGTTGTCCGGGGTGAGGCCGCCCTGCACTTCGTCGAAGCTGCTGGTGCGACGGGCGAGGTCGAGCTGCGGGCGCACGGTCTTGGGCGCGTCACTGTAATACCAGGCGTTGATGCGCGCGAAGTCGGCCGGCGCGTGTTTGGGCGCGGCGTTCGCCGCGACGCCGCGCAGCCAGGCGTCGATGTGCCGCGCGGCCTTCTTGCCGTGGCCCACGGCGACGGTGACGTTGCGCTCGGCGGGCACCATGTCGCCACCGGCAAACAGGCCGGGGTGGCCGGTCATCATGGTAAGCGGATCGACCTGCACCACGCCATCCTTGCGCTCCAGGCTGGGCACGTTGTCGAGCAGCGACAGGTCCACGTCCTGACCCAGCGCCAGCACCAGCGAGTCGGACTCCAGCGTTTCCACCTCGCCAGTGGGCTGCGGCTTGCCGTGCTCGTCGAGGACCATTTTCTCGATGGTCAGCGAGCCGCCCTCGGCGCTGGTGATGGTGGACAGCCACTTCATCATCACGCCTTCTTCCAGCGCCTCCTCCACCTCGAAATCGTGCGCCGGCATTTTTTCGCGGGTGCGGCGGTAGACGATGATGGCCTCGGTCGCGCCCAGGCGCTTGGCGGTGCGGGCCACGTCGATCGCGGTGTTGCCGCCGCCGTAGACCACCACGCGCCGCCCGAGCAGCGGCGGCTCGGCGCCTTCCATCGAGCGCAGCACCGCGACCGCATCGAGAATGTGCGAGGAATCCTTGGCCGGAATGTAGGCGCGCTTGGCGATGTGCGCGCCGACTGCCAGAAACGCGGCGTCGTAACTGCCATCGCGCAGGGTGTGCGCGATGTCGTCGACCTTGGTGTTGAGTTGCACCCGCACACCCATCGCGACGATGCGCTGCATTTCGCCATCCAGCACGTCGCGCGGCAGGCGGTATTTGGGGATGCCGAAGCGCATCATGCCGCCCATCGCCGGGCCAGCCTCGGCCACGGTCACGGCATGGCCGAAGCGGCGCAGGTGATAGGCCGCGGACATGCCCGATGGCCCGGCACCGACCACCAGCACATGCTTGCCGGTTTCCTGCGCGGGTGGCTCGAACTGCCAATGCTCCTGCAAGGCGAGATCGCCGAGAAAGCGCTCGACCGAATTGATGCCGACGCTGGCGTCGATCTTGCCGCGATTACAGACGCCTTCGCAGGTGTGGTAACAGACGCGGCCCATGATCGCCGGGAACGGGTTGTCGCGGGTGAGGTGTCCCCACGCGGAGCGGTAGTCGCCGCTTTCGGCATGGAACAGCCAACCCTGGATGTCTTCTCCGGCCGGGCACTCGGCATTGCAGGGCGGCAGGCGATCCACGTACACCGGGCGCTCGGTGCGCCAGCTACCGGTCTTGTTGGCCAGCGACGAACCGGGATCGAGGGTGATGGCGAAGGGCTTTTGCATGCTCATGCGGTCACCTCGTCGGCGAGCAGGCCGAAGCGCGCGATGTTGCGATCGGCATCGGCCTGGATGCGGGCGATCAGATCGGCGCGGCCCGCGCCGGCGAACAAATGGGCGAAACGCTTCTGCGGTTTGAGGTATTCCTCCACTGGCACGCGGCGACGGATTTGCGTCACCCGCGTCAGCTCGCCGCGCTCGGCTTCGAACACCGGGAAGATGCCGGTCTCGCGCGCCAGCCGCGCCAGCTTGATGGTGTCGCAACTGGCCGAGCCCCAACCCAGCGGGCACGGCACCAGGATGTGCAGATAGCGCGCGCCATGCAGGCTCATGGCCTTTTCCACCTTCGCTTCCAGATCGTGCAGATCGGCCACGGTGGCGGTGGCCACGTAGGGGATTTCATGCGCCATCGCAATGCGCGGCAGGTTCTTGCCTTGCCCGAATTCGGCGCCGGGGTTTTCGCCCACCGCCATGGTGGTGTTGGTGCGCGCAGCGGGCGGCGTCGCCGAGCTGCGCTGCACGCCGGTGTTCATGTAGGCCTCGTTGTCGTAGCAGATGTAGAGCACGTCGTCGTTGCGCTCGAACATCCCGGACAGGCAGCCGAAACCGATATCGGTGGTGCCGCCATCGCCGCCCTGCGCGATCACCCGCACCGCATTGCGTTCCAGACCGGCCTTGCGCGCCCTCACCTTGAGCGCCGCCGCAATGCCGGTGCCCACGGCCGCGGCATTGCCGAACAGCGAGTGGATCCACGGCAATTGCCAGGACGATTCCGGGTACGGCGTCGAAAACACTTCCAGACAACCGGTGGCGTTGGCCGCGATCAGTTGGCCCTGCGTGGCGCGCATCGCCGCATCGACCGCATAGCGCGCGCCCAGCGCCTCGCCGCAGCCCTGACAGGCGCGGTGGCCCGAGTTGATCGAATTGCTGCGTTCGACCGATGCCTGCACCGTGCGCTGCTCCGGCTCCAGCAGGCGGTTACCCACCGTGAAGGTGCCGGTTTGGTAGAACTTGATCGGCTGGCCCATCTCATACCACCTTGACGGCAATGCCGCCGACGTCGCGCAACAGGTTCTCGGCAATCGGGCCGCTGCGACGCAGCTCAGCGGTTGCAGGGTGCCGGCAATCGCTTCGCGCAGAGTGCGGTGCAGCGATTCCTTGGTGATGGCGCGGCCACCCAGCCCGGCCACCACCGTATAACCATGCAGTTGCAGGCCGGACAGCGCCAGCCGCACATCGGTGGAGACCACTCCGCCCAGACCGACGCAAAAACTCTTTTCCAGCACCACCACGTTGTGCGCGTGCTGCAAGGCGGCGCGCACCGCGGCCAGCGGGAATGGTCGGAAGGACTGGATACCCAACACGCCGATCGCGATGCCGTCGGCGCGCATCTCGTCGATGGTGTCCTTCAGCGTGCCGATCACCGAGCCCAGCGCGACGACGATGGTCTCGGCGTCCTCGATGCGATAACCGCGCACCAGCCCGCCGGAATGACGTCCGAAGCGCCCATGAAACTCGTGCGCGATGCGCGGAATCACATCCAGCGCGGTCAACTGTTTGGCGTGCGCCAGATAACGCACTTCCATGAACGCCTCCGGCCCTACCATCGCGCCAATCGAAACCGGATCGGCCGGGTCCAGTACGGCGGCAGAAACGCATCGACGTCGGCCTGATCGGGCATGTCCACCTGCTCGTAGGCGTGGGTGAGGATGAAACCGTCCATGCACACCATCACCGGCATCGACAGTTCTTCCGCCAGCTTGAAGGCCTGGATGTGCAGGTCCAGCGCCTCCTGGTTGCTTTCCGCGAACAACTGGATCCAGCCGCAATCGCGCTGGCTCATGGAATCGCTGTGATCGTTCCAGATGTTGATCGGCGCGCCGATGGCGCGATTCGCCACCGTCATCACGATCGGCAGGCCCAGCCCGGAAGCGTTGTACACCGCCTCCGCCATGAACAGCAGCCCCTGCGACGCGGTGGCGGTGTAGGTGCGCGCACCCGCCGCCGACGAGCCGATGGCCACACTCATCGCGGCGAACTCGCTCTCGACGTTGATGAATTCGCACGGCGTCAGCGCACCGCTTTTGACGCGCTCGCCCAGTCCTTCGACGATATGCGTCTGTGGCGAGATCGGATACGCGCAGATCACTTCCGGGCGGCACAGTGCCACCGCCTCGGCCACCGCGCGCGAACCTTCAGTCTGCTTGAGCATGGGCCGGCTCCTCCATCCTGCGCTGGATCGTGTCGAAGGCTTCGCTGGCGGCGGCGACGTTGGCGTCGGCCACCTTGCCCTTGAACTTGACGCGGATCGCATGCGCCACCGCGTCGAGCGTGATCAGGCCCGACAGCGCCGCAAAACCGCCCAGCAACACCGCATTCGGCAACGGCCGGCCCAGATGCTTGAGCGCGATCTCGCTCGCCGGCAACGTGATCAAACGCTCGCGGCGATAACGCTGCTGGATTTCGCCAAGGCCCAGTTCGTCGAAGCTGCGCCGGCTGTTGATCAGCACGTAGCCGTCCGCCTGCAAACCCTGGAACACATCGATCTGATGCAACAGCGTCGGGTCCTGCACGATCAGCACATCCGGCACCCTGATCGGCTCGCGCAAACGGATCTCGCGATCGTCGATGCGACAGAACGCCACCACCGGCGCACCCGTGCGCTCCGAACCGAAGCTCGGAAACGCCTGCGCATGCCGCCCCTGTTCGAACGCCGCCAACGACAGCATCTCCGCCGCCGTCACCACGCCCTGCCCGCCGCGACCATGAATCCGAATCTGCAGCATCAGCCGGCCTCCGCGCCTGCCATCCCGGGTCCATTGTTCGGTTTTCGACGCGCAGGCGCTTGATTCAGATCAATAGGGCAGGGTATCGGTCATCGGCATCCCATTGCCAGATATCAGACGCAGGTCACAGTGCCGGCGGGGGTGGCTCGCTACGGTGCTGATTCGCACGGAACGCCAAGCACCGCGCGACGCTTGCCAGCGCATCTCACAGGCCATTGATGTTCTTGGCCAAATAGGCCGTGCAATGGGACGGATAGCCGGTTCCATGCGCACGCACAACGCAATCACGGTTAGACGAAGAACGATGGTCGGACGCTTCAAATACGTCACGCGCGTTGCAGTGGCAAGCGGCGTTTTCCTGTTGGCGCCTTGGAAACCCGCGCTCGTGAAAGACACGATCATGAAGGACATCCGGCCAACCCACGCAGCATTCGCGCAAGCCCTGTCGGCGCTTCCGGACGGGGATTCCGGCAGTTTCCATCTGGTTACCTACAATGTTGCCGGTCTGCCGGATCTGATTTCCCGATCCTGTCCCAGCGTCAACCTGCTCCGCATGGGGCCGTTGCTGAGTCGCTACGACCTGGTTCTGGTGCAGGAAGACTTCGCCTATCCGCGGCAACTGCGGGCCGGGATTTCCCTGCCTTTTCAATCCATTTTGGGCCGCGGTAGCGGCTGGGCCGGCATTGGCGACGGACTCAACCGGTTCAGCCGACTGCCCTTTTCTGAAGAACACCGGGAGAGTTGGCGCAACTGTCATGGTTACCTCACCGACCGCAATGATTGCCTGGTGGACAAGGGCTTCTCGGTGGCCAGTCATCACCTCGGCGCGGGCGCGGTGCTGGATGTCTACAACGTCCACATGGACTCTGGGCGCGGCCCCGGCAACCTTGACACGCGTCTGAATCAGGTGGGTCAGCTCCTCGACTCGCTGGCCAACCGTTCCCGGGGCCGCGCGGTGATCATCGCAGGCGATACCAATCTGCGGAGCCGGGACGTAGCAGGCGATCGTGCGACCTTCGAGCACCTGCTGCAATCCGGCGGATTGCGCGACACATGTGAGGTGACCGACTGCCCCGATGTGCGCCACGGCATCGACAAGGTGCTGTATCGGGGAAGCCCATCGCTGCAACTGGTTCCGCGGCAATCGCGGACGGATCAGTCGTTCGTTGACGATAACGGCGAACCGCTTTCAGACCATGTGCCCATCGTCGTTGACTTCACCTGGCGCGCGGTAACGACGGCGCACGATTCCATCGCTCGGCAATCTTTGTAGTATCCCGCTGGAATATATCGCCGTCGCTGTCGGCCAGGCCAACAGACACAGCAGTTTGGCTTGAATCCCCGTGATGTCGACGCGGCGAACTGGTACGCCGAAATTCGCCACCAACTGGGCGGCGCAGGTCAACCGAGCGGCGAGATGGACATGATGATCGCCGCACACGCGCTGTCGGCAGGCGCCGTTCAGGTCACCAACAACGGCCGTCCTTGCGCGCGGATCGACGCGCCGCTCATGCTGGAGAGCTGGGCGTAGCAAGCGATTCCATCGGAATCTGTGGGGTGACGCGGAGGGACGCCGCCAGCGCTACACCCGATTTCCCGCGAGAATCGTCGACGACGAACGTGCCAGATGGGATTCCCCGGGACTTGGCATTCGCCGTTGGCATGCAGCGGCCTATCTCTCTTTGCGGACGCCCTTGAACGGGTCGCCGCCCTTCTTCTGATCCATGAAGCGACCGTTGTCAGTATTGCGCTTGGTGTAGTTGCCGTTGGGCGCCTTGAACTGCGAGCGGTCGCGGACCGCCCCATTCCGGTGCCCGTCGCCTGTCGGGGGGTTAGTGGCCATGGTTTACATATCTCCATATAACATGCGTTGACGTAAACTCTACTTGATGGTTTACACTGTGTCAACAAACGCCGAATTCCGTAAACGTTGAGGTAGACATGCTGGGCTCCAGAATCAAACAGGGGCGCGTAGCGGCCGGCCTGTCCCTGCGCGAACTCGCGCAGGCCGTGGGGCTTAGCGCCATGGCCATCTCCAAATACGAGCGTGACCAGATCAAGCCGTCTTCGGAGACCTTGCTGCGCCTGGCCAAGGCGTTGGACGTGCGGACCGAGTACTTCTTCAGGCAGCCGGGTGTTGAGTTGTCGGAAGTGGAATTTCGCAAGCACTCCAGGCTCTCGGCCAAGGATGAGGGCAGGGCGCTTGAGGATGTCCGCGAGCAAATGGAGCGCTGGCTGGAGCTGGAGGCGATCATCCCAGCCTCTTGGCCCAAGGCCTTTGCACCCCCACGGGGGCTTCCCATCCAGGTGAAGTCCTACGAGGACATCGAATTGCAGGCTGAGAAGGTACGCGCGGCCTGGCAGCTGGGCGTCGGGCCCATCCGCAACCTCATCGACAAGATGGAAGAGGAAGGCATCAATGTCTTCCTCACCTCACACGACGGCGGCAAGAAGTTCGACGGCCTGGCGGCCAAGGCCAACGGCCATACCGTCATCGTCGTCGGTCAGGACTGGCCCGGGGACCGCCAGCGCTTCACCCTGGCGCACGAGCTGGGGCATCTGGTGCTGCATGGCCGCTTGGCTCCGGGCCTGGACGAGGAGCGCGCCTGCAACCGCTTCGCCGGTGCCTTCCTCGTGCCCAAGGATGAGGTGCATCGACTCCTGGGCTCGTCCCGGTCATGGCTGGAGCCACGCGAGCTGTACCTGCTCAAGCACGAATGGGGCCTGAGCATGAATGGCTGGCTCTATCGTGCGCAGGACCTGGGAATCCTCAACAAGTCCGCAGCGCGCCGACACTGGGAGTTCTTTGCCCAACAAGGGGAAGCTGGAACCTCCTGGCGGGAGTGCGAGCCAGGGGATTCCTACCCCAGGGAATGCCCGCGCCGGTTCGCCCAACTGGTGTACCGGGCCTTGGCCGAGGACCTGATTGGAGAGTCCAGGGCCGCCGAGCTGTTCGGGGTGCCACTGGTGGAACTGCGCTTGCGCAGACGCATGGAAGCGACCGATGCGGCTGATTGTCACTGATGCCAACATCATCATCGACTTGGCGGCCGGCGGTTTGCTGGAGGAGATGTTTCGCCTTCCCGAGGTCGAGTTCTGTGTGCCAGACGTGTTGTACGTGGAGGAGTTGGCCGCCCACTACGGCATCCTGCCCGGCTTGGGGCTGAAAGTTCTTCCCCAGCCCGCGGAATCCGTGGAATACGTCATGCGCCTGCGCCAGCACTACCGGCGACCCAGCACCAACGATCTATTCGCGCTGGCCTTGGCACGCACCTTGGGTTGCGCGCTGCTGTCAGGCGATGGCGCGCTGCGCGAGGCCGCCACCCGTGAACGCGTCGAAGTCCACGGGACCCTCTGGCTCATCGAAGCCCTGCTCGACGCGCGTGTGGTGCTCGTTGAGCGAGTGGCCGTAGCGTATGAAGCCATGCAGCGGGACGGAAGCCGCTTGCCTTGGGACCAAGTCGGGGCGCAGATCCAGCGCTGGCAATCGCGCAGCGGCGCGAAGGGATGATGGCCCGAAGCGCAACCGACGCGAGCGGCGGGCAAAGTGTCCAAGATTTTGTCCACCAACCCTCAACCTGATTAGCGACGAAGCTCAGCCATGAAAATTCCCTGCAGCGCGCAAAGACGGCTCTGCACACGGCTTGCAGAGCACCATCGCGCGCAGCAGTCGCGGCAGCATGGCGGCGAGGTGAAAGCGGCGGTTGAAACGGTACGCTGCTTCGGCCAGATAGCGCCGCGCGTACTTGGCTTGGCGAATCGCATGGTAGCTGCCGCTGATGGCGCGTTTGACGTTGGCCAGGAGCACGTTCACCCAGCGCGCGCCCTGTGCCTGAGTGGCCGCACGACCGCCGCCGGTCACCAGCACGGTGTGCGCATGGCCGGCCTCCTCGATGCGCCGGAAGCAACCCAGACCATCGGTGTAGGCTTCCGCCTCCGGGGCCAGTCGTCGCGCCGCCCAGTCGCGCAGCGAGTCGTTGTCGAAGCTCCGCACCGGCTCGATCACGGCGAACGTCGGGTGTTCGAGGGTGGCGTCCGTGGATACCGCGATCACGAAGGGCTGCTTGTTTTCCGACCCGCGTCCCGGTTTGCCGCCGTTGCGCTCGCCACCCAGGTAGGCGTCGTCGATCTGTACGAAGCCGTGAAGTTGCCGGGACTCCTCGCGCTCGGTCATGGCCTGCATGATCTTGTGCTTGAGCGTCCAGGCGGTGGCGTAGCACACGTCCAGTTGCCGCATCAGTTCCAGGGCCGCCAGATTGGTCTTGCTCGCCGTCAGCAGGTGCATGGCCAGGAACCACTTTGTCAGCGGCAGCTTGCTCGCCGCAAACAGCGTGCCGCTGGTGAGCGTGGTCTGGTGGCGGCAACTGCGGCACTGGTAGTAGACGCGGTCGGCGCGACGAAAGCGCGAGCGCGTGCGGCCGTTGCAGGCCGGACAGCGGAATCCTTGGGGCCAGCGCATCCGGTACAGCGCGCGATAACACTTGGCTTCGGTGCCGTACTGCTGCAAGAACGCCGTCATCGACAGCCCCGCCTGAAACTGCACCCGATTCATCGCCATGACTGCTCTCCACCGTGGGTCACGGTGGAGAGCCTGCGCCCGCCGCGTCTCATATCATGCGACGGCCGGCTGAGCTTCGTCGCTAATCAGGACGTCTTTACTGGAAGCGCACTGGGCAGCAGCCCTCTGACGCGACGGCGAGCGTAGAGTCGGAATTACCGTCGTCGTATTTTTTCACGGCGCGTATTCTGCCTAGCCTTCACTGGCGTCATTGCCGCATACTCTTTATACATGCCGTTTCCTACCACACGCGCAGAAAGTCGCATTACAGGATATTGCAACCGCCCGCAGCATCTGCAGGTTTCAGCCATTTTCTAAGGATGCTCTGAACAACCCGTCGAATGGACGCCATTCAGAGCCGACATGCGCCTGTCGGATCGATGATGACCAGATTTTCCGTTCATTCGCTCAAA
>PGZC01000070.1 GCA_002839995.1 Gammaproteobacteria bacterium HGW-Gammaproteobacteria-4 | reverse complement strand
ATAAAGGCAAATGGTCCGCAAAGGACGCGAAGCGCAAAGGAAGCCGAAAGCAGTTGCAAGGTTTGATGTCGGTTCCGCCGCTGCGCGGCTTGAACCGACACCCAGAGGTGAAAGTCCTTTGCGCTTTTCCTTTGCGTTCTTTGCGACTTTTGCGGACCGTAAGCTTTACGCTCTTCCCGAGTCCCGAGTCCCGAGTCCCGAGTCCCGAGTCCCGAGTCCCGAGTCCCGAGTCCCGAGTCCCGAGTCCCGAGTCCCGGCTTCATCAGCCCAGATCGCCCCACAGCGCCTGCATCGCGGCGATCGCCGCCAGCCCGGCGGTTTCGGTGCGCAGCACCCGCGGGCCCAGTCGCAGTCCGTTGAAACCGGCGGCATGCAGGGTGGCGATATCGCGCTCGGACAGACCGCCTTCCGGGCCAATCACGATCCATACCGGCTGTCCGGGTTGCGGCGGCGGGCAGGTAGTCAAGGTGTGTTCGCCTTCGGGGTCGAGTAGCAGGCGCAGCGCATTTTCCGGCGCGCTGCCGGCCCAGGCCGACAGATCGCTAGCGGGTGTCAGTGCCGGCAGGATGGCGCGGCCGCATTGCTCGCAGGCCGCGGCGATGACGCCGTGCCAGTGCTGATGGCGGCGTTCGGCGCGCTCGGCATGCAATCGCACCTCGGTCCATTGCGTGCGCAGCGGCGCGATCGCGGCGACGCCCAGTTCGCTGGCTTTCTGCAGCACCCAGTCCATTTTTTCGCCGCGCGCGATGCCCTGGCCGAGGGTGATCGACAACGCCGATTCGCAACTCGCCGCTGCGCGCGATTGCACTTCGATTTGCGCTGCGCGGCGTTCGGCGCTTGCGACGGTGGCGCGGTAATCGAAACCATCGCCGTTGAACACGATCAGGGCGTCGCCGACGCCCAGCCGCAACACCCGTAGCAGATGGTTGGCTACCGCCTCGGACAAGGCGACGCGCTGGCCGGGTTGCAAGGGGTGATCGACGTAATTTCGGGTCAGGCGCATGGTCGAGTGCTCTCGTCGATGGCGGCGGCGGTGACGCGTGCGAGGTGATCCAGGTCATCGTTGCTGACGCAGTATGGCGGCATCCAGTACAGCACGTCGCCCAATGGTCGCAGCACGACGCCGCGTTGCAGCGCCGCGCGATAGGCGCGCAAGCCGGTGCGCTGCGACGCCGGCAACGGCTCGCGACTATTGGCCTGGCCCAGTTCGAACGCGAGGATCATGCCGGTTTGGCGCATTTGCGCCACATGCGGGTGCGCGGCGATCGGTGCCGCGCGTTGCGCCATCGCGGCTGCTGTCATCCGGTTGCGCTCGAGCACCGGCTCGTCGCGGAAAATCGTCAACGTGGCCAGCGCTGCGGCACAGGCTATCGGGTTGCCGGTGTAGCTGTGCGAGTGCAGGAACGCACGCTCGCGCGAATCATCGAGAAAGGCGTCGTACACCGCGTTGGTGGTGAGTACCGCCGACAACGGCAGAAAGCCGCCGGTCAAACCTTTGGACAGACACAGGAAATCGGGCGAGATGTCGGCCTGTTCGCAGGCAAACAGGCTGCCGGTGCGGCCAAAACCGACCGCGATTTCATCCGCGATCAGGTGGATGCCATGCTGGTCGCACAAGGCGCGGGCGCGGCGCAGGTATTCCGGGTGATACATGCGCATGCCGCCGGCGCATTGCACCAGCGGTTCCAGGATCAGCGCGCAGACATCCTCGCCATGCTCCGCCAACATGGCGGCCAGCGCGTCGGCTGCGCGAATTGCGTAGTCGTGCGCCGACTCGCCGGGCTCGGCCAGCCACGCATCGGGCGAGGGCGCGAACAGCGGCTCGATCAGCAGCGGCGCGTAGATGCGCCGATACAGCGGAATGTCGCCGACCGCCAGCGCGCCGAGGGTTTCGCCGTGATAGCCGTTATGCAGAGCGATGAACTTGCGCCGTCGCGTATCGCCGCGGTTGAGAAAGCTGTGAAAGCTCATCTTCAGCGCGACTTCCACTGCCGCCGAGCCATTGTCGGCCAGGAATACCCGGTTCAAGCCTGGTGGCGAGAGTGCGACCAGACGCTCCGCCAGTTCCACCGCGGGCTGATGCGAAAAGCCGGCGAAGATCACGTGCTCCAGCCGCTGCGCCTGTTCGGCGATGGCGGCGGCGATGCGCGGCTCGGCGTGGCCGAACAGGTTGGTCCACCAACTGCTGACGGCGTCGAGATAGCGTGTGCCGTCCATGCCATGCAGCCAGGCACCGCGGCCGTGACTGATCGGTACCAGCGGCAGGGTGTCGGGGTGCTCGCGCATCTGCGTGCACGGGTGCCACAGCACCGCGAGGTCGCGTGCGCGCCAAAGTGCGGCGTCTGCTAGCATCGTCGGATCAGCCATCGTCATGAGCCGCCATGATCCCGTCCCGTTGCCTTGCTGTCCATGCCAAACCGGTTTTTCGCGCCAGAGGCTTCACGTTGATCGAAGTGCTGGTGGTGGTGGTGATCCTCGGCATTCTTGCCTCGGTGGTGGTGCCGCAGTTGATGGGCCGCCCCGACGAGGCCCGCGTGGTGCGGGCACAGGCCGATATCACCGCGATCGTGACCGCGCTGAACATGTACCGGCTCGACAATTTCGATTACCCGAGCACCGAGCAGGGGCTGGATGCACTGGTCAGGCCGCCGCCCGGCGTAACTAACTGGCGTAGCGACGGTTATCTGCCCAGCGTTCCGAAAGACCCGTGGGGCCGCGAATACCTGTATCTGAAGCCGGGTGCGCATGGCGCGTTCGATGTCTGGAGTCAGGGCGCCGATGGCCGCAGTGGCGGTGAGGGAGTAGCGGCGGATATCGGTAATTGGGAACCATAAGTGGTGCATGGGAGTTCGGCGAGGTTGGCTTGAACACGCAGCGCGGCATCACCTTGATCGAGTTGTTGGTGGCGCTGGTCATCGTCGCGGTGCTCAGCGCCGCGGCGGTGCTGGCGATGCCCGATTTTGCCGCGCGCCGCGGTGAAGTTGCCGCCGAGCGGGTCGCTGCGTTGCTCGGGATGGCCTGCGAGCGGGCGATGGTGACCGGGCGTGACATGGGGGTCGTGATCGATGTCGACCGAATGGGGTTCGGCAGTTTCGCGCAGGGCGTGTTTACGCCATTGCCCGACGATGCCGCCGAGCCGCTGCGGACGCGGCGCCTGCCCGCGGGATTCAGCCTTGGTCTGCGACTGGATGGTCGCGATATCGATCTGAACGACATCGACCTTGATCGGGACGAAACACCGCGCGCGCGCATTGCCTGCCAGGCCAGTGGCGAGTTGACCCCGTTCGAGCTGCTGCTTGTACGCGACAGCTTGCCGCGTTGGCGGATTACCGGTGCCCCAAGTGGCCGCATCGAACGCGAGCGTGTCGATGCGCAGTGAATCCGCCCGCGGTTTCACCTTGCTTGAAGTGCTGGTCGCGCTGGCGGTGCTGGCGTTGGCGATGGCGGCGTTGGTGCGTACCGCGTCGCAGGAGACGCGCTCGCTGGCCGATGAACGCGAGCGCACGTTGGCGCAATGGGTGGCCGCCAATGCCATCGCCGAAACGCGGTTGGCGACGCCCTTGCCGAGCAGCGGCGAGCGCAGCGGCGAGGTGGAAATGGGCGGCCGTCGCTGGCGCTGGGATCTGCGCATTTCGATGGCAACCGATGACGGCATCCGGCGGCTGGACGTAGTGGTGCGCCCCGCACAGGACAGCCAGCCACTGCTTGCCCTCAGCGGTTTTGCGGCGCCATGAGTCGGCGAGTCCGTCGCGACAACGGCTTCAGCCTGCTAGAAGTGCTGGTCGCCATGGCGATCTTTGCGGTGGTGGCGACGCTGGCCTGGGGCGGGCTGGATACGCTGGCGCGCAGCCGCCACGCGCTCGATGCCGAGCGCGAGCGTCTGAGCGCCTTGCAACTCGGCATCGCCCAACTCGAGCGCGATCTGCGCCAGGCCGTGGCGCGCCCGGTGCGCGATGGCATTGGCGCCGAAGTGCCGGCGCTGCTCGGGCAAGGCAATGCCGTGGAGGTGACGCGGCTGGCGCCGGGCGGTGGCTGGCAGACGCCGCTGCCGGCCTTGGAACGCGTCGGCTGGCGTTGCGCCGATGGTGAGTTGCAGCGGCTGCGCTGGCCGGTGCTGGATCGCGTAGCCGGCACGCTGCCGGCGAGCGAGACACGCCTGCGCGGCGTCGGCAATTGCCAGTGGCGTTATTTCGATCGCGGCGTCAGCCCCATCTGGCCGCTGCGCGGCGCCGCTGCCGAGCGCCTGCCGCGTGCCGTGGAGCTGCGTTTCACCCTGGCAGGATTGGGCGAGTTGCGTCGCCTGATCGAATTGCCCGATAACCGCGACGCTGGTGCGCCATGAGCACACGCGCCCGACAACGCGGCGTGGCCTTGCTGGTGGCCCTGCTGGCAGTGGCGCTGGCAGTGATCATGGCGAGCAGCCTGATCGATCATGGCGAGCAGGGCCGCGCGCGGTTGCGCAATCAATGGCGCGCCGAGCAAAGTGCCGAGCTGATGCGTGGTCTTGAAGCGTGGGCGGCGCAGACGATTCTGGCCGATGAACGCGCGTCGCCCGATTTCGATCCGCTCGATGCACCATGGCGGCAGCCGTTGCCGCCGATCGAGGTGCCGGGCGCGGTAATTACCGGACAATTGCGCGATCTGGGCGCCTGCTTCAATCTCAATGCGTTGGCACCAGCAGGCGCGACCGACGCCGATGCGGTGCGGCGATTGCAGCGGGTGTTGATTGGTCTGCGTTTGGAAACACGGATCGCCAATCAGGCAGCGGATTACATCGATCGCGATCGTGACGCGCAGGAAAACGGCGCCGAGGATGTGGCCTATGCCGCTGCGCGCCCGTCTGGACGCAGCGCCAACCGACCGTTTTTCGATGTTTCCGAACTCAAGCGCTTGCCAGCAATCGATGCGCGCGCTTATGCCGCATTGGCGCCATTCGTGTGCGCGGCGCCGGCCGATGCCCAATTCAACCTCAATAGCGCACCGCCGCTGCTGTGGCTGGCGGTTGCCGATGGCTTGGACATGGGCCAGGCGCGGCGGCTGGCACGCGAGCCGGGCACTGCCTATCGCAGTATCGATGCGGTGCGCGAAGCCCTGCAACGCGAAGGTCTGGGCGATGCCGACCTGAGCGCCTTCAGCCTTGGCAGCAACGCCTATCAGGTGCAGGCGCAGATCGATGTCGATGGCCTGGTGTTCGATTACACCAGTGTGTTGATGCGCACGCCGGGGCAGGTGCGGGTGTTGGCCCGTGTTCGTGGGCGTCTGTAAAGCCGAAAAGCCGGGACTGGGGAAAAGCAAAAAAGTCCGCAAAAAACGCAAAAAAAACGCAAAAAATGCAAAAACAGCGTCGGGTGAGTGACTGTCGGTTTTCGCCGCGCTCTACCCATCGTCTACAGGCTCGGCTTCGTGCTTTCCTTTGCGCACTTGGCGTCCTTTGCGGACCCAATATGCTTTACGGTTCTCCCGAGTCCCGAGTCCGGTGGGCTTTCAAGCGACGTTGCGCTGGCCTGTGCAATCGAGAATACGCGCCAGCGCTTCGCCTGCTGCTTCGAAGGAATAGTGCTGGCGCACGTTCTCCAGCCCGTATTGCGACAGCGTGTCCCACAGCGTCCGATCTTGATACAGGCGGATGATCGCGTCGGCGAACGCCTGCGGCTGATCCGCGATCAACACATCGTGACCGTCGCGCAGCGACATGCCTTCGGCGGCGCAGGGTGTCGCCACCACCGGCTGGCCGTGGGCCATGCTCAGATTGACCTTGCCCTTGACCCCCGCGCCGTAGCGCAACGGTGCCAGCGCAATACGACAGCCATCCAGATACGGTTCGATGTCCGGCACATGGCCGTGGAACCGCACGCCCGGCAATTCACCGAGCGTGCGCACGGATTCGGGTGCATCGCCGCCAATCAGGTGCAATACGATATCCGGCAGGGCCTCGCGCACGCGCGGAAATATCTGTTGTGCCAGCCAGTTCGCGGCGTCGACATTCGGTGGATGGCGAAAACCCCCAACGAACAGCAGACCGTTGCGCTGGGCGTAAGGTTGGCGGCAGCCGACGACGTGATGCACATTGGACAGCACCTCGACCCGTGCGCCGGGCACTTCGCGCTGCAGCAGGGCTTGCTCGAACGGACTGACCACCAGGGTGATGTCGGTATCGCGCACCAGCCGCAGTTCGCGCTCGCGTGTGGTTGTCGCCGCGCGCGCCTGCGCGGCATCGCCGCTGAGTTCGGCTTCGCGCTGCTCGCGCAGGTAATGCAGATCCACGGTATCGAACAGAATCTGCGCACGCGGCGCGAACTGTCGCAGCAGCGGCAGATAGGCGGACGCGACGTAATGCCGCGACACGATCACGGTGTCGAAGCGCCGCCCATGTTCGCTCATCCACTGTGCCGGATTGGTCAGCCACGGATGCCACCAGGCTTCCACGCCGAGTTGCTGCATCGCTTCGGTATAGCGGCCGCCATGAGCCGGGTTTTCGGCGAGAAAGCTCACCGCGCAACCACGGGCAAGCAGCAGGCGCATCAGATTGAGCATGCGCAGCGAGCCCGAGTCGCGGTCGGGCGTCGGCGTACAGGCATCGATGATCAGCACCTGGCGCAGGCGTCCGCGGTCGGCGGCGCGTGCCGGCTCGCTGCCCGGCAATGCGTGCGAGCGTTGCAGGGTCTGGCGCCAGCGCGCAACGAAGCGAGCCTGGTTTTCGACCTGATACGCCTTGATTCCGCGGCTTGGATCAGTGCCGCTGGTCACGCCCTCGTCGTGGACCACTTCCGCTTTCGGCTGGTAGTACACCTTCTTGCCGAGCCGGCGAATGCGCATCGCCAGGTCGGTATCTTCGTAATAGGCCGGGGCGTAATAGCTGTCGAATCCGTTGAGCGAAGCGAATACTTCGGCTGCGATGGCAATCGCTGCGCCGGAGCAGTAATCGACCTCACGCACGAAGTTGTAACGCGGGTCTGCGGGGTTCTGGAAGCGGCCGTAGTTCCAACCTGAGCCATCGCTGAACACGATGCCACCGGCTTCCTGCAAGCGACCATCGGGGTAGATCAGCTTGGCACCGACCAGGCCGGCGTCGGGCAGTTGTGCGAAGGTGCCGATCAGCGCATCGAGCCAGCCCGGGCGCGGCCGGGTGTCGTTGTTGAGGAACACCAGATAACGACCGCGTGCCTGCTGCGCGCCGGCATTGCAGGCGCCGATGAAACCGAGGTTGCTGGCATTGCGCAGCAGATGCAGGCCACGGATCGCGGCGAGCCGGATCGGGGTGTCGTCGCTGGAATGATCGTCGACCACGATGATTTCAAACGGAACCTGCTCGCTATCGACTGCCAGTGCGGCGAGGCAGGCGAGGGTATGTTCGATGTGGTTGTAGGCTGGGATGATGATGCTGGCAACGGGATCCTTGGCGCAGGGCACCGCGTCCGGCGCTTCGCCGGTGTGCACGGTTGAATCGCTTGCCGGCGAACGGTTTGGGGCCGCGCGTTTACGCGCCAGATATTCGGCGACCCGTTGCGACGTGACGCGAATACCACGCGAGCGCAGGCTGGCGAGGCCGCGCCGGCTCAGCGCGGCCAGCACCCGGCCGCGAAATGCCAGCGATGCCAGCGCCGTGCGCAGCAGGCGGCGCAGGCCGCGCAGCGGGCGGGTGATACGCCACGAGTGGCTTTCGAGCAGGATGTCCAGTTCGCGCTGCAACTGGTCGCGCTGCGCCAACGCGACATCGCGCTGCTGCGCAAGATCGCCGGTATCGCGCTGGTAGAACTGGTGCGCGTTGTGGAGCGCCATTTCGAGGCTCGCGAGATGTTCGCGTGCGCTGTCGTGCTGTTGTCGCAGCGTATCGAGGCGCGTTTGCATGGTGCTCAAGTCCCTTTTGCCTGCGTCCAGTTCGGTTGTCAATTCGGAAATCTGCTGCTCGCGGGTGGCGAGTTCGGCGCGCGCGCTGTCGTGTTGAGCCTGCATGGCGACATATGCGTCGTTTTGATCGACGAGGCGTTGCTCCAGGTCGATTGCCCACGCACTGCGCCGATCGAACTCGATTTGCAGTGCGCGGTGCCGGGTTTCCAGGGCAAGCAATTGTCGTCGCTGGGCGCCGTGCTCGCATTCCAGGCCTTGCTGCGCCAGCGCGTGGGTGGGCGCTTGAGCTTGGATCCGGGCAATCTGAAGCGGCGCGGGCAGGGCATCGCGCCACGCGGCGAGCGTGGTGTACAGCGTCGGCACCGGCCCGGGGCGCAGGCGTTGCAGCCGGCTGCGGTCGAGCGCGAGTGCGATCAACATCGCATGCACTGCATCCGCGTCGGCAGCCACCAGCAAACCGGTTTCGCCATCGACGATTCGTTCGCCAAAACTTCCCAGCGCTGTGGCCAGCACCGGGATGCCGAACTGCCACATCTCAGACAGGGTGTAGCTCCAGGTTTCCGCTACCGTGCTCGGTAACAGCGCCAGATCCGGCGCGAGTTCGCGTACCAACGCCGGCAGGTCTGCATGCCGGTAGTTCAACTGCACATGCACGCCGTTGGCGGCGAACAATGCCATGCCAGCGCTGCCGCAACCGAGCACAATCAGTTCCAGTTCCGGTGCCAGATTCGCTGCCAGTTGTCGCAGCAATCGCTCGCCCTTGCCGTTGGCGATACGGCCCGGCACCAGCACCCGCAGCCGGGCTCGTGCAGGGGGGCGCGCCGTAGGGGCAGGGCTGGGTAGCGGCGAGGAACTGCCATGGCCTACGATCTGCCAGTTCAAGCCGCGCGTTTCCGGGGCCAGACGCCAGTAACTGTCGCGGCTGCTCCGGCTCGGCGCGACCAGCCGCACCGCATGCTGCCGCAAGGCGTCGAGATACGCCGAACGCAGCGCGGCCCAGTGCAATGGGTCGCGGTTGCGGAACGGGGTCGGTGCGCATGCCGCAAGGCGCTGCGCCAGCGCTTGCGGATCGAAGACGGCGGACTCAGCGTGCAGATCATCGGCCAGGAACGGCCACAGCGGGTAGGCGTCGTGGCAACAGATGCGGGTTGGCAGACCTGAGCGCAAGGCGTCCAGGCTGTGCCCGATCAGCGACGACACCAGCACCGCGCCGATACCCCAGTCGGCGATGACCTCGGCACAAATCGCCTGCCACGCGGGCGATTCGATGGCGGTATCGGCAATCGCCGCCGGCAACGTCCATTCACGAATGGCCGAGGCATCCAGATCGGCGTGCAGGGCGATGTGTTGGCCGTGCTCCGCGGTTGCCGGGTCGCCGTTACTGACCAGCACCAGGTGTTCGCGCGTGTTCTCGTTGCGCGTCATGTCGCGCACGAATTGCCATGCCCCGCCGCCCCAGCCATGCACGATATGCAAAACCACCGGTTTGCCGTTGCAGCCCGGCCGCCGTGCGGGCTGATCGGCGCTCGCGGCGATGCGCTCGGCCAGCGCCGCCACCGGCAGCGGCAGCGGCGCATTGTCGGTCAGACCGTTGCCGGGAGTTCGAGCGGCGACATACAGGCAGGGCAACAGCGCGCCGCGCAGGCCATCGGGCACGCGATCATTCCATTGCAGCGCATCGGGCAACGACACGCCGGCCCGCCACCAACTCAGGCCGCAACTCGCCATCCGGGTCGGCAAAAGCGGGCAGGGCTTCGGTTGCTGGCTGTGCGAACGGGTCGAGCGCGCTGTGGTGCGAGCCAATCGCCGAAATCACATCAAATCCGTCGGCAGTGGCGACTGCGGTCATCAAGCGCAGCCACCAGCCATCGGGCAGCAACGCATCGGCGCTGATCAGGAGCAGGTCACGGGTGGGATCGAGCGCCTGCGCGGCGCGCAACGCGGCAAGCGGGTCGCTGGCACGTGGCATCGGCCGCCAGGATTCCGGCAACTCGGCCATATCCGGATCGCAGCCGAACACCAGCCCGCGACAGGCGGCTGGCAACTCGGGCAACAGCCAACCGTTCGCGGCCGCAGCCACGTGGTCGGGCAGGATCAGGCAAACCGTTGTCGGGCGCACTAAGGGCATTCGTCGGAACCAGGGTGTTTATGACAACATCGTTGCATGACAGTGACATTGCAGCGTATTGCTGTTTTTCACGCAATGGCGCGGCAATTGCTGTACGGCAGCCTGCCCAAGCCCGCTTCGCGCCAGCTACATGGTAGCGGAAGCTGCCCCAATGCAGCGCGGTGCGGGGCTCGTTGCCCCGCACCGCGATTGTCAACCTAACCGCAGCCGCTTATGGCCGCTCGTACTGTACGGTGTCCACCAGATCGTAGAAAGCTGAGCGAAAACCAGATATTTGCGCGGTGAAACCACCAGCCCCGTCATCGACGGACGTGAATAGTCTCTCGCGGACGTAGACCCGGTTGCCTTCAGCTGCTATCGGTAGCCAATCGCGGGTGAGCTGCCCATCTTCGATGCCACCGTTTCTGCGCAGTGTCAAAAGGTTACCCTCCACGCTCCATTTGCGAGTGTTGTCGACAAACGGTTCATCTGCGGCCGTTGGGCCGAGGAACGTGCGCCTCACCGTTTGCTCGGCGTCGGCATTGAGTTGGATGAAGAATGGGCTGCTGCCGTTGCTTACACTGCGAAAATTGCCCAGTTCCAGACCGCTGCGGTAGATGCCCGGCGCATTGGCGGTGGTGAAGGCCAGGCTCTGGTCGGCCTTCACGCTCATGCCGCCAGCGATGGCGCGGGCGCCGTCGGAGCGGGTAACGAACGCCAATACCGAATCGGCCTTGCGGCCGTCGCTGCGATAGCGGCGGTATTCATGCTCGTAGTTGGCCGAGCCGTCGGCGCGGGTGAGCGTTGCAACGATTCGACCATGATCCAGCGCTGCGGTAAAGCCGGACTGCATGCCCGGTGCATCGAGCAGTCCGGTATCGAAATCGAGCACCGCCGAACCGCCGAACCTAGCAAAGGTCGGGTCAACAAAACCGCCAGCAGCCGGGTCCGCAACGAACGGCAGAATCCGGGAGCCCGCCAGGTCGGCAGCGGCGAATGGCAGCGCGTCCACCTTGAACGCGAGCATGCTGGCGGTCGAGACCCCCGTCGTCGGCGGATCATCGCAGGCGGCCGGATCGGCGTAACGCTCCTGTGCAACGGTTCTTACCTCAATGGTGTCGATGTCGCCGCGCACGACACGTCGCAACTGCCATTCGAGCGTCTCGCCAATGAGCTCTGCGTGCACGCTTTCGCCGGTTGGTGCAGAGCAAGGAATGAATATTCTGTACTGCAATCTGGGGGTGGCTGGCGTGACGGTGATGACACCATCGGCCACGCTCCAGTCCGCACTGCCATCCGCGATCAGATTCTCGTCGAACCACTGCATGGTGCCCGCATCTCCGGGCGGATCAACCGGGTTGAATCGCAGCAGTGCCAGGGCACCACCATCGACCGACTGCACGGTGCCGACCGGCGACACTTTCCGGCGTGGTGCTGGTGACATCGGCTATTGCCTGCTCCAGGGCACCTTCGGGCAAGCTGTCGACGAATGCCTGCGTCGCTTCCGGGTTGGTCAACAATGCCAGGGTGTCGGTGACGCCGTCAGGCAAGCTTGCGCCGCCATCGACAACCAATTGAATCAGCGCCGCACCCTGCACCAGGGCATCGCTGGAAATGCCTTCGGTGAGCAGGGCAAGGCTGTCGTCGTCGGATGGCAGGACGCCCTGGTTGGCTTCCAGCATCAGCGCGAATTGCGCGGTGGTGAAGTGGGTCACGTCGGTTTGGGCATTGTCGCTCGACGACAGCACGCCGTCGCCGCCCGCATCGCCAATCAGTCGCCCGGCAGAGCCAAGCAGGCTTTCGAACTGCACCTGCGGCTGCGCCTCCGAGCCGGTCGCGCTCAGCCGCACGAACTCGTCGTTACTGCGCGCAACCACACGCAGTTCATAGTTGCCGTTTTCGTCGGCAACGGTTTCGTACTGGCGATCGCCAACTTGAGCGACGACTGTGGCATTGGCGATCGGCGAATCGGTAACCTGTCCCTGCAATGTGAGCGCGCGACAGGGGCCCTGCACGATCTTGACCATCTCGGTGCTGAAGTCCTCGAAGGCGGGCAGGCTGCTGTTGAATGTCACCTGCGCGGTGCTGCAATCGCTGATATCGACGACCATCTGCCCCCATGGCGTGCGCGTCACGTCCGCCGGGTTGAAGGCCGGGCCGAAGTCGGCGCCGCCGGTGAGAGTCATGTCGTCGAAGCTGATCGTGCTGCCGTCCAGGCGGCCGGTGCCGATCACCCAGGCTTGCTCGCCGTTGAGGTAGGTGTAATAGGTGGCAACATAGGTCGCACCGTCGCCCTCCAGCGCCACCTGGATGCCTTCGCCATCGCGTGCCGGGTTGAACCAGTTGCCGATCACCGTGGTGTCGCCGCTGGCGCTCGCCATCCGCCCGCTGTTGCAGGGGCCGGGGACGATCTTCTGGTAGGCGGTTTCAAATCCGGTGAAGCGGGTGTCGGTGGGCTCGAATGCGATCAGTGCGGTGTTGCAGTCGACAAACTGCATCGTTGCCCGACCCCATACGTCACGCACCACGTCCTCGGGACGGAACGCGGCACCGAACTGGGCGCCGGAAGTGACCACGAACTGATCGATTACCAACTCGTCAGTGGCTTCATCGAATGTATTGCTGCCGATCAACCACACCTGCTTGCCGTCGAGATAGGTGTAACAGGTGAGGATCATCGACTCGCTATCGCCCTCGAGGGTGAGGTTGCAGCCTTCGCCATCGCGGATCGGGTTGAACCAGTTGCCAGTCAGATCCTCGGCGAGGATTGGATCTGGCGCGGGCTGCGCCCATGTCGGTGTCGCGAGCAATGCCAGGATTGCCGCGCTGAAGATGGATTTGCGATTCATGACTACCCCCTTTGGTTTCGAAAACATGTTTGACCTACCGGCACTAATTCCGTGCCAACACCTTCTTGCGCTCGATTTCGTACTCCTCCTGACTCAGAACACCGTCATCGAGCAGTTTTTTGAGCTTGGCCAGCGTTTCGTAGCGATCAGAATCATTGTCGCTGGCGTTTGTTTTTCCCGCGCCTTTCATCCGCTCTATTTCCATGTCGGTGAGCTTGGATTTCTTGCTCGCCATGGAAATGACCACGCACACCAGAACAATTGCCAACAACATCAAAATGAGCAGAAGCATGACGACGATCCTCTTGGTTATTGAATCTGACTGACGAGCGATCCAAGTGCATAGCCGGCGGGTAGCCCGGTGAAAATCCGCTCGCGATTGCTGCAGGTGCGGGAAAACAGGTAGCGTGCGATCCCATGCAAGACACAGGGCGCGACAAGAACCGCCGCGATTGCCGCACCAAGCTTGAAGCTCAATGCGTAGCCGGCAAGACAGCCTGCCCATAGCGCCGAGCAGCGCCAACACAGCGGTATCGGCACCGGCCCGATCCATGTGCAGGTACTCGGGTCGCCGTTGCACAGAGGGGTGTGCCAGTGGCTGTTCAAACGGTGGTTAAGCGCATCGGTGATGCTCACGGCGCCAGCTCGGTGCCGGTGTCGATGCGCTCCAGCAGGCGCAGGGTGTATGCATAATCGCTGCTGGATGAGTTCAGCGAGTCGACGCCGTTGCGCGGTGATCCCAGGAACGGTGAGTAATGGCTTGCCACCACCTTTACGGACACGACGCCGGTTTCGCCCGGTTTGAGCAGCCCGGCATGAATGACCGACTTGACGAAATCCGACCGTCTTCCATAGGTCGTGGTCCCGATCACGTCGTTCTTGCCGGCCATGCTCGCTTTGACCAGAAAGGTGAATTCATCGCCCACGTCGTAGCGAAGGTCTGCCATCCGCTGCGGCGCAAAGCCGGCATCGTATTTCGCAACGGCTGCTTCGAGGCGCTGGCGTGCCGCTGCTTCGGCGTCCTCTGCACGCT
>PGZC01000106.1 GCA_002839995.1 Gammaproteobacteria bacterium HGW-Gammaproteobacteria-4 | reverse complement strand
CGGCCAACCGCTGGATGCCGGCAAGG
Organism: Gammaproteobacteria bacterium HGW-Gammaproteobacteria-4; assembly: GCA_002839995.1. GTDB lineage: Bacteria > Pseudomonadota > Gammaproteobacteria > Xanthomonadales > Xanthomonadaceae. Next base: position 2,347 of record PGZC01000106.1, on the reverse strand, counting down.
TGCGCGCGGCCGATGGCTATCTGGGCGAGAGCGCGCAGTATCACGTCTGGCTGTTGTATCGGCCCGATCTGGATTTCCTCAAATCGCGCGACGCCGCGCTCAGCCTGGCGGCGGCCGAGCGCATCGCCGCCAGCGACCCGCACAAGCGCCATCTGGTGTTCGCCCCGGCGCGCTACGTGCCGCAGAAAAAATTGCTGGAACTGGGCGTGGAGCATGCGCCGCTACCGTATGCCTTGTATCGCATCGAGAAGGCCTGAGCGCGCGTGTTGGTGTTGATCGACGAGAGCGGCGATGCCGGCTTCAAGCTGGTGCGCGGCTCCTCCTCGCATTTCGTGGTGGCGATGGTGGTGTTCGATGATTTCGGCGAGGCCGAACGCGCCAGCGCTGCCATCGCCGCGTTGCGGACCACGCGGCACCGCTTCAGCGTACGCGCACTGGTGGTGGACAAGTCGGTGATCTACAGCGACTCCCTGCGCGAACGCAAAGACCTGTTCTACAACTATTTCGTGCAGATGCTGCTGCGCCACGATCACGGCGCATTGCAAGGCGCGCGCATCAAGATCGACGGCAGTGGCGATCGCCACTTCAAGAACGAGCTGAACTCGTACCTGCGCCAACAGTTGCATGCCGGGCAGGTCAAAAGCATCCGGCTTACCGAGTCACATCGAGATAATTTGATCCAACTGGCAGACATGGTGGCGGGGGCAATTTTACGTTCTTATCGGGACAAAGAACGCAAGGATGCGAAGCGTTGGCGCCAAGTGCTAGCGCGCAACGGCAAGCTAGGAGACGTATGGGATTTCCGTTAGCACAAAAGACGAAGGGAGCAACATGGTTGCTCCCTCGTCCGCACCCTTGGCCTAGCCGGACGATTGCCCGGCAAGCACACCCTACGGAGACGGTTCGATCCAAGGGGGCTTGGTGGTGCCATAGTACGGAATTCCGTAATCGGCGCAAGTGACCCCGGACTTTTTCGGACGAACGGTAGGAAATAGATCGCCATCATGAAACTGAAAGACTTCCAGCAAGCAGTGCTGGGCACATTGGGTGATTATCTGGGCGCATTGGTGGAGCAGCGCGAGCGCGCCGACAAGATCGCGCAGATGGCCGCTGCCAACCCGGAGCTCAATCTGGACGTGCCGGACTTCAGCGCTGCCGCGATGGCATCGGCCGGCCGGTACCCTCGATCTGCCTGAAAGTGCCGACCGGCGGCGGCAAGACCCTGCTGGCGGCATCGGCGGTGTCGCGCATCCTCGATCAGTGGCAGGGCGCGCGCAGCGGCTTCGTGTTGTGGATCTGCCCCAACGAGGCGATCTACGCGCAGACGCGCAAGGCGCTGCGTGATCGCGAACACCCGTATCGCCATATCCTCGATCAGGCCAGCGGCGGGCGCACCCGGATACTGGACAAGGACGATCCGCTCAGCCGCGCCGAGGTGGATTCGCAGTTGTGCGTAATGCTGCTGATGCTGCAATCGGCCAATCGAGAAACGAAGGAGTCGCTGCGCCTGTTCCGCGATCGCGGCAATGTGCATGGCTTTTTCCCGGCTGCCGATGACAAGCCCGAGCAGGATCGCTGGCTGGCCGAAGTGCCAAACCTCGACACGTATTCCGACGTGATGCTGCACTGGCATGTGGTCAAGGATTCGCTGGGCAATGCGCTGCGCGCAATCCGCCCCATTGTGGTGCTCGATGAGGGCCACAAGGGCTATTCGAAGTTGGCGATGGACACCCTGTACGGCTTCAACCCGAGCTTCGTGCTGGAGCTGTCGGCGACCCCGGCGGATCGTCCGCGCGACACCCCGCCGGTGTACAGCAACTGGCTGTGCGATGTACGCGGGGTGGACCTGGACAAGGAAAACATGATCAAGCTGCCGATCAACGTGGCGGTGAAGCCCGGCAACGACTGGCGCGGCTGTTTGCGCGACGCGCTGCAACGGCTGGATGCACTGCAAACTGATGCCGAACGCCTGCAATCCGAGTGCGCGCGTTACCTGCGCCCGATCTGCCTGGTGCAGGTGGAGCGCACCGGCAAGGACCAACGCGACGGCAACCATGTACACGCACTCGATGCGCTGGAATACCTGCAAACGCTCGGCGTGCGCGACGACCAGATTGCGATCAAGAGCGCCGAGCAGGACGACCTGAAAACCCCCGAACGGCAGGATCTGCTGCGCCCCACCAACCCGACCCGCTTCATCATCACCAAGCAGGCGTTGCAGGAAGGCTGGGACTGTCCGTTCGCCTACGTGCTGTGCTCGCTGGCGCCGGTGAGCAGCCGCGGCGCGATGACCCAGTTGATCGGGCGTATCCTGCGCCAGCCCGATACCGAAAAAACCGGCATCGCC
>PGZC01000001.1 GCA_002839995.1 Gammaproteobacteria bacterium HGW-Gammaproteobacteria-4 | reverse complement strand
GTTGACTCATCGTGATGCTCCCCGTCGTCATGTCCCCACCATGGAAAAGGGGACACTTTAGCTTTGGACAAAGGGGACATTACGGCTTTGGGCTAACAGTGTTCGCCAGCACGATTGACAGCGCGCCATGTTGGCGCGATTGTTGACGTCATCGGGTATCGCAACGCCCCGATGGCGGTGAACAAATCGCGTTGGGCGTCAAACACCGGGGGGACGTCGATGACTCAGCGCTACCGGTGTTTGACGCTGTTCTGTCTGCTGATGCTTGGCGTGGCCGGCCCGGGTGCCGCGGCGGACGATGCGCTTCGCGTGATGACGTTCAATGTCCGCGTACCGGCGGACACTGACATGAACGCGTGGGTGCACCGGCGCGAGCAACTGGTGCGGGTGATCGCGGCGGAGCATCCGGATGTGCTCGGCACCCAGGAACTGACCGGGGAGCAGGGTGAGTACATTGCAGCCCATCTTCCCGGTTATGCCTGGTTTGGAAAGGACCGGGACGGCGGCACGAACGGTGAGCACATGGGCGTGTTCTATCGCACGGACCGGTTGCAGGTGCTGCGCTCCGGCGATTTCTGGCTCTCCGACACGCCGGATGTACCCGGCAGCAAGACCTGGGGCCAGCCGTTTCCACGCATGGTGACCTGGGCGCGGTTTCGCCTGCGCGACGGGGGCGGCACGTTCGATTTTTTCAATACGCACTTCCCCTACCGGGACCAGGATGTCCGCGCGCGCATGCTCAGCGCTGACGCGATCATGCAGCGGATCGGCAGGCTGCCATCGACGGCGCGTGTGATCCTGGCCGGGGATTTCAATTCCGGCCCCGACACCCCCGTGTACGCGAAACTGACTCGAGCGCTGGATGATGCCTGGGCCATGGCGGCTTCGCGATCCGGGCCGGCGGAGACGTTTCACAATTTCACCGGCAACCCCGACCGGCGGATCGACTGGATACTGACCCGCGGCTTCGCGACACGCGCCGCACGGACAATCGCCACGCACGATGGTGCGCGCTATCCTTCCGACCATTTTCCGGTCGTGGCCGAACTCGTTGCGCTGGGTAGCGATGAAGAAAAGCAAGCCGAATGACACTACTCCGAAACCCGTGGCACCCCATCCCGAGCGCCGTGGCGGATCGCCACATGCGGCTCTGACTTGTGAACCAACATCGCTTGTGTCGTCCATTGCGAGGAGCGAAGCGACGCGGCAATCCAGAGTGTTCGGAAAGACAAAGAACTGGATTGCTTCCCGCCACGGCCTTCGGCCTCGCGGCTAAAGGCTTGAACGCTCGCAATGACGGCGGATGGCGGTTGTTCAGAGCTTCACAAGGAGCAAAAGATGCGTTTGTTGTTGGCGATATTTCTCCCGTGGCTCCAGTTTTTCACGATCGGCCGCCCATTCGCCGGGTTGATCTGTCTGCTTTTGCAAATCACCATCATCGGCTGGATTCCGGCAGCGCTGTGGTCCGTCTACGCACTCAGCCAGTACAAGACGGACAAGAAAATCGAAAAAGCGCTGGGCGGATCGCGCGCGTAGTCATGGCTATCCGTGGTGACTTGACGGAGCGCGTGCATGTGGCGCCCCGCCGTCTCTCCCGCGGATGCCCGGCCTGATGGCGGTCCCCAATCCGACGGGCGCACGTAGCATGCTGCGCGTGGCAACGGCGCTGGCAAGCATCATCGCGTGTCTGCTTGCAGCGATGGTGCTTTCCGCTCTGGTCGGATCGTCGGGGCGCGACCCGCGCCCGGCCGCCATATTCATGGCGATTTTTCTCGTCGCGGCGGCCTTCTACCTTTCGCGCTGGCGTGCCCATCGCGTGCGTGAACTGATCGTTGCCCTGTTGATCGCGGAACTGTTCTTTGTCGCCGCCATCGGATGGTTTGCCAGTGGCGGACTGCCGCGGTTCGACAGCTTTTTCTTCTCATGGTTCATCGCGGGCAACCGGTTCCTGGCGTTGCCCTGGCTGGTTGGCGTGGCGCTGGGAACATACACGCGTCGCCGCAGGTTCGCTTCGCGAGAATGACGCGTCGCCCCGAAGTTCGGCTTCCAGATCGACCGATTGGCGAAATGGGTTGCAGTCGCGCGCCGCGCATCGCGGGTTCGGGCAATCGCCTCAAGGCTTCTCGACGCGGCAGTCGCTCAATGCCTTGCCGCGCCGAATGAAGTCCGCGTCAAAGGTCTTGAGGGCATCCTGATCCTTGCTCAAGGCGAGGTGAAAGGCGTCGGCAAAATCGAGACCGGCCTCGTGCCAGGCGATCACTTGCGCGATCATCGCGGCGTTGGCGAGGGTGACGTTGGCCAGCCCGCATACCCGGCGCAAGGCCTCGCAGACGGCGGCGGGCTCCAACTGGTAGGCGGCGCGCAGCACCCACTCGGTTTCCAGGATCACGGTATCGGGAATGAACACCGGCTCGGTGGCGAACAGGGCGTGGCTGCCCTTGTATTGGGCGGGGTGGTCGCCGGTCAGCAGGCGCACCAGCACGTTGGTATCAACGGCTGCCACGCCACTTCCTGCGCGCGTCGTGTTGCAGCGCCTGCGCGATTTGCGCGTCGGTCATCGGTTTGATCCGCCCCTTGAGAAGGCCGGCTACATCGGCCAGCGCGGTCACCTCGAAGGGCGCCTTGGGCTTGAGCAGAACGCCGTCGCCGGCGGCGATCACCTGCAGCTCGAGGCCGGCTTCCCAGTGATTGCGCGCGCGAAAGGCCTTGGGGATGATCACCTGGCCCTTGCTGGACAGCTTGGTGGTTTCCATGGCCGCGTCGCAAAAGTAAGACGCGGGTAAGACTACGCGTCACGGTCGGCGCTGTCAAATTCACAGCGAGCGAACGGGGTTGTCGCAACGGCGGTTACGTCAACGTGCCGGAACAATCCGCAGCAGCGGTGAGTGCTGCGGACAAGTTCAACGACCAACAGTCATGACCTCGATCGCGTCAAGTCCGGCGCGCTCTCGCGCACCCTGAACCATGCGGCGTACAGTGCCGGCAGGAACAACAGTGTCAGCGCAGTGGCGACGATCAGGCCGCCCATGATCGCGACCGCCATCGGCCCGAAGAACACGCTGCGCGAGAGCGGAATCATCGCCAACACCGCGGTCATCGCGGTCAGCACGATCGGCCGGAAACGGCGCACGGTGGCGTCGAGAATGGCTTGCCAGGGCGTGCTGCCATCATTGATGTCGCGTTCGATCTGATCGACCAGGATCACCGAGTTGCGCATGATCATGCCCGACAGCGCGATGGTGCCGAGCATGGCGACAAAGCCGAACGGCACCCGGAACACGAGCAGGAACAGCACCACGCCGATCAGGCCGAGCGGTGCGGTCAGCACCACCATCAGCACGCGCGGGAAACTCTTGAGCTGGATCATCAGCAAGGTCAGCACCAGCACCAGCAGCAAGGGCATGCCGGCCGACACCGAACGCTGGCCGCGGGTGGAATCTTCCACGGTGCCCCCCACTTCCAGCAGATATCCCGGCGGCAATTTCGCGCGCAGCTTTTCCAGCGCCGGCTGCAATTGCGCAACCACCGTGGCCGGCACCTGATCGCCGTAGATGTCGCCGCGCACGGTGACGGTGGGCAGGCGGTCGCGATGCCAGATGATGCCCTCCTCGAAGCCGTATTCCAGGGTGGCGATCTGCGCCATCGGTACCGACTTGCCGTTCGCCACGGGCACAGTGAGGCTGTCGAGCGCTCCCAACCCGGCGCGCTCGGAATCCGGCCCGCGCAGGAGGATTTCGATCAGCTCGTTGTCCTCGCGGAACTGGCTGATGTGCAGACCCGACAGCGAGCTTTGCAGGAACTGCGCCAGTTGCGATGAGTCGATGCCGATGGCGCGCGCACGCTCCTGATCGATGTGCAGGCGCACCACCTTGCTCGGCTCGGCCCAGTCGAGGTTCACATTGACCACGTGCGGGTTTTCGCGCACCTGGTCGGCGAGCTCGTGCGCAAAACGGCGAATGGTATCGATGTGCTCGCCGGAGACCCGCAACTGGATCGGGTAACCGACCGGCGGGCCGTTCTCCAGCCGCGACACGCGCGCCTGCAATTGCGGGAAGGTGACCGGCAGGGTTTCGATCAACCAGGCACGCACCACCTCGCGCGCCTTGATGTCGCGGGTCAGCACCACGATCTGGGCAAAGCTGGCCGCAGGCAGTTGCTGATCCAGCGGCAGATAGAAGCGCGGTGAGCCGGTGCCGACGTAAGCGACGTAGTTGTCGATGTCCTCGCGCTTGGCAAGCAGGGCTTCGAGCTTCTTCACCTCGGCATCGGTGGCAAGCAGCGACGACCCTTCGGCCAGTTTGAGATCGACCATCAACTCCAGCCGCGCCGAGGCCGGGAAAAACTGCTGCGGCACGAAACGGAACATCACCAGCGACAGCATGAACGCCGCCACGGTTGCGGAAATGACCAACCAGCGATGGTGCAGGCACCATGCCACCCAGCCGCGGAAGCGGCGATAGAAGCGGGTGTCGTACGGATCGTGCGCGTTACCGTGGATCGGCGCGAATGCAGGGGTATCGGAATCCGATGCGGGTTTGTGCGCGGGCAGCAGTTTATCGCCCAGATACGGCACGAACACCACCGCCGCGATCCACGACAGCAGCAGCGCCAACGTCACCACCTGGAAGATCGCGCGCGTGTATTCGCCGGTGCCCGATTGCGCGGTGGCGATCGGCAAAAAGCCGACGGCGGTGACCAGCGTGCCAGTCAGCATCGGAAACGCGGTGGATGTCCAGGTGAAACTGGCGGCGCGCAGGCGATCGAAGCCCTGCTCCATTTTCACCGCCATCATTTCCACCGCGATGATGGCGTCATCGACCAGCAAACCGAGCGCGACCACCAGCGCACCCAGCGATATCTTGTGCAGGCCGATGTCGAACAGATACATGCCGGCAAAGGTCATTGCCAGCACCAGCGGAATCGACAGACCCACCACCAGTCCAGTGCGCACGCCAAGCGAGAAAAAGCTCACCACCAGCACGATCAGCACCGCCTCGGCGAGAACACGCACGAACTCGCCCACCGACTGGCGCACCGCCTGCGGCTGATCGGAGACCTTGGTCAGATCCATGCCGATCGGCAACGTGGTCTGCACGCGCGCGAATTCCGCTTCCAGCGCCTTGCCCAGACGCAGGATGTCGCCGCCACGTTTCATCGACACCGCAATGCCGATCGCATCCTCGCCCAGGAAACGCATCCGCGGCGCCGGCGGATCGTTGAAACCGCGGCGGACATCGGCCACATCGCCGATGCGGAACGTGCGGTCGTCGACGCGGATCGGAAAATCGCGGATTTCGGTTACCGAGCGGAAACGGCCGGAAATGCGCAGCGGAATGCGCTCGCTCGGCGTTTCGAAAAACCCGGCAGCGACCATCGCGTTTTGCGTTTCCAGCGCCTGCTGCACCTGCGCCAACGACACCCCGAGCGTGGCGAGCTTGATGTTGCTCAGCTCGATCCAGATTTTTTCGTCCTGCAGGCCGACCAGTTCGACCTTGGCCACATCCGGCACGCGCTGCAATTCGATCTGTACGCGGTCGGCATAATCCTTGAGCGTGGCGTAATCGAATCCCTTGCCGGTGAGCGCGTAGATGTTGCCGAAGGTGTCGCCAAACTCGTCGTTGAAGAACGGGCCGATGATGCCGGGCGGCAACTGATTGCGGATATCGCTGGTTTTCTTGCGCACCTGATACCACAACTCGGGCAGATGCTCGGAGCGCAGCGCATCGCGCGCCATGAACGTGATCTGCGATTCGCCCGGCCGCGAGTAGGAGCGTATCCACTGATACTCGCCGGTTTCCATCAGCTTCTTTTCGATCCGGTCGCTGACCTGACGCGCAACTTCTTCCGCCGTCGCGCCGGGCCACACGGTGCGGATCACCATCGCCTTGAACGTGAACGGCGGGTCTTCGGACTGACCCAGACGGGTGTAGGACACGATGCCGGCAATGCTCAGCAGCACCATGGCGTACAACACCAGACCGCGATTGTGCAGCGCCCACTCGGACAGATTGAACCGGCTCATGGCGGTGCCTCAGTGGGTTTGAACGAGGGTTACCGCGCGGTTGTCGCGGTCAACCGGAGCCACACGCTGGCCCTCGCGCAGCAGGTGTACGCCACCGGCCACGACCCATTCATCGCCGCGCAGACCGGAAACGATCGGCACCCGGTTTTCCTGATAGGCGCCCACCACCAGCGGCCGGCGTTGCAGGCGCGAGGTTTCCGGATCCACTACCCAGGCGAAGGCCGTACCATCCTCGGCACTCACCGCCGACAACGGCAGCGTCAACTGCCGGGCGGCATCGGTGCCGGCGCTGTAGACACGCGCAGTCTGGCCCAACTCGGCGAGTGCGGTGCCGGCGTCGAGAGTTACCCGTGCGGCGTAGGTGCGGGTCTGCGGATCAGCCGCTGGTGATAACTCGCGGATATGACCGGGGAAGCGGCTACCCGATTGCGCCCACAATGCCACAGTCACTTTCTGCCCTACCTTGAACTGCGCGATGCGCTGTTCCGGGATGGCGATGGCGATCTCGCGCTCGCCATCCACGGCCAGCGTGAACACCGCCTGCCCGGCAGCGACCACCTGCCCGGCCTCGGCATGGCGAGCGGCGATGACGCCGGCTTGTGGCGCATACAGCTTGCTGTAACCGGCCTGGTTACTGGCCACATCCCACTGCGCCTTGGCTTGGTGCTCCCTGGCTTGCGCGGCGCGCCATGCGGCATCGCGGGTGTCGTATACCGATGCGCTGACCAGCTTGCGCTCGATCAAGGCGGCAGCGCGATCGCGCTCGGCGCGCGCCAGCTCCAAATCGGCCTGCGCCGCGCGCCACTGCGCCTGCGCAGCCTGTGCCTGCAAGCGCACATCATCCGGATCGAGCTCGGCCAGCAAGGCGCCGGCGGCGACCCGATCACCGACATCCACCGCCCGCGCGATGATTTTCCCACCGATGCGAAAACCCAGTGCCGGCTCGTAGCGTGCGCGCACTTCGCCAGCGTATGCGACCACGGCGCCCTCGCCGGATTGCGCTTGCACCACCAGCACCGGGCGCACCGGTTCGGCCTCTTGCGCAGCCCCGCCACAAGCCGCCAGCACCAGCAACAACGCGCCACTGACGAAGCATCGGGAGACTGACATGGACATGGCCTTACCTCGGATCCGCGATCGGGTTAATATGTGAACTGGCACGTATAGTATAATTTTCTGTACCCACCAGTCCAGTATGTTATGTCATGAGTGAAACCAAGCCTCGAAAAGTCGGTGCACGCGCAGCGCGCAGTGCCGTGCCCGGCCCCGGCAGGCCCAAGGATCTGGCCAAGCGCAAGGCGATCCTGGAGGCCGCCAAGGATCTGTTTCCGCGCTGCGGCTACGACCGCATCTCGATGGATGTCATCGCCGCCGAGGCCGGCGTTTCCAAGCTCACGGTGTACAGCCACTTCAAGGACAAGAACACGCTGTTCGCTGCGGCGGTAAAGGCGCGCTGCGAAGAGCAGCTACCGAGCCGGGCGTTCGCCATGCCTACCGCGTCGGTGCCGATCGCGAACGTGCTCACCACCATCGCCGAGCGCTTTCACGCGCTGGCGTGCAGCGCCGACGCCATGGAGATGTACCGAACGATGGCGGCGCGGGCGCCGGCCAACGACAACCTGGCGCAGATATTTTTCGATGCCGGCCCCAAGCGCACCCTCGACGCACTGGAACAACTGCTGCGCAAGGCGCACCGCGCCGGCAAGCTGGATGTGCCCGACCCGCACAAATCGGCCGAGCATTTCTTCGTATTGGTCAAAGGTCTGGCGCACATGTGCGCGTTGATCGGCTGTGCCGCCCTGCCGCAGGGCGACGAGACGCAAGCGCATATCCGCAGTGTGGTCGAACTGTTCGTGCGCGCCCACGCCCCTGCCGAAAGCCCGCCGTTACCGGCGCGCAAGCGCGCTCGCCAAAGGTCATCATGACCACCGGCACTCGGCTTGATCGGCGCTTGCGGCGATCCTTGACCGCCACAACCGGACTGCGCAGCAAGCCTCAAGGCTTTCCCGACCGTATCCGGGTTAAAATTGGCGACTTTTCACAGCAGGGATCGACTCATCATGGTCATTGATTTCGAGCAGGCCCGTTTTGCCATGGTCGAACAGCAGGTGCGCCCGTACGAGGTGCTCGACCTGCGCGTACTCGAGGCCATGACCAAGGTAAAGCGTGAGGACTTCGTGCCGGCGCGCCACCGCAAACTCGCGTTTGCCGATATGGCGCTGCCGCTGGAACACGGCGAGTCGATGATGAAACCCACGCTGGAAGGGCGCATGTTGCAGGCGCTGGATCTGGCGCCGGAAGACAGTGTGCTGGAAATCGGCACCGGCTCGGGCTTCATCACCGCCTGCCTTGGGCATCTTGCCCGCGCGGTGGTCAGCATCGACATTCATGCCGATTTCGTCGAACGCGCGCGTTCACGCTTTGTCGGCGGCGATTACGCCAACATCAACGTTCAGCAGGCCGACGTCGCCACGTTCGCACCGGGCCGGCAATTCGATGCCGTGTGCTTTACCGGCGCGGTGGTGGACCTGCCCGAACATGTCCTGGGCTGGCTGCGCCCTGGCGGGCGTCTGTTCGCGGTGCGCGGCCTCGCCCCGGCGCAGGAAGCGGTGCGCTGGCTGAATCAGGACGGCCGCAGCGAAGCACTGAGCCTGTTTGAAACCGAACTCCCCTATCTTGCCGGTCTTTCGCCGGTTGCACGCTTCGCCCTTTAAACCGATCGCGCACCGATCGCTTGCCGAACAACCCAAGGAATCCCCATGTCGCTGCGAATGACTTCACTGAGCCTGGCCCTGGCGTTGGCGCTGCCTGGCGTTGCCGCCGCCGCGGACCTGATGCAGGCCTACGATCTGGCTCGCCAGAGCGACCCGCAACTGGCTGCCGCCGAAGCGCGCGCATTTGGCCAGCGCGAAGGCATCGTGCAGGCGCGGGCCAGCCTGTTGCCGCAGATCGACGCCACCGGCAATTTCAGCGACACCAATGCCGACAACCGCTCGTTGCGGGTAATCTCGATCAACCCCAACATCACTTCCAGCAGTGTGAGCAACATCGATTCGCGCTCGCGCAACTGGCAGGTCGCCGTCAGCCAATCGTTGTTCGACTACAGCAACTACACCGCGCTGCGCGCCAGCCGTGCGCGCTCCGAGCAATCGCAGGCCGACTACGACGCCGCGCTCGACAATCTGTCGGTTCGCGTTTCCGACAGCTATTTCGCGGTGTTGACCGCGATCCAGACGCTGGTGTCGGCCAAGGCCGAAGAACTGGCGGTCAAGCGCCAGCTCGATCAGGCCGAAAAACGGCTGGAAGTGGGGCTGGCGCCGATCACCGATGTACATGAGGCGCAGTCGCGCTACGACACCGCGCGCGCCGCTACCATCGCTGCGCAAAATGCCTACGACAACGCCGGCGAAACCCTGACCGAGGTCACCGGCAAACCGCTGGTCGGCTTGAAAGGCCTGGCGTCTGACTTCCAGCCCAGCCTGCCCGACGACCTGCAGCCCGATCACTGGGTGCGGATGGCGCTGGATCAAAACCCGGCCCTGCGCTCGCGCCTGCTGGCGCTGGAAGCCAGCGAGCGCGACATCGCCACCGCCCGTGCCGGCCATCTGCCCACACTCAACGCATCCATCTCCTACTCCGACTCCACGTCCTACGGGCAGATCGTCACCAGCGGCTCGACCTTCCCGACATCCAGCAAAGGCAACGACGCAACCTGGGGCCTGCAATTGCGGGTACCGCTGTTCTCCGGCTTCGCCACCCAATCGCGCGTACGCCAGGCGATTCACACCCGCGATTCGGTGCGCGATCAGGCCGAGCAGGAACGTCGCGCCGTCACCCGCCAGACACGCAATGCCTTGCGCGACCTGCTCAGCGGCATTTCGGAAATCGAGGCACGCCGGCAGGCACTGGTCTCGGCGCGCAGCGCGCTGGACGCCACCGAGGCCGGTTATGAAGTCGGCACCCGTACCATCGTCGATGTGCTGGTCGGCCAGCAACAGTTGTACGCGGCCCAGACCGAACTGGCACGCGCCCGTCACACGTTTCTGGTCAACTCGCTGCGCCTGAAGCAGGCAGCCGGCACCATCGAAGTCGGCGACGTAAAGGCGGTCAACGCGTTCCTGGTCGCGGATGCCGAAGCCGCGCTCGAGGTTGAACCCTCCGCAACCGACGAATCCCGGTGAAGTTGTAGCCCGGGTTATAGCCGCGTAGCGGCGAAACCCGGGGCGCATCGCACCAGCCTAACCCGGGGAACCCGCCATCACTTGCTCGATCAGGGTCACGGTGCGTTCCACCGCGCCGCGTTCGCTTGCCACCATCTCGCGCGCGGCCTCGGCCATGCGATTGCGCTGATCGGCATCACGCATCAGGTCCATGACCACTTCGCCCAACCTGTCGCCACTCGCCACGCGAAGCGCGGCACCATCGGCAATCAGGTGCTCGGTCACTTCGGCAAAATTGAAGGTATGCGGGCCAACCAGACACGGCACGCCCAGCGCCGCCGGCTCCAGCACATTGTGGCCACCGATCGGTTGCAGGCTACCGCCGACAAAGGCGAGATCGACAGTGGCGTAGAACATCAGCAACTCGCCCAACGTGTTGATGACGAAACACTGGCTGCCCAGCCCCGGCAAGCCGTGCACACGCCGGGTCGTGACGATCAGCCCGGCATCGCGCGCATGCTTCTCGACTGCTCGAAACCGCTCCGGGTGGCGTGGCGCCCACAGCAGCAGCGCATCGGGATAATGCGCCAGCACCTGTAGCTGCGCACGCAACACGGCTTCTTCTTCCATCTCGTGCGTGCTGGCGGCGATCCATACCGGCCGTTCGGCACCCCAGCCGGCGCGCCAGGACGCGGACTTGAAGGCCAGACCCTGCGGCAACGCGAGGTCGTACTTCATGTTGCCGGCAACGACCACCCGCTCCGGGCGCGCGCCCAGCGCAAGCAACCGGTTTGCATCGGCCTGCGACTGCGCCGCCACCGTGTGCGCACAACGCACCGCCATCCGCGCCAGGCCGCGCACCGGCCCATAACCGCCAAGCGATCGCTCGCTCAGGCGGGCGTTGGCGATGACGATGGGAATGCCAGCGCTTGCGCATTCCAGAAACAGGTTGGGCCAGATCTCGGTTTCCATCACGATCGCGATCGCCGGCCGGGCGCGGTGCAGGAATCGCTGGATCGCGGCGGGCAGATCGTAGGGCAAATACACATGAAACGCCTGCTCGCCCCACACTTTACTCACCCGCGCCGAACCGGTCGGGGTGATGGTGGTGATCACCAAGGGCCGCTCGGGATAACGCTCGCGCAGGCGGACAATCAACGGCGTCGCCGCGGCAACCTCGCCGACCGATACCGCGTGTACCCATATCGCACCGTCGGCGCCGCTGCGCGCGGCAAAGAAGCCGAACCGCTCGTTCCAGCGCCGGAAATAATCGCGTTGCGATACGCCACGCCAGGCCAGGCGCCACAAAATGACCGGCACCAGCAGATACATCACCAGGGAATAGATACGGCGCTCGAGGCGCTGCCAATAAGTCAAGGACATGCGACAAGCATAGCCGCAGTGATGCCGTTTGCGGTTCAATCGGCCGTTTCAGATCCTCCGCAGTTGCGTGTATCGACGCTCGCGCGACCATACTCGGGACTCGGTACTTGGAAAAAGCGGTGGTCCGCCAAGGACGCAAAGTTCGCAAAAGAAAGCCCACACCTTGATTTTTTTTTTTGCGCCCTTTGCGTCCTTTGCGTCCTTTGCGGACTATCCGCCATTGCTTTTTTTTGCGACGAGGGACTTCGTGATTGACGGATTTTATCTGGCTTCACTGAGGGCGTTCCGCATATTGCGCGCAGGCTGGACGTGGGCAATTCGACAACCGGGATTTACCGTGACGCCACGCAATCGGTGAAAATGCACGGATGACAAAGCACCATCGCCCGCCGCTGACGCTCGCCAACATACCCGCCTGGCTCGGCGTGGGCATGCTCTGGCTGCTGGCGCAATTGCCCTGGGGTTTGCAGCGGGCGCTCGGCGCAGTGCTCGGCGGCCTGTTGTTCGTTGCCCTGCCCAAGCGGCGCCGGATCGCGGCTCGCAATCTGGAATTGTGTTTCCCCGAATGCGATCCCGCCGCGCGCAAGAAACTGCTGCGCGCGCATTTCCTGGCACTGGGGGTCGGGGTGTTCGAGTTCGCCCGCGCATGGTGGGGCTCGATCGCACCGATGCGACGCAGCGTGCGGATCGAAGGGCTGGCGCCAGTGCGGGCGATTCTCGCCAGCGGCCGCGGTGTGTTGCTGGTGTCCGGGCACTTCACCACGCTGGAAATGTGTGGCCGCCTGCTCTGCGATCACCTGCCGGTGTCGGGCATGTATCGCCCGCACGACAGCGCTCCGATGGAGTGGGCGGTGTTGCGCGGACGTTTGCGCTATGCCAGTGCGATGTATACCCGCGAGCACGTGCTTGGCACGGTGCGCAGCCTCAAACGTGGCGGCGTGCTGTGGTATGCACCGGATCAGGACATGCTTGGCCGCGATCGCGTGTTCGCTCCCTTTTTCGGGATCGCCGCCGGTTCGATCACGGCAACCCATCAACTGGCGCGCCTGAGTGGCTGTGCGGTCGTACCGTTCTTCCATCGCCGCGAGGGTGGCCGCTACGTCATCCGGCTGGCGCCGCCGCTCGCGGATTTTCCCTCGGCCGACCCACTGACCGACACCACGCGCGTCAATGCCGCGATCGAGGCCATGGTGCGCGCCGCACCGGCGCAGTACCTGTGGATTCACCAGCGTTTCAAGCGTCGTCCGCCCGCCGAGCCTTCGCTTTATTGATCGCGGCGCTGCGCCTCATATACCTTGCTGTATTTCAGAAACGTGTAATGCGCTTGCAGCCGGGCGGCGATGAAGCCGGCCCAGCCATTGAGAAAATAGCGTTTGAGCACATACAGCTTGAAAAACGCCAGACTCGGCTGGATCAGCATGCGCAGGCCCAGCAAGCGAACCGGGCGCGAGCGTTTGTGCGCCACCATGCCGCTGGAATAACGGTTCACTTTCTCGGCGCGCATGGCGATATCGGCTTCACCAAAGTGACGAAACGGGGCCGGCAGATCGATGACCCGCCCGCGCACTTCGGGTGCCGCATGCACCGGCACATCATTCAGACCACCGAGACTGCGCCGGAACAAGCGCAGATGCCAGTTCGCCCGAGACCACGGATGCACCCAGCGCCAGAACAGCCATTCCTGGCGCGGCAAACGGTAACCCACCGCCCGCGGCGCGACCAGTTCCCGCTCGATCCGCTCGCGCCCCAGCGCCGTGAGTTGCTCATCGGCATCGAGCAACAACACCCAGTCGTGCTGCGCCAGATTCACCGCCGCTTGCTTTTGCGGCCCATAACCCTGAAACGCCTGCACCTGCCAGCGCACACCGAAATGCTGCGCGATCGATGCCGTGTCGTCGCTGGAGCCCGAATCGAGCACGACGATTTCGTCGCAGAACGCCAGGCTGGCGAGACAGGCTTGCAGCGTGCCGGCGTTGTCGAGCGTGGTGACCACCGCTGAAATCGGCTGGCGGGTCATGTGCGCGGCTCCGCTTCCTCGGCTGCCAACACGCCGGCCAACAGGCCGAGCAACAACAGCAGCACACCGCTCCAGAATGTCGAATACAGGGCGAGATGGGTGTTGAGCGGAAACAACGCCGCCAGCACCGCCAGCGCCGGCACACGCGCCTGCTCACGCATCGCCGCGCTCGCGCGTCGCCAACGGCCGTACAGCAGGCCAAGGCCGGTCAACCAGCAGGCCAGACCCAATACGCCGGTTTCCGCCAACACTTCCAGCAACCATTGATGGGCGTGAAATGCACCGCGATTGTTGCCCTGCAACCAGTGATCGTCGTCGGCCACGAATTGCGGATAGGCCTCGCGAAATCCGCGCACACCGATCCCGTTGAGCGGATGCGCGGCGATCATCCGGCCAGCGGCACGCCAGATCGGCAAGCGATACGACAAGGCAACATCCAGACCTTCGCTGTCGCCGGAGAGTACGGCGGCGGTGCGCTCGATCCGCTGCCCGAACCGCTCCGATCCGATATAGGCCAGCGCCAGTACAGCCAGTGCCAGCACGGCAGTCGCCAACAACACCCGTTTGCGCCCGCCAAACTGCATCCAGGCCGAGACGGCCAGCACCAGCGCCAGCGCCAGCCAGGCCGCGCGCGCGCCGGCCAGCAACACGATCAGGCTCAACACCGCCGCCGCCAATAGCCAGACGCCGCGACCTCGATCGGCGGCCAACTGCAATACAAACGGCGACAGCACCGCCAGCACCCAGCCCAGCTTGAGGTTGTCGGCGCCAAAAATGCCGCTCAGTCGCTCCGTTTCAGCCGGCCCGCCAATGCTCCATCCGGTGGCGGCCTGCACCAGGCCATCGAGCAGCCACAATGCCGCAATCGCACCCAGGCCGCGGTACAGCACAATGCGGCTCGGCGCGCTGCCGGCGGCCAGAATGACGAGCATCAGGAACGGTGCGTAGCGCAGATCCAGCGCCACTTCGCGCCACGCTTCATCGCGCGCCAGCGCATCGGGTGCCGATACCAGTTCCGGCAACCAGAAGCTGAAAAACACCAACGCCAGCATCGACCATTGCGCGCGCTTCAGACGCACGCAGCCGTTGGCCGCCGCCCACAGGGCAGCAACACCGGCAAGCAAAGCGATCAGTTCGGAAACGCCGTACTTTGGCCACAATCCGACAAACGCGATCAGCGCCCAGGCGGCGGCACGCGCGCCGTAGGGTGCGCGCATCGAGGCGGCATCAGGCGGCAAGCTGTTCATACAAGGCAATGGTGGCCGACTGCATCGCAGCCAGCGTGAACGGAATCTGTTCCGGTACCGGCGGTTGCAAGTCGAGCAATTGCAGGGCCGAACGCAGCAGCGCGTTGACATCGCCCAACTGCACCGCGCCCACCGGATACAAATGATGCAGCAACTCGCCGACACCGCCGTGCGCCCAACCCAGCACCGGGCAGCCGATCGACAGCGCTTCGAGCACGGTGCGGCCGAACGATTCGGGCTTGTTCGATAATTGCAGCACCAGCGCACTGATCGCGTACAGCTCGCGCAGATCGCTGCGCTGCGGCGTGATCGCCAGCTCGCCAGCAACCCCCAGCCGTTCCGCCAATGCCCACAGTTCGGCGACATAGGATTCGCGTCCGGCCTGTTGCGCGCCGACCAACATCAAGCGCGCATCCTCGCCGCTGTCACGCAGCGCCGCGAGCAGCATGATGGCCTCGCGATGCCCCTTGAGCCGGGTGCCGCGCCCGGGCAGCAGCAGCAGGCGACCGCCCTGCAATTCCGGGTAGGCGTCGGCGAACGCCTGTCGCCACTGCGGCGATGGTCTGAACCCGCGCGGATAATCCGCTGGGTCGATGCCGCGCTCGATCACCTGCAATCGGCTCGGATCGGTGCGCGGGTAATAGTGCAACACATGATCGCGCACCGTCTGCGACACGCAGACGATGCGCTCGGCCCGAGTCATGATGCGGCTGTAATGGTTGGGCGAATTGAGCCCGTGCACGGTGCTGACGCGGCGCGGTCGCGTGCCGACATAACCACGCAGTGCGAAATGCAGCAGCCAGGCCGGCAAGCGCGAGCGCACGTGCACGATGTCCGGCGCGATGCGTTGCAACTGCTCGCGCAGCGGCGCGATCAGACGCAGACTGCGCAGCGATTTGCGCCCGACATCCAGATCGATGTGCTCGGCGCCCAATGCCAGCAACTCGGGCAACATCCGGCCACCGGCCGAAATCACCACTGCGCGATGCCCACGCGCGCGCAACGCCGCCGCAATTTCCAGCGTCGAGCGCTCGACGCCACCGGCTTCCAGCGCCGGCAGCAATTGCACTACGGTGAGCGGTCGCATGCGCGTTCAGCCCGCCCGCAGGATGGGTAGAGCGTAGCGACCGAGCGCAGCGAAGGCGTAGTTCGCACAACGAACGCTGCCGCGAAGCGACCGAAACCCATCACAACGACACGTCAATCGATCAGTTCGTACTGGGCACCGCAGTACGGGCACGTTGCCTTGCCAGTGGCTTCGACCGGCAGGTACACGCGCGGATGCGAGTTCCACAGGCTCATCGCGGGCGTCGGACAGCTCAACGGCAGATCCTTGCGCGATACCGTGTACTTGCGTTCGGCGTTGGCGGCTTGCGGTGATGCGTGGGCGGTGTTGGGCATGGGGCAGCCAGTTTCACGATCCGGGGCCGCCATTGTAGCGCTGCCGGTGCGGCACCGGCACGCTCGCCGGTACCGCGCGCGACAACGACCGGTTTACTTGGCGACGGCGACCTGCGCCTCGGTCTCGATCCGGATCGACACCTCATCGCCGAGCATGCCGAGCATCGCGGACATGCCGAAGTCCGAACGCTTGATCGTGGTGGTGGCGCTGAAACCGGCGGCCGGTGCCTTCGAGAACGGGTGCGGGCCGGCCTTGTTGAGGATCACATCCATGGTTACCGGCTTGGTGACGCCGAGCAGGGTGAGATTGCCGGTTACCTTGAGCCGATTGTCGCCGGCCACGGTCACCGCAGTGCTGGCGAAATCCATGCTTGGAAACTGCGCGGCATTGAAGAACTCCGCTTTCTGCAGGTGCTCATCGAGCGCCGGTACATCGGTCGCCACGCCATCGACCTGAATGCTGACCTGGACCGACGAAGCGGCGATGTTTTCCGGATCGAAGTTCAGCGTGCCATCGAACTTCTTGAACTCGCCTTCCATGTTGGAAAAGCCGAGATGGCTGATGAAGAAAATGATGTTGGTGTGGGCTTTGTCGAACTGGTACGCCTGCGGCGCGGCGAAAACCGGGCTGGCGAAGGTGGCGGCGAGCAGCAATGCGGCAATACGGCGAATGGTCATGATTGTCTCCTTGTACACGTGGTGGGTGCGCATTGATTCAAACGATCTGGCAGGCTTCGGCAAAACTCAGTCGCGGCGAGCGCGGAAACAGCACCGACGGATCGCCGTAACCAAGATTGATCAGGAAATTGGAACGCACACTGCTACCGGCGAAAAATGCGGCATCGACCTGGGCGTTGTCGAATCCCGACATCGGGCCGCAATCCAGACCCAGCGCGCGCGCCGCCAGCATCAGGTAGGCGCCCTGCAAGGTGGCATTGCGGAATGCCGTGGTATCGATCAGCGCTTGATTGCCCTCGAACCAGCTCTTGGCATCGGCATGCGGAAACAGGTACGGCAGCTTTTCGTGGAAGGCGTGATCGCTGCCGACGATGGCGGTGACCGGCGCCGCCAGCGTCTTGGCGAGATTGCCTTCGGCCAGGGCGGGCGCCAGTTTTTGCTTGGCCTCGGCGGATTTGACGAACACGATCCGCGCCGGCGAACAATTGGCGCTGGTCGGCGCCCATTTCATTGCGCCATAAATCGCCTGCAATTGCGCGTCACTGACTTCGCGCGGCTGCCAGGCGTTGTGGGTGCGGGCTTCGGCGAACAGCTGAGCCAAAGCTTGTTCATTGATCGGTGCGTGCATCGAATGCTCCTTCGCGGTTCACGACAGGCCGCAGTCTAATGCACCACGCGCATGGCGCGAGTAGCCATCGATGAAACGGACTGATCCATCCAGCCCGTAAAACGGATCACTTTGGCAGATCGCCCACAGGGTGGGCTCCTACAGGGGTGCATCACGATGCGTCTGTAGGAGCACACCCTGTGCGCGACAAAGAGGCCGCGGTGCGCGACAACGCGACAGGCGCCGAGCGCGGGATGCCAGCTACACTGCGCGCATGAGCGAATGCTGGATCGTTACCGATGGCGCTGCCGGCAACGTGCGGCAGGCCATGGCCTTGGCGCAGGCCATGGGCTTCGCGACGCCGCGGCAATGGGATCTGCACAGTGCAGCGCCCTGGCGCTGGCTCGCGCCGCGCTGCCTGCCACGGGCGCAACACGCATTCGGCAGCGCGTTTGCGCACGCACTCGCACGCCCGCCGATGCTCGCCATCGGCTGCGGCCGCCAGGGCGCGCTCGCCAGCCGCCTGCTGCGCGCTGCCGGCGCCAAAGCGGTGCAGATTCTCGATCCGCGTATCGACAGCCGCCATTGGGACGCGGTGATCGCGCCCGCGCACGACGCGCTGGCCGGCCGCAACGTGATTTCGCCGCTATGCAGTCTGCATCCGGTGGACACCACGTGGCTGGCAGCAGCGCGCCGCGCCCATCCCGATCTGGGCGCGCTGCCCGGCCCACGCACTGCGGTGTTGCTTGGCGGGCCGATCGCCACGGTCGCGCTCGATGCGGAGTGGTGGCGAGGCGTGCTGGCCTTGCTCGAACGCCTGCGGGCGAGCGATGGCAGCGTGCTGGTGAGCGCATCGCGGCGCACCCCGGCGTGGCTGCGCGCCGCCGCGCAAACCCTGTTCCCGGCGACGCCCGGTCTGCGCTGGCTCGGCGAAGGCGATGGCGAAAACCCCTACCCCGGCCTGCTCGCCTGGGCCGACCGGATCGTCGTCTCGCCCGACTCGGTCAACATGATCTCCGAAGCCTGCGCCACCGAAGTGCCGGTGTGGGTGCCGAGTATGGCGCTGGCGCGTGGCCGCCACGCCCGTTTTTTGCGGGCCTTGCAGGCGCGCGGGCGCATCCACAGCGAGCGCGACGATGCCGCGCCGTCGCCGATCGTGCCGCTGATCGAACTGCCCGCGATCGCGCGGCAATTGCGGGCAAGCCTGATGCTCGACCAGCCCGGATCACCGCAGACCCCGCCGCTGCCGTAACCGCCGCCGCAACAAACAGGAACCTCTGTCACATCCGACTCATTGAACGTCTCTTGCCTCCAGCCGGCGATACAGCGCGTTGTAGATCAACCCAAATCCGCCGCCGAGATAGACGCCCCACAGCAAGCTCTCGACCAGCCCAAGCAAGAAGCTGCCGACGCTGATCCATTGGAACGCGGGAAGCACCATCTCCAGCAACTGGTGCATATGCACACTAGGCGGTGTCAGCAAGCCGTAGATTACGCAGAAGAGGTAGCTCACGGTGGTAAACAGGGCGGATGTCCAAGTTGTCAGTCGAAGATTCAGCATGACGATCTCCTCAGTTGAGAGACTATGTGGCCATCCGCCGACATCCTGTTCGGCAGGTTTGACAGGGCGCGGAATTGGCCACTGCATCCTTGCCCCAAAGGGAACGCAAACGAACTTCCCTCCCAACACGATGGCCGCGATCATGTCGTCGTCGATCAGCGTCTCATCGCGGGCGCTCGCTCGGCTCAGTCGCCATGACGGGCGTAAACCGTGGTCGATCCGTCCTTGGCGACCAACTCGACCCTGTACGGCTGTACGCGACCGCCGGGCATCTCCATGCCCGGCGAACCCATCACCATCCCTGCCACGACCAAACCCCTGGCATCAGGCCGCTCGGCGAGCAGACGCTTCACATCTTCCGCAGGCACGTGTCCCTCGATGAAGTAACCCGCCACTTCGGCGGTGTGGCATGACCCCTTGCCCGGCGGCACGCCGACGCGTTCCTTGACCGGACTCATGTTGTCCATGTTGTGGACTTCGAGCTCGAAGCCGGCTGCACGCATGTGTTCGACCCAGCGGCCGCAGCAACCGCACGACGGGCTCTTGCTCACCACCACCAGCGGTAGCGCCGCCGCGGCAGAGGTTTCGGTTTCGAGTGCCATCGCAGGCATCGTCGCGGGCGTCTTGCGTGCCGCCGTATCCGGTTCCTGGGCGCAGGCAGCGAGCGCGGTGGCCGAGGCCAGCGCGAACACGATCAACAGAGCATTTTGGTTTTTCATCGGAGTTCCTCGTTGGGTTTTCGTTACTGGTAAAGGCTGGGCGATTCGTCCCTCATCCGGGCCGCCACCTGCACTTCGGTTGTGGCGCCGGGCGGATTCAACAGCGCTACGTTGCTGGTGGTTCGGTACTCATTGCGACTCTCCCAAGGAATGATCGGCGTCCAACTCACGCAATGCCCATGCCACGGGTGCCCAGCACCTGCACGCGGTTGTGCGTGATTCATGACGCACGCTTCGCGTGCCGGTGTTGCACCCGCAGCACGATGGCGTAGATCACCGGCAACACCACCAGACTGAGCACAGTCGCGCTGACCATACCGCCGACCATTGGGACCGCGATGCGCTGCATGGTTTCCGAGCCGGTGCCGTGCCCCCAGAAAATCGGCAGCAGGCCGATGGTGATGGCGGCGGCGGTCATCACGATCGGGCGCACGCGCTCGGCGGTGCCGCGCTGGGCGGCCAGCAGGATTTCGTCCAGGCCCAGCGGCTTGCCCGAGGCTTGCCGTACCCGCAGCACTTCCTGGTCGATGAAGGTCAACACCAACACGCCGATCTCGGCTGAAACGCCAGCCAGCGCGATATAACCCACCGCCACCGCCACCGACATGTTGAATCCAAACGCGTATTGCAGCCAGATGCCGCCGATCAGCGCAAACGGGATCGACAGCATCACCACCAGGGGCGCGGTGACGTTACGGAAATTGAAGTACAGCAACAGGAAGATGATCGCCAGCGTCAGCGGCACCACCAGCTTGAGGCGTTCGATGGCGCGCTGCATGTATTCGAACTGCCCGGACCAGATGATGCTGTAGCCCGACGGCAGCGAGACCTGTTCAGCAATCACCTGCTTCGCCTTGGCCACAAAACCACCGATGTCGGAGGTTTTCAGATCGACATAGATCCAGGCGTTCGGGCGCGCATCCTCGCTCTTGATCGAGGGCGGACCACGGCGCAGTTCCAGGTCGGCGACCAGTTGCAACGGAACCTGGGTGCCGGTCGGCGTTGCCACCAGCACCCGTTTCAAGGCGTCGAGATTATCCCTGAGTTCGCGCGGATAACGCACATTCACCGGGTAGCGTTCGAGCCCTTCCACCGTTTCAGTGACATTCATGCCGCCGATGGCCGACTGGATCGCGTCCTGCACGTCGCCAACAGTCAGGCCATAGCGGGCGGCGTCTTCGCGCCGGATGTCGAAGTCGAGGTAGTAGCCGCCGACGGCACGATCAGCGAAGGCCGACAGGGTTTCCGGCAACTGTTTCATCGCCACCTCGATGTCGCGACCGATGCGTGCCAGCTCGGACAGATCGGGACCCGAAACCTTGATACCGATCGGGGTCTTGATGCCGGTGGAAAGCATGTCGATACGGGTCTTGATCGGCATGGTCCACGCATTGGCGACGCCGGGAATGTGGATCGCCCGGTCCATTTCGTCCATCAGCTCGCGGGTGGTCTTGCTCGCATCGGGCCATTGATCTTTCGCCTTGAGTTTGACCACCGTCTCGAACATCGCCAGCGGTGCGGGATCGGTCGCGGTCCGCGCCCGCCCGGCTTTGCCGAACACCCGCTCGACCTCGGGGAAGGTCATCAGCATCTTGTCGGTTTGCTGCAGCAACTGCTTGGCCTTGGTAATGGAAATCCCCGGAAATGCCGACGGCATGTACAAGATGTCGCCTTCGTCGATCGGCGGCATGAATTCGCTGCCGATATGCTGCAATGGCCACACGCTTGCGGCCAACAGCAACGCCGCCAGACCCACCGTCAGCTTGCGCCAACGCATGGCGGCGGCCAGCACCGGCTTGTGAATGAAGTGCAGGCCGCGGTTGACCGGATTCTTCGCCTCGGGAAGAATCCGCCCGCGAATGAAATAGCCCATCAGCACCGGGGTCAGGGTTACCGACAGGATCGCCGCGGCGGCCATCGAGTAGGTCTTGGTGAAGGCCAGCGGGCTGAACAGGCGGCCTTCCTGCGCCTGCAAGGTGAACACCGGCAAGAACGAGACGGTGATGATCAGCAATGAGAAGAACAAGGCCGGCCCCACTTCCCTGGCAGCCGTGCCGATCGCCGCCCAGCGCTCATCGAGGGTGAGCACGCTGCCTTTGTCGCGCTCGGCGTGCTCCAGATGCTTGTGCGCGTTTTCGATCATCACGATGGCGCCGTCGACCATCGCGCCGACCGCGATGGCGATGCCGCCGAGCGACATGATGTTGGCGCTCAGCCCCTGCCAGCGCATCACCAGGAATGCCAGCAGCACGCCAATCGGCAGGGTGAGGATGGCGACCAACGCCGAGCGCGCATGCAGCAAAAACGCCATCGAGATCAAGCTGACCACGATGAACTCTTCCAGCAGCTTATCCTTGAGGTTGTCCACCGCGCGTTCGATCAAAGCACCACGGTCGTAGACCGGTACGATTTCGACTCCGGCCGGCAATCCGGCGCGCAATTCGTCGAGCTTGACGCGTACCGCCGCGATGGTGGCCAGCGCATCGCCGCCGTAGCGCATGATCACCACGCCACCGGCAACTTCGCCCTCACCATCAAGTTCCGCTGCGCCGCGCCGCAGCTCCGGCCCAAGCTGCACGTGCGCCACGTCGCGCAGGTAGATCGGCGTACCGCCGTCGCCGACGCCGATCGGTATGACCTCCAGATCCTCAATGCCGCGGATATAGCCACGCCCGCGCACCATGTATTCGGTTTCGGCCATCTCGACCAGCCGCCCACCGACGTCGTTGTTGGAACGCTGGATCGCCATCTTTACCTTGGCCAGCGGAATGCCGTAAGCGGCCAGCGCATTCGGGTCGACCTCGACCTGATACTGCTTGACGTAACCGCCGACCGAAGCCACCTCGGAAACACCGGGCACGGTCTGCAACTGGTAGCGCAAGTACCAGTCCTGGATCGAACGCAGTTGCGCCAGATCGCTGCCACCGCTGCGATCCACCAGCGCATATTCGTAGATCCAGCCGACACCAGTGGCGTCCGGGCCGAGACTGGGCGTGACCCCGCGCGGCAATTGCCCACTGACGAAGTTGAGGTATTCCAGCACCCGCGAGCGCGCCCAGTACATGTCGGTACCGTCCTCGAACAGGATGTACACGAACGACAGGCCGAAGAACGAATAGCCGCGCACCGTCTTGGCGAACGGCACCGCCAGCATCGCGGTAGTCAGCGGATAGGTGACCTGATCCTCCACCACCTGCGGCGCCTGGCCCGGATACTCGGTGAAAACGATGACCTGCACGTCGGACAGGTCGGGGATAGCGTCCAGCGGCGTGGTTTTCACGGCCCACACGCCGGCCAGCACGGCCAGACCGGTGAAGATCAGCACCAGCAATTTGTTGCGCAGTGAACCCGCAATCACGTCGGCGATCATGGTTGCTTCTCCGTCTCCGACGGTGCCGCCATGTCGTCCATCGCACTCATGTCGTGACCGGCGGGCATTTCGGGTGTGTTCGCAGGCTCCTGCATCTTGGCCGAGACCTCACGCAGTTTGGATTCGGAATCGATCAGGAACTGCCCGGATACCACCACCTGCTCGCCGGCTTTGAGGCCACCTGTGATCTGTACCATGCCATCGGAGCTGACCCCGAGCGTGACCGGCCGTGGTTCGTATTGCCCCGGCGAGCGCAGAACGAACACCTGCTCACGCCGACCGGAGCGGATCACCGCCTCCTCCGGAATCACCACCGCGTCCACCTGACGGCCAGTGCGGATGCTGACATCGCCATACATCTCGGGCTTGAGCAGGCGGCCGGGATTGGCGAACGCGAGGCGTACCTTCTGGGTGCGGGTGGCTTTGTCCAGATACGGATAGATGAAGTCCACCCGTCCCTCGAAGGTCTGCTCGGGCAGGCTGGCTAGCTGCAATTGCGCGAGATCGCCTTCAGCCACCCACGGCATTTCGTATTCATAGACGTCGGCGTAGACCCATACGGTCGACAGGTCGGCGAGCACGTACAGTTCCGTCTGCGGGGTCACGTACATCCCCTCGCGCGCGCCGACCTTGACCACGATGCCGTCGAACGGCGACTGGATCGGCACCGCGTGCGCGACCTGCCGGGTCTTTTCCAGCCGCTGCACTTGCGCACGTGGCAGGTCGAGCAACAACAGCCGCTGCCGGGCGCTTTGCGCGAGCTGCTCGGCCCCGCGCGCAATCTCCGGGTACGGGCTTGCAGCCAATGCATCGCGGTTGCGCAGCGCCAACAGGTATTCCTCCTGGCTCACCACCAGCACCGGCGAATACAGTTCCAGCAAGTTGGTACCGCGGGCCACCACCGAACCGGTTTCATCGACCGGCTGGCGCTCGATCCAGCCCTCCACCTTGGGGTGGAATCGACTGAGTTTTTTCTCGTCGTAATCGACCCGGCCGACGGTAAAGACATCGCGGGTCATTGCCTGAAGTCGCGCTTCAGCGGTGCGCACACCGAAGCTCTGCACGGTCGATGGATCCACCCGCACGCTGCCCGCCACGCCACCGCCACCAGCCGCTTCATCGGCGTACACCGGCACGTAGTCCATGCCCATGTTGTCCTTGGCCGGCACCTTGGAGGTCACGTCCGGGTTCATCGGATTACGGTAGTACAGCGGCTTGCGTTCGCCGCCGTCGCTCTGCGTCGGTGCGGCCGGCGCCAGCCAGCGCGAGAACCCGAAGCCGGCGCCGATACCGATCAGCACGGCCAGGCCGACCACAAGGATGGTTTTGGTTTTCATTCGATCGACTCCTGTCCTGAAGCGGCGGCCAGATCCGCGAGGGCCTGGCGTGCCTGGGCCAGCGCACGCCAATACTGTTGTTCGAAGTTGTAGAGACTGATCTGCGACTGCATCAGATTCAGGAAATCCACCTTGTTGACCTGGTAACCGGCGAGCATCGACTCCACCGTCTGCCGGCTCTGCGGAATGATGCCGCCGTGAAACAACCGGCTTTGTTCCTGCGCCTGTTGGAAGGCATACCAGGCGGCCTGGACTTCGGCACTGACCTGATTGCGCGTATCGAGCAACGCATCGTTTTGTGCCGACAACTCGGCGCTGCGCTGGCTGACCAAACGCCGTTGCTTGCTGCCTGCATACAGCGGGATTTCCACGCTCAACATGACGCTGAAAAAGTCCGCGCGGTTGCTGCCATTCGGGTTCTGGCCGCTGCGCAGGCCATAATTGGCGCCCAGACTGAAGTTCGGATACAGCGATTTTTTCGCCAGATCGCGATTCGCTTCTGCCGCCTTGACCTTGTTTTCGAGCACCGCCAGCAGCGGGCGCCGTTGTTCGGCTTCGCTGATGAATCGCCCAGGCATGGACAGCGTGGGCAAGGCCTCGTCGATCCGCTCAGGCAACTTCACCAACGTATTCTGTGGTCGCGCCAGCAAGGCGTTGAGCCGTGCGGCCATGACCCCCCGCATGCCCTGCAGTTGCAGCATGCGATCATGCAAACGGCCACGTTCCACCTGGCCGAGCAGCACATCCTGTTGCAATCCCTTGCCCACACCGTACTTCGTGTTGGCAATGTCGATGAACTGGTCGATCAGGGTCAGATTGTCGCGAATGATCGCCATCGCCCGGTCGAGATAGGCCAACTCCCACCAGACTTTCTTGACATCGCGCAACAGCCGCAGCCGGGCCTCGTCGACCGACAGGCTGGCCGCTTGTGCTTCGTACGTGGCCGCTTCGCGGCGCAAGCTCAAGGTACCGGGAAACGGGAAGCTCTGACTGACCCCGAACTGCATCTGGGTCATCGCTTCCTGGCTGCGGCTGAAAGTGTCCACCGGCAGGTTGAGCGCATTGAAGTTCAGCTTCGGATCGGGCAAGGTACCGGCCTGCGACGGCACCTCTGCCGCGGCCAACGCGCGCTCGCGCAGTTCGATCAGCCCCGGATTGCCGTCGACGGCGATGCGCAGGGCTTCGGGCAAGGTCAACGCGGATATCGGCAGCGCGGTCTCGGTCGGCGACTGCGCCGCAGCGCCCATCGTTACCCAGGCAAGCAATAAAAAGACGACGTTTACCGCCGTCGAACGGCAACGGACCGCACCGCCACGGAAACGCGGCGATGCGCCCGGCAGCGCGCTGGCGCCAGCGCAGCGGCTCAAGAAAGTACAGATCATGGTGATTCCCATCCATTGCAATCAAAGACCGGCCGCAGGTAAGGCCGGGGCGATCGGGCAATCAGATGGAAATCGGGGGTCGCAATGCCGGCGCGGCGAACATCGACGGCGCGTGCACGCCGGAACGCGGGAGCGGTGTTATCGCAGTCGCGGACAAGCCGGTAAACGCTACCGCGGCGGGCACCGTACACGACCCGGCCAGCCCGCACACCGCGGTGCAGATACCGGTGCAGAGCGAGCCGTGCTTGCCGCAGTCGGGCATGCCGCCAGCGCCATCGGCATCCGGACAGCAATCATGGGCAGCAGCGTGCGGCATGTCGCCCATCATGTGTGGGCAATCCGCCGGCGTCGAGGCCAGAACCGCCGCCCATGGCCCAGTCGAAAACACCAGCGCCACCGCCAGCAGCAGACGGCCGGTGATGGCGAACAGGTGCCTGGGGAAGCGACGGTTCATTGGGCGGAGTATACCAGTCGGTGCTGCATGGCGATCCGGGTGCTGGCGGCAATGCAAGTCACTTGCTTTCCAGCTCCACCATGTCGCTGGCTTTCGCTTCGCCCTGAACCACCTCGGCGCTGGCGTAATGCGCATCGAAGATTTTGGCGATACGCACCTTGCCGATCGACTCGCGGTGGAAACCTGGGCCGCCGGCCTTGGGCGCAACGCTGTCGCGCACATGCCGAACCAGGTTCAACTCCTGACCGACCTGGGCGCCACTGCCGTCGCCGATGCAGACCACCAGCGAATTGCCGTCCACCGACAATACCTGCCCCTGCATCACCAAGCGATGGTAGACCGGGCCGGCGCTGACGCTGCTGGCGAGCAACAGCCCGCCCAGCGCGGCGATCACAGCGCGCCGCGTCGGCAATACGGGCACCCGTGCGCGAAACGATTGCAGGCTGCGAGAGTTTTTGTTTGAACCATTCATGACATCACCTCGTTGGGTTGGGCCTATGGGACCGCTGCGGAATGGCATCCTGCGGCGGGATGCGGCCATCCGTGGCCGCAAAGCGATACGTCATACCTGCCGCCATTGGCAGTTGCCGTGCTTCATGGCGTGCCGGGATAAAACTGCGCGCGCAGGTAGCGAACCAATGCCGCGGCATCCGTCTCCGAAACTGCAGGGTTGCCGCCCTGAGCGGGCATTGCCATGGCTGCGCCTGGCGTTTGCAAACCGTTGAGGATACTCGCCGCAAGTTGGGCGTCGGTCTTGCGCGCCAGCGGCCCTTGAGCGCTCGTGAAGTCCGGAACGCCGGGCAGCGCACCCTTGCCGTTGGCGCCGTGGCAGGCAATGCAGGTCTGATTGAACAACACCGCGGGTTCAGCGCCTGATCCAGCCACCGCGGTGGCCACGATCGACGATGCCTTGGCCGGAGCGAAAATCGCCGCGGCCGGATCATTGCTTCCTTGCAGGAAACCGAGAATCTCGCGCGATTGCTGGCCGGTCAGGTTGGCGCGGATGCGCATGTGCAACATGACTGCACGCCACTGCACGTCGCTGAACTCCTTGGGATCGCGAAAGTTGTGGCAACGGTTGCAGGTGTCGGCCCAGACCTGCGCGCCACGGGCAAAAGTCATCGGGTCGTTCGCAGGCCGCGCCGGTTCGGCCACGGGTGCGGCAGCGGCGGTTGCGAACGGGGTTGCCATGGCAATCAGGCCGACCGCGCAAGCGCGCATCAGGATAGTGTGAATACGATTCATGTCGGTTCTCCTCAGAATCCGTGCGCAAGTTGCATGATGAACCGGTCGCCTACCGTGCTCATCGGCGAATCAGGATTGGCAAATTCATAGCCTGCCTTGATCACGGTGCTTGCGGTCAACCAGTAGTTGAGGCCGGTACCGAACTGGCTACCCGACATCATCGCGTTGTTGGACTTGAAATCGCCATAACGCGCGACCAGTTCCCATGGCGTGCCGCTGAAACGGTACGCCGCCTGCGTGTACCAGGTCCGCCACACGGCCGCATCGGGTGCAATGCTCGCCTCGGCGCTGCCTGCGCGTTGGCGTGCATACTCAGCGCGAAAATCCAGGCCCTTCACCGGCTGCCAATTCAAATCGGCGCCATAGAAACGGTAGCTGCGGGTCGGCTCGTCCTCCGCTTCCAGTCCGTCGATCGAGGTCACGCTGACCCGCCCACGGGCATACGAACCGGCAATTTCCAGCGTCGGCACGGGCAACCAGCCGACCCGTCCCCCGACAGTGAAATTGCCGTCGGCGTTACCGGTGCCGCCCTCGGTTGCAATGGCTTCAAGTTCGTCGCCATCGGCTTCCAGCGTCGGCCCATTGGTGACGAATCCGGAGTAGTTGAGTTGCCCAGCCGCTCCCATCACAAACGATCCGCGCAGTTGCAGGCCGACATCGGCGATCGGCGCGGCGCCACCGTCCATGAACCCCAGCGGCATGGTGGCGAAGCGGTTGATCCAGGCCGGGTGCAGGTTCTGGCGGAAATTGCCGAGTGGGCTAAGGAACTTGCCGGCGACCAGCATGGCGTTGTCGCTGAACAGCCAGTTGATGTTGGCGAACTCGAGCGCGGTGGAAGTCGAACCATCCTCCTCGGCCTCCAGTTCCAGCTCGCCTTCGAAAAATACCTTGTCGTCGTAGCTGTAGTGAAAGATCGGGTTGAAGCCCACTTGCGAGAAAACCGAGTTGCCGTTCTGTGGAGCGACGAAGTTGGCGAAGCCATAGCCACCCAGATGCGAGACAACGCGGGTGGCACTCGCCTGCGTGGCGACCAACGTTTTCGTCTGTTGCTCCAGTTGTGCCGTTCGCTGATCCGCCGCCTGCGCGGCGTCCTGTGCGGCCTGGGCGGTGACCTGCGTGGTATCTGCTTTCTGCGTCAACTCATCCAGACGCCGCGTGAGTTCGGCGACCTGCGCCCGCAATGCGGCCAGTTCGGAGGTGTCGGTCGCCTGGGCGGCCGGCGTGGATGCCGCCAATGCCCAGGGTGTTGCGAGGGCTGCCGCGATGCCAACGGCAAGCGCCAACGGGGTTGCAAATCGAGTACGCATGGTTGTTGTCCTTTATTCGCCGGGCGACTTGGCTCGGCGTTGAATGTAAGCAGACAGGTGGGCGTGCCGTTTCCGCACAGAGATACCCGTGCTGCGAGAAACGCGTCGATACCCGATGGGACGAATCAGATGGGGCAGCGCACCGGGATCGGTGGCGGAGCAGCCCTAGATCAGCAGCGTGCAGAACTCGTAGAGCCGCCGGTTGTCCGCCTTGCGGGTTACATCGACGCGACGACAGCATGGAACCATCGTGGTCTCAATCCGCACACTCAAAGGCCAGAAATCGCCGCCGGGGAGCATCGGGATCGTGGGCAATTTGGCAACCTGGCTGTCCGCCTCAGAATTGGTGCAGTGCACCATGCAAGCGGTCGTTGCGGTCGTTGCGGGCGTTCCATCGTGCGGACACGCCATCGCTGTTTCGGCACCGGCACCGACACCGACGCCGGTACTGGCAGTGACATGCGGCGCGCCGGAATGCGCGTGGACGATGGTACTGGGCGCAGTGCGCGCCATGTCCATGCACACGTGCGCTACTGCCGTCTGCTGGTTGAGCAGCAGCACGAAAACCGCCCAGAAAGCGATCCAGCAGTGGCTTCGTCGTTGGCGTTTCGGGGTAATCATCGCCATGTGCCGTCTCCAGTCGCCGCCATACTGCCTTGCAATCGCACTGGCGTTCTTGATCGCAATCAAATCGTTCGCGATTCGCGATTCAATACCGCCCGCCGCGCCCCAGCCGCAAGGCATTGCTCACCACCGACACCGAACTCAGGCTCATCGCCATGCCGGTGCCATTGACGGTTGCACCGATCATCGTGATCGAGCCCTACGCTTGCCGCGCTGGGAGTGGGTCCCGGGCACACACCTGGTGACGTCCATCCTGGCGTTCGGTAGTGCCAGTTCGTTGAGAATTCCGCAGTCCTTTGTTGCTTGCGTGCGCCGGCACAGGCGCCGCAGTTGCTTCAATCGCTTCTCCAGACGCTGCAAGTCGTCGATGCGTTCTGCAACATGGCAGATGTGTCGATCGAGAAGCGCGTTGGCCTCGCCACAGTTCTGATCGGGTGCGTCGCGGAATTTGAGCAGGGTGCGGATTTCGTCCAGCGTCATGTCCAGCGAGCGGCAGTGGCGGATGAACGTCAGACGCTCGGCATGCGCCTCGTCGTAGAGCCGGTAGTTGCCTTCGCTGCGCGGGGGCGCAGGCAGCAACCCTTCCCGCTCGTAATAGCGGATGGTCTCGACCTGCGTGCCCGTACGCAGAGCGATATCCCCGATCTTCAAACCTGCCGCCATCTCTCCACCCAAACATTGGAATAACTATAGGGTATGGCATGATACAACGAACGGTTGCAAGGACACGAGAGGTATGGAGGTGGGTGGGCTTGACTCTGTAGCCGCTATAGGCTGTTGAATACCACCCATGTTGTCGCAACAATCGCCAGCCGTCCAACTCACATGCCCCTTTCGCGTCGAATCGATCCATGCCGCGCGGATGGTAGCGAAACCAAATCCTGCACCGATAGACTGATGCCCGTACTCCGAAATCCCCGCGCACAGGCTTGGTTGCTGACGCTGCTCTGCGTCACGCTGCTGCTCGGTCGCGTGGGCGAGGCGCATCTGCATCTGTGTTTTGACGGCAAGGAACGTCCGAGCAGCTTTCATGTGTTCGACATCGGCCTGCATCACTCCGGGTCCGGTATCGATGCGCTGCACGACGATTTGGATGTCGCTGTGAGCGGCGAGCGGCTGTCCACCGGCAAGTTCCAGTGGAGTGCCCCGCTGGCGTTGCTTGCAGCCATTGTGCTGTGCGGATTTCCACATGTCCGGCGCCGGTTGGCCGTTCCGCTCCCCGCGCGCACGGTTCCCGCAACGCCTCCCTTCCTGTGGCCGCCTTTGCGCGGCCCGCCCCTGCCGGCCTCCCTCTGACGTTCTGAGGCACTCGCCCGTCTGCGCCGTTTACGGCGCGACGGCTTGATTCAGGCATCCGCCTTCCCTGACACAGCCGCTCTTGCGCATCCATGCGATGGGCAGGGATGCAGCCGTAGCGCGATAGGCGTGATGCCCACCGGCCCGCGGCACGTGTGCGTCCATGTACGGCGCACATGTGCGGCGGAATCGATAGGAGATTTCAATGAAGGTTTTGCTCGCACGCGCCCTGGGCGCGTGCTATCTGGTTGTGGCCCTGCTGGCGCCACCCGCGCAGGCCGCCGATGCGGCGCCGCCGCTGACCTTGGGCGAGGCGGTGAATGCAGCGCTCGCCGGCAATCCGAATCTGACGGCGTTCGCTTTCGAACTGCGGGCACAGGATGCGCGCACGCGCCGAGCGGCCCTGCGCCCGCCTCTGCAAGCATCGGTGGAGGCCGAGAACATTCTTGGTACAGGCGACAACCATGGGCTGAATGCTGCAGAGGTCACATTCGCGCTTTCCGGCGTCGTCGAGTTGGGCGACAAGCGCACCCACCGCATATCGGCCGCGCTGGCGCAGTTCGGCGTGGCCGAGGTCGAAAACCAGGCACGACAGCTCGACGTGCTCGCCGAGGTCACGCGCCGCTTCATCACGGTTGCCGCCGCGCAGGAGCGACAGCGGCTGGCGCAACGCGGCAGCGAGCTCGCGTCGCAGACCGTAGCCGGGTCGCAGCGGCGCGTCACCGCCGCCAAGTCCCCGCACGTGGAACTGAGCCGCGCACGCATCGCTCAGAACCGTGCGCAGCTAGAGCAGCGCCGTGCCGTCACCGAGCTGGACGCCGCCCGCAGGCAGTTGGCAGCGATGTGGGGCGAATCGCAGCCGGTCATCGACGGCCATCCCTTCGGCGAGGTCCGCGGCGACCTGTTCGTGTTGCCCCCGACCGGCGAGTTCGGCGAGTTGTTGGGCCGACTCAAGGCCAACCCCGACTTCCTGCGCTTCGCGTCCGAGACGCGCCTGCGCGATGCCGAGTTGCGCCTTGCCGCGACGTTGCGCAAGCCCGACCTGACCCTGAGCGCCGGTGTGCGCCGCCTGGAGCAATCCGGAGACAACGCGTTCGTCGCATCCTTGTCGATCCCGCTCTTCAGCGGTTCGCGCGCAAGAAGTTTCGTTGCCGAGGCGCAAGCCAACCTCGAGCGCGTGGACGCCGAGCGCCGCGCCGCCGAGGTCAAGGCCAGCGCCACGCTCTACGAACTGCTGCAACAGCTCCGGCAGGCGGTGCTGGAGGCCCGGACGCTCAAGGACGACATGCAGCCGCGCGCCGAGGAAGCGCTGAAGGAAACCCGCTACGCCTACGAGCGCGGCCGCTACGGCTACCTGGAACTGGTGGACGCGCAGCGCGAGTTCCTGGCTGTCAAGCAGGCGCTGATCGCGGCGGCAAGCGACGCCCACATCCTGCGCGCTGAGATCGAGCGCTTGACCAATGCCCCGCTGGCCACTCCCTGAACTCGCACCGACTTCCAACGAGAACCCCATGAATCCGAAACTGAAATTATTGTTGTTGATGGTGCCACTTTGGCTATCCGCCTGTGGCGATGCCGACAAACCCGCGATGCCCGTGCCCCAGGCCGAGGTCGGCCGCGCACAAGAACACGAAGGTG
This sequence comes from Gammaproteobacteria bacterium HGW-Gammaproteobacteria-4, assembly GCA_002839995.1. GTDB lineage: Bacteria > Pseudomonadota > Gammaproteobacteria > Xanthomonadales > Xanthomonadaceae. Next base: position 45,045 of record PGZC01000001.1, on the reverse strand, counting down.
AACACGAAGAAACAAGCGGCCATATCGCGCTGACTCCCGAGCAGATCAAGACCAGCGGCATCGAACTTGCGCTGGCCGGGCCCGCACAGATTCACGAGACGCTGCCGCTGTACGGCACGATCATGCCCAATGCCGAACGTACGCGCGAGGTCGCGGCGCGTTTCCCGGGCGCAGTGCGCAGCGTGACCAAGCGCAGCGGCGATCCGGTGAAGCAGGGCGAGACGCTTGCGACGGTGGAAGCCAACGAGAGCCTGCAGACCTATGCTGTCACTGCGCCGCTCACCGGCGTGGTCACGGCGCGCAACACCAATCCCGGCGAGCAGACCGGCGACAAGCCGCTGTTCACGGTTGCGGACCTGTCCACAGTCTGGGTCGAGCTGTCGCTGTTTCCGCGCGACGCCGGCAAGGTACGGGTCGGCCAGGAGGTGCGCGTGAAAAGTAATGCGGCCGGACTCGAAGCCACCGGGAAAGTGGTTTACGTCGCGCCTTTCGGCCAGTCCGCCAACCAGACGCTCACTGCCCGTGTGCTGCTGGACAACCCGGACCGCCGTTGGGCACCGGGCCTGTATGTCACCGCCGAGGTGACGTTGACCGAGGCCGCCGCGCCACTTGCCGTCCGCAATGAGGCCGTACAGACGCTTGAGGATCGCAGTGTGGTGTTCGTGCGGGGCGATGAGGGCTTTGCGCCGCAGGAGGTCGCGTTGGGCCGCAGCGACGGCGAATTCACCGAAGTGCTGTCGGGCCTCAAGGCCGGCGACACCTATGTCGCCGCCAACAGCTACATCCTCAAAGCCGAACTTGGGAAGGGCTCCGCCGCCCACGAGGATTGAGCCATGATCGACGCACTCCTTCGTTTTTCCATCGCTCGCCGCTGGGTGGTGCTGTTCCTGGTGCTGGCCGTCGCCGCACTTGGCGTTTGGAACTACCAACGCCTGCCCATCGACGCGGTACCCGACATCACCAACGTCCAGGTGCAGATCAACACCAGCGCGCCCGGCTATTCGCCGCTCGAAGTCGAACAGCGCATCACCTACCTGGTCGAAGTCGCGATCGCGGGCCTTCCCAATCTCGATTACACGCGCTCGCTGTCGCGCTACGGCCTGTCGCAGGTGACCGTGATCTTCCATGACGGTACCGACATCTACTGGGCACGCAACCTGATCAACGAGCGCCTGCAGCAGGCCAAGAGTCAGTTGCCGGGTGGCATCGAGCCCGAGATGGGACCGATCGCCACCGGACTGGGCGAAATCTTTCTCTACACGGTTCACGCGAAAGAAACCGCGCGACAGGCCAACGGCGAGCCTTGGGACGCGACCGCCCTGCGCACCTTGCAGGATTGGGTGATCCGTCCGCAACTGCGCCTGGTGCCCGGCGTCACCGAGGTCAACACCATTGGCGGCTTCGAGAAGCAGTTTCACATCACGCCAGATCCGGCGCGGCTGCTGGCCTTCGGTCTGAGCTTCGAGGATGTCGTGCAGGCCATCGAGAAGAACAATGCCAACGTCGGGGCCGGCTACATCGAGAAGAACGGCGAGCAATTCCTGATCCGTTCGCCCGGTCAGGTGACGGACATACCAGCCATCGAGCGCGTCATCGTCGCGCGTCGAGACGGCGTGCCGATCACGGTGCGCGATGTCGCTGAGGTCGCCTTCGGCAAGCAACTGCGCACGGGTGCGGCCACCCGCGACGGCGCGGAAACCGTGCTCGGCACCGCGGTGATGCTGCTCGGCGCCAATAGCCGCACGGTATCGTATGCGGTATCCCGCAAGCTGGCGGAGATCAACAAGACCCTGCCGGAAGGCGTTACCGCCGACCCGGTCTACGACCGCACCGTGCTGGTCGACAAGACCATCGCCACCGTACAGAAGAACCTGCTGGAAGGCGCGATTCTCGTGGTGGCCGTTTTGTTGCTGATGCTCGGCAACGTGCGCGCGGCACTGCTGACAGCGCTGGTGATCCCGTTGTCCATGCTGATGCTGATGACCAGCATGGTCGAGACCCAGGTCAGCGCCAACCTGATGTCGCTCGGCGCGCTGGACTTCGGTCTGATCGTCGACGGCGCCGTTATCATCGTCGAGAACTGCATCCTGCGGCTCGCGGCGCAGCAACATCATCACGGTCGCTTGCTGACGTTCGAAGAGCGCTTTCACACGGTGTTCACCGCCACCCGCGAAGTATTCACCCCCAGCCTGATCAGCGTGCTGGTGGTGATTCTGGTGAACCTGCCGCTGCTGGCGCTGACCGGTGTCGAGGGCAAGATGTTCCAGCCGATGGCGATGGCTGTAATCATGGCGCTACTGGCGGCGCTGGCGCTATCGCTGACGTTCGTACCGGCCGCCGTCGCGTTGTTCCTGCGCGGCAAGATCGAGGAGAAGGACAACCTCGTCGTACGCAGCGCCAAGCGCGTCTACGGGCCGGTGCTGGAAACGGCGCTTCGGCTGCGCGCTGTCTTCGTCGTGGCGGCGGTCGTGTTCGTCGTCGGCTGCGGCTGGCTGGCCTCTCGCATGGGCGCCGAGTTCATCCCCAGCCTCGACGAGGGCGACATCGCGGTGCAGGCGCTGCGCATTCCGGGCACCAGCCTGACACAGTCGCTGGAGATGCAGTTCCAATTGGAGCGCGCGGTCAAGGAAATACCGGAGGTGAAGACCTACTTCTCGCGCGTCGGAACGGCCGAAGTCGCCACCGACCCGATGCCGCCAAACATCTCGGATGGCTACGTGATGCTCAAGGAGCGCAAGGACTGGCCCAATCCCGACAAGACCAAGGCTGAGGTGACAAAGGACATCGAGAAGCGTTTGGAAAGCTTTCCCGGCAATGCATTCGAGATCAGCCAGCCGATCCAGTTGCGCTTCAACGAGTTGATTTCCGGCGTGCGCTCGGATCTCGGCATCAAGGTCTACGGAGACGATCTCGATCAACTGCTGACGACCGGTAATGCCATCGCCAAGGTACTGAACACGATTTCCGGCGCCGAGGGCGTCAAGGTCGAACAGATCGCCGGGCTGCCGGTGCTGTCGGTGGAACCGAACCGCGCGGCACTCTACCGCTACGGCCTCAACATCACCGACGTGCAGGACGTGCTGGCTGCCGCCGTGGGCGGCGAGGAGGCGGGTCAGATGTTCGAGGGCGATCGGCGTTTCGCGCTGGTGGTGCGCCTGCCGGAACACCTGCGTGGCGATCTCGCCGCGCTGGAGCGATTGCCCATCCCGCTGCCCACGGATGGCGGTTCAACACCGGGCGCGATGGCGTTCGTGCCGCTGGGTGAGGTCGCGAATCTCAAGCTTGCACCCGGCCCCAACCAGATCAGCCGCGAGAATGGCAAGCGCCGTCTGGTGGTGTCGGCCAACGTGCGCGGCCGCGACCTCGGCGGTTTCGTAACCGAGGTGCAGCAACAGATCGCCTCGCAGGTCACGTTGTCGTCGGGCTATTGGCTCGCCTACGGCGGCACCTTCGAGCAACTGCAATCGGCGACACAGCGTCTAACCCTGCTGGTGCCGATGACGCTGGTGATGATCTTCGCGCTGCTGCTGATGACCTTCGGCTCCGCCCGGGACGCGGTATTGGTGTTCAGCGGTGTGCCGCTGGCGCTGACCGGCGGCGTTATCGCGCTGTGGCTGCGCGGCATTCCGTTGTCCATCACAGCGGGCGTGGGCTTCATCACGCTGTCCGGCGTGGCGGTGCTGACCGGCGTGGTGATGGTGTCCGCGATCCGCGACCGGCTCGCGGAGGGCGCCGACATCAAGGCCGCCATCCGCGAGGGTGCGATGCTGCGTCTGCGACCGATCCTGATGGTCGCTCTGGTCGCCGCGCTCGGCTTTCTGCCGATGGCGCTGAATACCGGCACCGGCGCGGAAGTGCAGCGTCCGCTGGCCACCGTCGTCATCGGCGGCATCCTCTCGTCCACCCTGCTCACATTGCTGGTGTTGCCGGGCCTGTATCGCATGGCTTGGCGCCCGGAACGCAATCCCGACCCCGAGGCCGTCACCCCCAGGGAGTCCATCGCATGAAACTGATCAAGGCTTTCATTCACCACGTGCGCACGCCGGACGTGATCCAGGCGCTCGCCGATGCGGGCTTTCGCAACCTCACGCTGGAGGACGTGCGCGGCACGCTCAAGCCGCTGCCGCTGGAGGAGCGCGACTATTCGACGGACATGGCGGGCCTTGTCATCTCCGAGGTGCGGCTGTCGTTGGTCTGCAACGACGAGGAGGTGGATGCGGCGACCGCCATCATCCGTGCCAAAGCCCGCGTTGGGTCCGGCATCTCGGGCTACGTCTATGTGTCACCGGTGGAACAGGCACTGCCCATTGGCGGCCCCGGGGACTCGACATGAAAGGCGCGCATGAAGAAGGCTTCTCCGGCCCCTGGTGGCAATTTCCGGCTCTGCGCAACGCGCTCGTGACCGGCGTCTTCGTTGGCCTCGCCTTCGTACTGGAGCAGTGGGCATCGACGACGTGCGCGCGGAACTCAAGCCAGACGACAAGGTGCTCGCGGTGCGTGCCATGCAGGCCGCGCATGGGGCGGTGCTGATGGTCGGCGACGGCGTCAACGACGCCCCTGCGCTGGCCGCCGCGACCTGTGGCATGGCGATGGGCGCAGCGGGCACCGACGCCGCGATCGAAGCCGCCGATGTTGCGCTGATGGCCGATGACTTACGCAAAGTCGTCGAGGCATTGGCTCTGGCCCGCAAGGCGCGACGGGTCAGCCTGCAGAACGTCGTGTTCTCGATCGGCATTCTGGCGGTGATGATCCCGCTGGCGGTGGCAGGCGCGATTGGCGTTGCTTTCGCCGTTGCCGTGCATGAGGGCGCCGAGTTGCTGGCGGTGGCCAACGGCCTGCGTACGGGGAGCGTCGGCGCCAACACCGAGACGGGTGGTAAAGCGTGAATGCACGTTCGCTGGAAGGGATGGCGTGGGCGCTCTACTGGTTTGCTATCCGTTCGATGCCGGCCAAGACGATCGTTCAGGTGCCCTTGCCAGGAGTAGAGTGCAGGATGAACTGGAAAAGCGGTCTACATCATCCAGGGGTGCTCGCTGCCCTTGGCGCTGCAATGCTGTTTGGCGCCGGAACCCCAGTCGCCAAGCTACTGCTGGCCAGCGTCAGCCCCTGGGTACTCGCGGGCCTGCTCTACCTGGGGTCGGGGCTGGGCTTGGCGCTGTATCGCCGACTGGTGCGTGCGCCCTCAGTCCGGATGCCCGGAGTGGAAATTCCCTGGCTGGTGAGCGCCATCGTGGCCGGCGGTGTGGTGGCCCCTGTGTTGTTGATGTTCGGACTGACAGCGATGCCCGCTTCGGGCGCATCCCTGCTGCTGAACGCCGAAGGCGTATTCACCGCGTTGCTGGCATGGTTTGCGTTCAGGGAAAATTTCGACCGCCGTATCGCGTTGGGCATGGCTGCGATCGTCGCGGGCGCGGTAGTCCTGAGCTGGCCTGGCGAAGCGCGTTTCGCGGGACTGTGGCCAGCGTTGGCGGTCCTTGGCGCCTGTCTCTCGTGGGGGATAGACAACAACCTGACGCGCAAGGTCTCTCTGACCGACGCGACCTGGATTGCGTCGGTCAAGGGACTGTCATCCGGCATCGTCAATCTGCTTCTGGCCTGGCAACTCGGTGCATCCGTTCCGAGCGCAAACCACGCTGCCGTGGCCATGCTGCTGGGCCTGCTGGCCTATGGTGTGAGCCTCGCGCTGTTCGTTGTTGCACTTCGTCACTTGGGCGCTGCCCGAACCGGCGCCTACTTTTCGGTCGCACCTTTCGTCGGAGCCGTGCTGGCGCTGTCGCTCGGCGAGCCGTTGACGCCACAACTGGTGGCCGCCGGTGCATTGATGGGCTTCGGCATCTGGTTGCACCTGACGGAACGCCACGATCATGAACACGTTCATGAGCTGCTGGAGCATACTCACAACCATGTGCATGACGAACACCACCAGCACGGACACGGCGCTACTCGGGATGGCCACGAACCCCATACTCACGAGCACCGGCACCTGCCGCTCGTCCATTCGCACCCACACTATCCGGACATCCATCATCGTCACTGATTCAGTGCAGCGTCGGCTCCGCTGCGCTTGAGCCGACCTACTTCACGATATCGCCGAACGTTGCGTTGCTCGCGCAAGAAGGGTTATTGGCATCAAACGCAAATCATCCATGCAGATAAGCTCCAAGCGAGGACTGATGTTGCGGCGAACGTCTCCGATCCGCCTTGACCGCGGTCAAATCGTTCGCCCGCGCGATTCAATACCGCCCGCCGCGCCCCAGCCGCAACGCATTGCTCACCACCGACACCGAACTCAGGCTCATCGCCAGCGCCGCAATCATCGGGCTGAGCAACAGGCCGAACACCGGATACAGCACGCCGGCCGCGATCGGTACGCCCAGCGCGTTGTAGAGAAACGCGAAGGCGAGGTTCTGCTTCATATTGGCGACGGTGGCGCTGGAAATCTCGCGCGCCCGCACGATGCCGCGCAGGTCGCCCTTGACCAGGGTGACCTGGGCGCTGGACATCGCCACGTCGGTGCCGGTGCCCATGGCGACGCCGACGTCGGCGCCGGCAAGGGCGGGCGCGTCGTTGATGCCGTCGCCGGCCATCGCCACCTTGCGGCCCTCGGCCTTGAGTCGCTGCACCAGCGCGATCTTGTCGGCCGGCCGCACTTCGCCGTGCACCTCGTCGATGCCGAGCTGACGCGCTACCGCATTGGCGGTGCTCAGGCCGTCGCCGGTGGCCATCACGATGCGCAGTCCGGCGGCATGCAGCGCCTTGATCGCTTCCGGCGTCGAGGCCTTGATCGGATCGGCGACCGCGATCAGCCCGGCCAGTTTCCCATCCACGGCGAGAAACATGACGCTGGCGCCCTCGTGACGCAGGTTTTCTGCCTCGGCGGACATCGGCGTGGGATCGACGCCCACGTCGCGCATCAGTTCAGCATTGCCGATCGCGAGTTTGCGACCAGCAACCCGCCCGCGCACGCCAATGCCGGTGGCCGACTCGAACCCTTCCGTCGCCTGCAGCGCCAGCTTGCGGCGGCGGGCTTCGGCGACGATCGCATCGGCGAGCGGGTGTTCGCTGCCCTGATCGAGGCTGGCGGCGAGGCGCAGCACCTCCTCCTCGCTGAAGCCATCGGCCGCCACGATGGTACGAAACGCCGGACGACCCTCGGTCAGGGTGCCGGTCTTGTCCACGATCAGGGTATCGATCTTGCGCAGATTCTCGATCGCCTCGGCATCGCGAAACAATACGCCGCCCTGCGCGGCGCGCCCGGTCGCGACCATGATCGACATCGGCGTGGCCAGACCCAGGGCACAGGGACAGGCGATGATCAGCACCGAGACCGCATTGAGCACCGCGTAGGTCCATGCCGGCTCGGGTCCGAACCAGCCCCAGGCGAAGAAGGTGGCGACGGCCGCCGTGATCACCGCCAGCACGAACCAGTACGCCACCTGATCGGCCATGCGCTGCATCGGCGCGCGCGAACGCTGCGCCTGCGCCACCATCTGCACGATCTGCGCCAGCACCGTCGCCGCGCCCACCTTGTCGGCACGGATCACCAGCGCGCCGGTGCCGTTGAGGGCGGCGCCGATCACCGCCGAGCCAACGCGCTTCTCAACCGGAATCGGTTCGCCGGTCAGCATCGACTCGTCGACGTGCGAGCGGCCCTCGATCACCACACCATCCACCGGCACTTTCTCGCCTGGGCGCACGCGCAGGCGATCGCCCACGTGGACATGGCTCAGCTCGATGTCTTCCTCGCTGCCGTCGTCGCGCAGGCGGCGCGCGGTCTTGGGCGCGAGCCCGAGCAGCGCCTTGATCGCCGCCGACGTCTTCGAGCGCGCCTTGAGTTCCAGCACCTGGCCCAGCAAGGTCAGCGACACGATCACCGCCGCCGCTTCGAAGTAGACGCCGACGCGGCCGTGCTCGCGGAACGAGGCCGGGAAAAGTCCCGGCGCCAGCGTCGCCACCACGCTGTAGCCAAAGGCGGCCGCCACGCCGATGCCGATCAGCGTCCACATGTTGGGCGCGCGGTTGCGGATCGAGCTGACGCAGCGCACGAAGAATGGCGCGCCGGCCCACACCACCACCGGCGTACTCAACACCAATTCGAGCCAGGTCCGCGCTTCGACCGACAGCAGCGGCAGGCGATGCCCCAACATCGCCAGCGCCAACACCACCACGGTCAGCGGCAGGGTCCAGCGGAAACGCCGGCTGAAATCTCGCAACTCGGGGTTGTCGTCGTCCTCGGCGCCGGGCAGTTCCGGCTCCAGCGCCATGCCGCAGATCGGACAGGTGCCGGGATGATCCTGACGGATTTGCGGGTGCATGGGACAGATGTACACCGCTCCGATCGGCGCCGCCGCCGGCGCTTGCGGTTGCACCGAGAGATAACGTGCCGGCTCGGCGACGAACCGCTCGCGACAGCGCGCGGAGCAAAAATAATACGCCGTGTCGTGGTGCTCGGCCCGATGCGTCGACGTGGCTGGATCGACCGCCATGCCGCAGACGGGATCACGCACCGTGGTGCCGGTTGCCGGTGGATGCCCGGCACACCCACCGTGTGTGCCGGTGTGTGCAGCGTGTGAGCGCGGATCGTGCGGCATCATGCGTGCTCCTTCGACAGTGCAGCGAGAATGGGGCAGTGATCCAGCTCGCCATGGCCGGGGCAGGCATCCACCAGCGCGCGCAGGCCGTCGCGAACGCGGGTCAGTTCGGCAAGCCGGTGTTCGACGTCGGCCAGTTTGTCGCAGGCGGCCGCCTTGATGGCGGCCATGTCGCCGTGGCGGGGCGTGGAAAGGGCCAACAGCTCGCGGATCTCGCCGAGGGTGAACCCCAGCGCCTTGGCACGCCGCACGAAGTGCAGACGGCTTACGTCGTGCGACTCGTAGCGACGGTAACCGGAGCGCTCGCGCGCTGGCGCGGGCAGGATGCCGTGGCGCTCGTAGTAGCGCACGGTGTCGATCGGAACGTCGGCGAGTCTGGCCAGTTGACCGATGTGCATGATGCCCACTCCTGTGCAATGGCGACCATTCTGGACCCTGGACCCAGGTCCAGAGTCAAGCCCTGGAGCGATGTCGCGATTTCGCAGCATCGCTCTCCATCACGTCAGTGGCCGTGATGGGTAAACGCGGTAGTGGTGCCGTCCCTGGCCACCAGTTCAACCCAATACGATTGACCGCTACCGCCGTCCGGCAACTCCATTCCCGGCGAGCCGGCCGGCATCCCCGGCAACACCAGCCCCTTCGCATCGGGCCGCTCGGCGAGCAAGCGCTTCACGTCTTCGGCCGGCACATGGCCCTCGATAAAGTAACCCGCCACTTCGGCGGTGTGGCACGAGCCCTTGCCCGGCGGCACGCCGACCCGTTCCTTGACCGGGCTCATGTTGTCCAGATCGTGGACTTCGACCGGAAAACCCGCTTCGCGCATGTGCTCGACCCAGCGACCGCAGCAGCCGCAGTTGCGGTTCTTGCTCACCACCACCAACGGCAACGCCGCTTCGGCCGGTGTTGCGAGCGCCACTGACGCTGGTGCGCTCGTGGCGTGAGGTATCGGAGCGTTCGTCGAACCGGGCGCACTCGCTGCCGTATCCGGGGCGCGGGCGCACGCGGCGAGCGCGGTGGCAGTGATCAAAGCAAACGCAAGCAGTGCAGTGTTGTTGGTTTTCATGGGGTTTCTCCGTTGCCTTTGTGTGGCCGTGACGACCAGTGGATGTGGGCGATCCGCCAACCCGCGGGATCGCGCCGCAGCACCATGGTTTCGGTGCTGAGCAGGGCCAAGGCTTTGCCATCCTTGACGACGCGAATATCGCTTTCGCTGGCGACCCAGGCCATATCTCCGGCGATCCGCGCCTTGCGCCAGGTGATCTTGCGCTGGCTACCCTTGAGGAAGCGTGCATCGCTGATGGCGTGATGGCCGAGATACTGCTCGCGGCTACGCTCCGCGCCACCGCTTTCCAGAATCAACACATCGGCATCCAGCAAGGTTTCCACTGTGTTCAAGTCGCCTGCGGCGAGCGCACGAGCAAAGTCGTCGACCACGCTCACGGCTGGCCGGGCAATGCCGGGCACATCAAACGTCGATGCGGTAGCAGTGGCGTGCGCGTGCTGCGAAGGTGCGGCGGTATCCGGTTTCGTCTGTGCATACGCGGCGGGGGAACCGTCGAGCGCGAACGCGCAAACGAGAGACATCACGAGGGTTTTCATCGGTAATCGCTCCATGGGGGTCAGTGGTCGTGTTGCCGGTCGTTGTCGTGTTGCTGGTCGGGATCGTGTTCGGCCGGTGTCGCTTGCGGCGCCGGATGCGACTCGACGGTGCCATCGGCATGGCGATGCACGACGACGGCTGGTTCTCCTGCGGCTGTGCGCTCGACGGCCGTGCTGCCATCGTGCATGTGCCCTTGCTGCTCATCGCCTCCCGGCATGGCGCCGTGTTCATGGCCGCCGTGCTCATCGGCACCGTCATTGTGCTCGTCCGGGCTGTCCTCGCTACCGTGCATGATGCTTTCGCCACCACCGTGCGCGTGACCGCCGCTACTGGCAACCAACGCCTTGTAGTGCTCGGAATCGAACGTGGGCAGTTGCTGCACGAATGCGACAAGATCCCAGACGAATTCATCATCCATGCGCTTGCCCCAAGCCGGCATACCGGAGGCTTTGATGCCATGCTTGATGACCCAGAACGCCTCGGCCGCAGCAACGCTTGCCCGGCTCAGATTCGGCGGCGCCGGGTACAGGCCGGCGCTCAACTCGGTTTCCGCCGCGCCGGGCGAAAGATGACAGCTCACGCACATCGCGTCGTAATTGCCGGCGCCACGGCGGATGCGAGCGGGATCGCCGAGATCGGGAACCCGCAGCGCGCCCGCGCGTACCGCGATGGAGCGCTCACGCAAGGTTTCCAGCACGGCATAAACCGGACGGCTGTGCGCCTCATCCGCCGCGATGTTGTAGATGCCGGACCAGACGAAACCCGCCAGAGCAACGAGGGCGATGATGGTCGCAATGAAGCCGGTAAAGATGACTTTTCGAGTGATGAAAGGCATGTTTGTCTCCTTCAGAACCAGATGCGAATGCCCGCAACAAGGCGGGTGTCTTGGACGCGCTCGCCATCGTCGCGAGCAAAATCGGCGCTGTCGCCGAATTTGCGGCTCCAGACCACACCGAGGTAGGGCGCGAACTCGCGACTGACCTCGTAGCGCAGCCTCACGCCGAGCTCGACGCTGCTCAAGCCCGCGCCGAGGCGCCGCCGGCGATCGCTCTCGCCGTACAGCTCGGCTTCGAGCTGGGGTTGCAGGATCAGCCGGTTGCTGAGCAGCAGTTCGTATTCCGCCTCGATGCGGGCGTGGCTGCGTCCGGACTCACCGATGTAGGCGGTGGCTTCGATATCGAACTTGTACGGAGCCAGGCCCTGCACGCCAACCGCCGCCCAGGTACGCTCCGGACCCGGCCGAAAATCGTTGCGCACGCCGATCAGCAGATCCCACCACGGGCTGATCGCACGCCCGTACAACGCTTCGGCGAACGCCGATTCGGTGCGGCCGTCCTCGCGCTCGCCTTCGGTCCGCAGCCAGAGTCGATCCATGTCGGTGCCGATCCAGCCCTTGGCGTCCCAAGCCTGCGCGCCGCCGTTCGCGCCCTGCCATTCGAGCTGATCGAACAGCACATAACGGTTAACCCGCGACGCATGTTCCATCGGCTGCGCGAGCACGGGGAACGCGGCCGCGCGGTCGGCATCGGTCAACGCCGGAATCGGCGTGCGCGGTTCGTCTGGCGCCGCCATCATGCCTGCCATCGTCGAATGGTCCACCGCCTGCGCCACTGCGCTGGGCTTGGCGCCCATGCCGTGATCCTTGCCCGTGTGATCCATCGCCGTGTGATCGATCGATTCTGCAGGCGGGTTCGGCATCGGCTTTTGTGCCGGCATCTGCATCCTGGAGTGGTCGATCTCCTGAGCGATCGCCGGCGGCGCCACGAGCGCGATGGCCGCGCTCACGAGACCGGCGCGAATCAGCGTGGTAAAGCCGTTCATGGCGCTCATTCCGCGATCCTCACTTCACGCATCATCCCCGCTTCCATGTGATACAGCAGGTGGCAGTGGTAGGCCCAGCGGCCGAGCGCATCGGCGCGCACACGGTAGCTGCGCTTGCTGCCCGGCGGCATGTCGATGGTGTGCTTGCGCACCTGGAAGTTGCCCTGCGCGTCCTCCAGATCGCTCCACACGCCATGCAAGTGAATCGGATGCGTCATCATGGTGTCGTTGACCAGGGTGATCCGCATTCGCTCACCATAGTTGAGCCGCAGCGGTTCGGCATCCATGAATTTCCGACCGTTGAACGACCAGGCGAACCTCTCCATGTGCCCGGTCAGGTGCAGTTCGATCTCGCGGCCCGGCGCGCGGCCATCGGGATCGGCGAACAGGCTTTTGAGGTCGGCATAACACAGTACCTTGCGACCGTTGTCGCGCAGGCCGATGCCGGGATCGTCGAGCTTGGCGCTGACCGTCATCGCCTGCATATCGACCAGCGGGTTGCCCGCTTCGCTCGCCGGGTGCGTCTGCATGCCGGACATCGCATCCCTATCCATGCTGCCGTGATCCATACCGGCCATGGCGCTCATGTCCATGCCACCATGATCCGTGCCGGCCATGGCGCTCATGCCCATACCGCCATGATCCATGCCACCCATGCCCATGTCGGCCATGCTCAGGAGCGGGCGCGGGTCGAGCGCCGGCAGCGGCGCGCGCAAGCCTTCGCGCACGGCCAGGGTGCCGCTGACATAGCCGGTGCGGCCCATGTCCTGGGCGAAGATCGTGAACGCGTCCTGGCCCGAGGGTTCGACGATCACGTCGAAGGTCTCGGCCACCGCGATGCGGAACTCGTCCACGCTCACCGGATGCACGTACTGACCATCGGCGGCGACCACGGTCATTTTCAAGCCGGGGATGCGCACATCGAAGTAGCTCATTGCCGAGCCATTGATGAAACGCAGGCGGATCTTTTCGCCAGCACGAAACAGGCCGGTCCAGTTGCCCAGCGCGGTGGTGCCGTTCATCAGGTAGGTGTAGGTGTGGGCGTTGACGTCCGACAGATCGGTCGGTGTCATGCGCATCCCGCCCCACATCTTGCGGTCGGCCAGCGTTGCCGCCAGCCCGTCGCGCCGCGCATCGCGAATGAAGTCGCCGACGGTTCGTTTGTAGTAATTGTCGTAATCCGACATTTTCTTCAGGCGTGCGAACAACGCCGCAGGCGCCAGATCGGTCCAGTCCGACAGCATCACCACGTAATCGCGGTCATGGGTGAAGGGCTCGGGCGCCAGCGGGTCGATGATGATCGCGCCGTACAGCCCGGCCTGTTCCTGGAAACCGGAGTGGCTGTGGTACCAGTAGGTACCGCTTTGCCGCACCTGGAACCGGTAATGCCACGTCTCGCCAAGGCCGATACCATCGAAACTCAGGCCCGGCACGCCATCCATGTTGGCCGGCAGCAGGATGCCGTGCCAGTGGATCGAGGTGTGCCGACCGTGAATCGAGCCGGGCGGCAAGGTATTGGCTACGTACAAATTGACGGTATCGCCCTCGCGCCAGCGCAGGGTCGGCGCCGGCACGGAGCCGTTGACGGTGATCGCAGTGCGGTTACGGCCGGTGAAGTTCACCGGCGTCTCGCCAATGACCAGATGAAAGTCGGTGCCCGAGAGCACCTCGGCTTGCGCGGACGACAGGAGCGCCCACGCGGGACTGGACCACCACCCCATACCGGCGACGGCACCACCCACCGCCAATCCCTGGACAAAACGGCGACGCGACAGATCCGACGCAACGCCGGACGATTGGATCGACATGAAACACCTCTCTGTATTCTATATTCCGATGGCAGCAGGCGAGGCCTGGGCCGAACACCCCATCGCATCGCGTTGGCGGGCAAGCCTCGCAACGGACACGAACAGGAGAAAGCACGCCTGGACAGGCGTTGCAGAGGTTCAGCAGATCGGTGGTCGAATCAGGTGCGGCAGCGTTGGCGAAACGTGGCTGGTCGGCAGCGGCAGCATGAGGCCGACACGCGGGATGACCGCGCTTTGTACCACCACCGTGCCAGCGATGGCGGCCGCGCAATGCTGTGCGCAGCCGCTGCGGCAATCCGCAGACCCACAGCAATCCGGCGCATGGTTCGGGCCATGGCCCGGCACTGCGGCCGGAGTGTCGGATGGTACCGCCGGCGCAGCCATGCCCTGCATGTGATGGCACGACGGCTCGGCGAAAGCCAGACCCGTGTTCTCGTCGTGCCCGGATACCGCCCCACTGGCGTCCACGTGCCGGGCTGGCTGTGGTTGAGCATGATCCGTCATCGCGTGCGCGCCAACCATCGCGCCCGCCGATCCATTGACGATCAGCGCCATACTCAGCAACAACCGGGCAATGATGGACAGGGCAGACATCGTTTTTGAGGATAGCACAACGCTACGCGAGCGCACTTTCGCAACGCTCACGTACGAGGTGCGAATTGCCGACGTGGCGAGTCAGGTCGAGCGCCATGTTAGCCAGGTTTGACCGCACTATAGAGCGCCATTGTTCCGTGGATGGTGTCGAAGGTTTGCCGCTGTAGCACTTCAACAAACCCCGCATACTCGAAGAGCGTGACGAGTTTGCCCGACACGTTGTCCTCCGTGTTTTTGAAACCATCGAGAAGTTGAACGAACAGGAACAACCCCCGCATCAACGCGTTGGCGGGGCGCCCCCAGTCAGCGACATGCAACTGTGCTCCTGGCTTGAGAATCCGGAATAGTTCCCGCGCTGTGCGCTCTTTGTTTTCCCATGAAAGGTGGTGAAAGAACAAGCTTGAAACCACCCGATCAAAGTGCGCCGCCGGATAAGGCAGACTGTAGGACAGCGCGCGGTCGAACTGCACCGAGACATGGGCTTTTTGTGCCTTGCGAGACGAAAGGGACAGGATGGCCGGATCACCATCAACCCCTGTGACCTCGGCTTGTGGCTGCTGTTGTTTGATCCAGATTGCCAAGGTGCCCGTTCCAGAAGCCAGGTCAAGCACCCGCTGCCCCGGCTCGAAACGTGCTTGCTTGATGAGAGCCTGTTTGAAACTGCGCTCCCGCGTGGTAGTGCCGACTACTGCATCGTAGCAGGGGGTAAGCCAGTGGAACCCCAAAGCGGGCACGTATTTGGATTTGGACGATCGCTGCATCACTGCTCCGTGACGGTTTTTCCGACCAGTAACGCAAACAGGTCTTTGCGCACAGCGTCGATCGGAACGTCGGCGAGTCTGGCCAGTTGACCGCTGTACATGGCGCCCGCTCCCGATGAAGTGCGGGCCATTCTGCACCCTGGACCATAGTCCAGAGTCAAGCCCCACCCGCAACGATGCCGTTTTGCGACCAACCGACAGGGCATCCGATTCGTCGCCGCGCGAGCCTCTGCCGGTACGGCAATCTGCGCCGACGGGGGCAGCTTCAGTAGCAAAAAGCACACGACCGACAACTGTCAACGCGGCAAGATGCGACACAAGGACCGTCGGCTTGCGCGCGTTGGCGAAACGGGACCCGGCACAACTGCCATGTCGTGGTAGCCGCCTTTGCGCCCAGTGCCGATCCGTGCACAATGATTGAGTATAGTGCTACGCACCCGTATGGATATCGCCAACGGGGAACAAACGTTACGGGGGTGACGTGATGGAATTTGTTGTGCGCGCCGGCGCGCGTGCCGTTGTGCCGCAGATTGGTCATGGCGGAGCCTCGGCGTGAGCGGCTTTCGCAATCGGGTCGCGCGGCTTGGCCGCTATCGCCTGCGTATCGTGCTGGTCGGCGGGCTGGGTGGTCTGTTCGTGCTGATGTTGCTGGCGTTGGGTTTCAGCGCCTGGGCCCTGGCACTGAGCCAGCGCGACCAGTCGTTGATGGCTGACCTGCGCCGCCTCGATACTCTGGTGGCGCGCTACCATTCCGATGCCGAACGTTATTTGCGCAATGCGCCGCGCGACTACCCCGATTATTTTCGCGATACCACGCTCTACTTCGCCCAGCTCAAGGACGACGTCGAGCAGGTCGAGACCCTGCTGGCGTCGCTGGCCGATCAACGTACCCGCAGCGAACAGACGCCTTGGGCCTTGCTGCTGCTGGGGCCATCCGCAACCGGCACCGACCCGCGCTTTGATCCGCTACGCGCGTTCTGGCGCGATTACCGCAGCCAGTTGCAACAGGCGCTGGGGCCGGATGCCGACGAACCCCGCCTCGAATGGGCGGCGCGCCACATCGTCGAGCAATCCAATGCACTTGCCGGTCGCATTTCCGGCGTCGGTTCGTCGCTGCAGCGGGTGATCAAGTCGCATCAGCGCAACGCCCGCCTGATCGGCCAGTGGGGCGTGATGCTGACTCTGATCGCGAGCGCACTGGGCGTCATCGTGTTGATCCGCTCGTTGACCCGCCGCGTCGGCGCAACCCAGCACGGTTGCGAGCAGATCGCGCGCGGCTACTTCGGCCACCACATTCCGGATCGCTCGAACGATGAGCTCGGCGCGCTCAACACGGCAATCAATACCGTGTCTACCCGCATGGGTGCGGTGTTGCGCCTGCTCGACAGCATTCAACGCGGCGCCGACCTGCGCGCGACCGCGCGCGATGTCCGCGATGCGTTGGGCGCCTTCTTGCCCGCCGACTGGCTGGGGCTGTACGACAACGACGCCGACTCGCGCAGCGTGCAGTTGCGCGAACAATTCCCGGAACTGCCGACCCAGGGCATCGAGGTCGCAGAGCAAACCGATTTGCAATCGGGCAAACGCTTTGCCCTGCACGAAGCCAGCTTCGCATTGCCGGCAGTGGCCGATGCATTGTCCAGCCGCGGTTTTCAGACCACGCTGGCGCTGAGCCTGCCCAGCGAATCGGGGCCCGGCTTTACCCTGGTGCTGGCGGCGCACAACGCACACGCGTTTTCCCATGATGCCCAGGCGCTGCTCGGCAATCTGGCACCGGTGATTGCGCACGGTTTCGAGAAGAGCGCGCTGTCCGAGCAACTGTTGTTGGCGGCCGTCAACGGCCTGTCCAAACTGGCCGAAAGCCGCGACCCGGAAACCGGCAACCACCTGATCCGGATGAGCCACTACGCGCACGCTATCGCCAGGCAGTGCATGGATACGATTGATGCAGGCGAAGCGTTGCCGCCCGGTTTCGCCCGCGATGTGTTGCGCTTTGCCGCGATGCACGACATCGGCAAAGTCGGCGTGCCGGACTCGATCCTGCTCAAGCCCGGGCAACTGTCCGAAGCGGAGCGTACCGAGATGCGGATGCACCCGCTGATCGGCGGCAGTGTGTTGCGCGCCTGCGCCGGGCAGTTGCCGGAAAGCTCGCGCGATCTGTTCAAGGTCGCCATCGATATCGCCGAAGGCCATCACGAATGGTTCGACGGCGGCGGCTACCCCATGGGGACCCGTGGCCGAGAGATCCCGCTGGCCGCGCGTATCGTTGCGGCGGCCGACGTGTTCGACGCGTTGACCTCGAAGCGACCGTACAAGGAAGCGTGGTCGCTGCAGCGTGGCCTCGACTATTTGCGCGAACAATCAGGCAAGCACTTCGACCCCGCAGTGATCGCCGCATTCGAGCGCGCGATGCCGCAGATCACCGAAGTGTACGAGCGCTATCGGCATGTGTAGCGAAAAGCCAAGAAGCCGGGACTGGGGACTGGGGACTGGGGACTCGGAAAAGCAAGAGCAACAACGCAGAAGCAAAAGCAGAAGTTCGCAAGCTTTTAGTCCCGAATCCGTAAGAGAGGGTAGAGCGTAGGATGGGTAGAGCGCAGCGAAACCCATCAATCGCTACGTCCCGAGTCCCGAGTCCCGAGTCCCGAGTCCCCAGTCCCCAGTCCCCAGTCCCGGCTTCTCGGCAATCAGGCGCCGGACTTGGGCTCTGCCGACTGCGGCGGTGCGGCGTCGGACTCAGGCGGCGGGTTGGCTTTCAATTCACGGTAACGCGCCAACAGCGTATCCAGTTCGTCCTGCAAGGCGTCGCGCTCGGCTTCGCGGCGCTGCAACACGTCTCTTTGCTCGCCCAACTGGCGATGCGCTTCGCTCAAGTTGGCCAAGGTGCGGGCATCGACCACCTGCCCGGCGAGTTCGCGATCGGTGGCGTGCGCCAGCAGGCTGGTCAGGCTGCCGCGTTGGCTGTCGATGCCCACGTGCGCCGACTTCACCGACTCATCGACCAGCATCAGCCGCTCGCTGTAGGTCTTTTGCAGTTCGCTCTCGGTGGAATACGACGACAGCAGGGCGCGATCGTTTTCCAGTCGGTCGGCCTCGAGTTTGGCCGCCGTCGCCGCCGTCTCCGCTTCGCGCGCCAGTTGCGCGCGCTCCTCATCGGTCAGGGCGCGCTCGATCGCCGCCACCGTACTGCCGCTGGCCTTGTTCAACTCCGCGCGCGCCGCATCGACCGCCTCGGCCGGCAGGCTGTCGGTGTAATGCTCCTTTCCGTCCTTGTCGGTCCAGCGGTACAGCTTCGGCGCCGGATCGCCTTGCGCCTGTAGCGCCGGTGCCGCCAGCACGACGGCGAGCAAAACCATGATCCATGAGATGCGCATCGGCGGCCTCACTCACTACAACCGTAATGCTCACGATACTGCAAAAGCCGGGTACGTTGCAGCGCCAGGTGCGGCTGCTCGCCGGCAAACTGCAACAGCGCGTCCAGGCTGGCGATGGCGCACACCGGAATCGCGAAGGTGTCGGCGACTTCCTGCGCCGCCGAGCGCCGGTCGTCCTGGCCGCGCTCCTGCCGATCCAGCGCCAGCACGATGCCGGCAACCTCGGCGCCGGCGTCCTGAATGATGGCGACCGATTCACGAATGGCGGTGCCGGCGGTGATCACGTCATCGACGATCACGATCCGGCCGCGCAGCGGTGCCCCGATCAGGCTGCCGCCCTCGCCGTGCGTCTTGGCCTCCTTGCGGTTGAAGCTCAGCGGCACGTCGCGACCACGCGCCGCCAGCGCCAGCGCCAGCGCCGTGGCCAGCGGGATGCCTTTGTAGGCCGGCCCGAACAGGCCGTCGAATGCGATTGCGCTGTCCGCGAGCGCATCGGCATAACATTCGCCCAGTGTCGCCAGCGCGGCGCCGCTGTCGAAACGCCCGGCGTTGAAAAAATACGGACTGCTGCGCCCCGACTTGAGCGTGAACTCGCCAAAGCGCAGCGCCTCGCGTGCCAGTGCCAATTCAAGAAAACGCTGTTGATGGGGTTTCACGGCATGGCACCTTCAGGCATCACGCGACAGGTTTGCCGCTTCGATGGCGGCAAGATACCCCGACCAGCGCTTGTCCTGCTCGCGACCCAGGGTGTACAGCGTTTCCCAACTGAAAATGCCACTGGCGTGGCCATCGGAAAAACGCAGCAGCACGGCGTAATGGCCAACCGGCTCGATGGCATCGATGATAACGCCGCGCTTGCCGGCAACCAGCACCTTCTGGCTGGGGCCATGGCCCTGGACCTCGGCACTGGGCGACTCCACGCGCAGGTATTCGAACGGCAACGCGAAGCGCTCGCCGCTGTCGAACGCAACTTCCAGGGTGTGCGAGGAACGGTGCAGGATGATGTCGGTGGGCCGCGGCGTACTCAAAGCGCGTGCGCCGGGAAGTACCACACGTTGCGAATCAGCCCATCGGAACCGAACTCGTAAACGCTGAGCGAGGATTGCTGCGCCGGCTCGCCGGCGTCATCGGTGTAACTGGCGGTCTCCACCACGCTGGCGAAATGGCCATCCACGGTGATCGGCCCGATGCTGGATCGCGCATCGGGCGTGGTGTTGAAGTAGCCGTGCAGCCAACTGCGCAGGTCCTCGTGCCCGCTCACCTCGACGTTCAGTTTGTCGTGCGCGACGCTCATCCAGCGCAGGCCCGGCGCGGTGGCCCGCACCATCGCATCGACATCCTGCGCATTGCTGGCAGCGATAAAGGCCTGCACCCGCTGCGGAATATCGGCTACCGGCGTCTCGGCGCGGGCCGGGGTGGCGAGGACCAGCAAGCCCAGCAGGGCCGGAAACAGGATCTGCGCTTTCATCGGAACAAAACCTCGGCGGACGATTGTCGTGTCAAAGGATATATCGGCTCAGATCGCGATCCTGAACCAACGCCCCCAACTGCGCATCGACGAACGCGCGGTCGATCATCACATCGTCGCTGCGGTCGGGCGCTTCGTAGCTGATGCCTTCGAGCAGGCGTTCGAGCACAGTGTGCAGGCGGCGGGCGCCGATGTTCTCCTGCCGCTCGTTGACCACAAACGCGATCTCCGCGATCCGCTCGATGGCGTCGTCGGCGAAACTCAGGCGCACGCCCTCGGTGGCCAGCAGCGCCTCGTACTGACGAATCAGCGCCGCCTTGGGCTCGGTGAGGATGCGCACGAACTCGTCCTTGCCCAGCGCGCTCAGTTCCACCCGGATCGGAAAGCGGCCCTGCAATTCCGGAATCAGATCCGACGGCTTGGCCATGTGGAACGCACCGGACGCGATGAACAGGATGTGATCGGTACGCACCACGCCGTATTTGGTGCTCACGGTGGAGCCCTCGACCAGCGGCAGCAGGTCGCGCTGCACGCCTTCGCGGCTGACATCGGCGCCCATGCCCTCGGAGCGCTTGGCGACCTTGTCGATCTCATCGAGAAACACGATGCCGTTCTGCTCGCACGCCTCGATCGCGAGCTGGCGGATTTCATCTTCGTTGACCAGCTTGCCGGCCTCTTCCTCGACCAGTTGCGGCAACGCGGAGCGCACCGGCAGCGAGCGCTTGTGCGTCTTGCCGCCGCTGATGCCCTGGAACATCTGCTTGAGTTGCTGCGCCATTTCGTCCATGCCCGGCGGCGCCATGATGTCCACACCGACGTTGACCGCGAGTTCGAGCTCGATTTCGCGCTCGTCCAGCTTGCCTTCGCGCAATTGCTTGCGCAGTTTCTGCCGCGTATCGCTGTCGCTCGCCGACGGCTCGGCGCTGGCTGCGCCCGGATCGAACCCGAAGCCGCTGCGCCGTGGCAGCAGCGCATCGAGCACGCGCTCTTCGGCGCGATCCTCGGCCTGCACCCGCACCCGCACCTTGGCCTGTTCGCGGAACATCTTGACCGCGGCATCGGCCAGATCGCGGATGATCTGCTCGACATCGCGGCCGACATAACCGACCTCGGTGAAACGCGTCGCCTCCACCTTCACGAACGGCGCGTTGGCCAGCGCCGCCAGCCGCCGCGCGATCTCGGTTTTGCCGACGCCGGTGGGGCCGATCATCAGGATGTTCTTGGGCGTGACTTCATTGCGCAACACGGGATCGAGCTGCATGCGCCGCCAGCGGTTGCGCAGCGCGATGGCGACCGCGCGCTTGGCATCGGCCTGGCCGATGATGTAGCGGTCGAGTTCGGTGACGATTTCGCGGGGGGTGAGTTGGGTCATGGGGTGTCCGGATTGGGGTCGTTGAATGTGTTGCTGAAGTTCGGTGAAGCAATCGCTTAATGCTACCTGTGGCCGAAAACCTTCAAAGCCAAGCTTTCAAGCCTGCGGCCGGCGAGGCCCTCACACGGGCGGAAAAGGGCAGAAAACGCCTTGCGCCGGGCGAACGTCCTTTACCGCGCCTTGTCGCACTCGACCGCACATGCGTGTGCTGCACAATGGCTTTCCCGTTTCATCGCACTGTACCGTTGCGATAACTCTCGCCCACAGGGTGGGCTCCTACAGGTGAGCGCTACCGTTTGTTTGTAGGAGCTCACCCTGTGAGCGACCGACCAAGTTGTAGCCCGGGTTGGAGGCCCGCAGGGCCGTAACCCGGGACCGCGTCACCGTTGTGATGGTGCGATGACAAACACAACAGTGCGCGCAGAAACTCGAGCTTTGTCCTTCCTTTGCGCTTTTGCGTCCTTTGCGGACCGAGAGCTTTACGCTTTTCCTGAAATCCCGAGCCCCGAGGCCCCGGCTTCACAACACTTCCACACTGATGTTGCGGTTGGTGTAGATGCAGATGTCCGCAGCGATCTTCAGCGCCTCCTCGGCCACGCCGCGCGCATCGAGTGTGCTGTGCGCAAGCAGGGCGCGCGCCGCCGACAGCGCGAAGGGGCCGCCCGAACCGATCGCGATCAGCCCGTCTTCGGGCTCGATCACATCGCCATTGCCGGACACGATCAGCGAGGTTTCGCTGTCGGCCACGGCAAGCAGGGCTTCGAGCTTGCCCAGCCGGCGTTCGGTGCGCCAGTCCTTGGCCAGCTCGACCGCGGCGCGCACCAACTGACCGTTGTGTTTTTCCAGCTTGCCCTCGAACAACTCGAACAGGGTGAACGCATCGGCGGCGGCGCCGGCGAACCCGGCCAGCACCCGGCCATCGCGGCCCAGCCGCCGCACTTTGCAGGCGTTGGCCTTCATCACCGTGTTGCCGAGGGTGACCTGACCATCGCCGGCAACGACCACCTGGCCGTCGCGCCGCACGCTGATGATGGTGGTGGCGTGGATGGTTTCCGCCATGATTACGCTCCATTTGCCCGAACTGGCTTGATGGGGGCGATGGCCCAGCCACACAAGAGATCCTCCGAACAAGTCGTCATTGCGAGGGCTGCAAGGCCCGTGGCAATCCATGCTGCACCTTGGCGAACGCCGACCACTTCGCCAAGACGCACCGATCGGATCATGGATTGCTTCACTTCGTTCGCAACGACGGTTTTGTGGGGCTTGTTCAGAGGTCCCCAAGAGAACCACGCACTCAGGTTTTACGCCGCGCCCGCGGATGCGCCGCGTCATAGACCTTGGCCAGATGCTGGAAATCCAGATGGGTATAAATCTGGGTGGTGGCGATATCGGCGTGGCCCAGCAGCTCCTGCACACCGCGCAGATCGCCGGACGATTCCAGCACATGGCTGGCGAAGCTGTGCCGCAGCAAATGCGGGTGTATGCGTTTCCACACGCCCTGCTGCTGCGCGAGCTGCTTCAGGCGCAACTGCACCGCGCGCGATGAAATCGGTGCGCCGCCACGGCCGGGGAATATCGGCGTCTCGGCGGTTACCGTCGATTGCGCACGCCAAGCCTGCAACGCCTCGCGCGCAAAGCGGCCGACCGGCACGATCCGTGTTTTCCCGCCCTTGCCATCGACTCGCACCAAGCCCTCATCCAGATCGAGCGCGCCCCAGCGCAGGCCGCACAGTTCGGACAGACGCAGACCCGAGGAATAGAACAGTTCCAGCATGGCGCGATCGCGCAAGCCCAGCGGCACGTCGGTCGGCACCTCCACCAGCCGCGCCATCTCGTCGGCATCGAGCACCTGCGGCAGCTTGCGCGGCGCCTTCGGTGCGCGCAGGCCGGTGCTGGGGTCGGCCGCGATGTCGCCGCGCCGCAGCAGATCGCGCAACAGGCCACGACAGGCCGAAAGCCGGCGTTGCAGGCTTTTGCCGCTAAGCCCGCGGCGGTGCTCGCTGGCGATGAAAGTGCGCAGGGCCTCGGTCGTCAACGCGGGCCACGATGCAAGCCCCTGCTGCGCCATCCACTGCACCAACGCGCCCAGGTCGCGGCCATAGGCATCCAGCGTGTGCGCCGACGAGCGCCGCTCGACCCGCAACCGGGCGAGATAGTTCGCGACCGCCGCGCTCAGGTCAGGCATGGTGCTCATGGCAGATGTTCGATACCCGTAATAAGCCCATCAGTCGGTTGCTGCACAACGCCGCCTTCGCCGGCCACGCCTTCGCTGCGCTCGGTCGGTTGCTGCGCAACGCCGGCTTCGCCGGCCACGCCTTCGCTGCGCTCGGTCGCCCACAGGGTGGGCTCCTACAGGTGAGCACAACCGTTTTTTTGTAGGAGCCCACCCTGTGGGCGACCCACCAAACCGCGAAGAAAGCGAACCGAGGATCGCCGCGACATGGCTGCAACGCTTGACCGGCGGCAGGCGTGTTCATCGCTCACTCGCCGTCGTAGCGCGCCAACGCGGCCGCCAGCGACTGCGCCATCAGGTGCAAAAACAGGGTGCCCATGCCCGGGAAGAAGCGGTTGGCGTCGCGCGAACCCACCGCCAGCAGGCCGCGCTCGGGAATCGCCATCAGCGCGCTCGACTGGATCTGCGTGTGGCTCTCGCCGAACAGGCGTTGCTGCTTGTCGCTGTGCAGACGCCCGCACAGCGGCTCGCCATCGCTCATGAATTGCGTGAACGGTGCCAGTTCCGCCGCACCGGCAGCGATCACCTGCAACCACGGTTCGTTACCCAATCCAGGCACCGGGTGGTACAACACCACACTGACCTGGTCGCCCTGAAAATCCTCGCCGAGGCAAGCCACCATCGCGCGCACCGTATCGGCGGCGCTGCGCTGGCGCATCAGGGTCAAGGCAAGTTGATGGGTGCGCACTGCCAGCCGTTCGTTTTCCTGCGCGGTAGCGAACAGCTCATGCAGACGCCGGTTCAGTTCGCGATTCTTGTCGCGCAGCACATCGAGTTGATAACTGGCCAGCGAGGTCGCGCTGCCCTCCTGCCGCGGTGGCGCAAGGGTCAATGCAAGGTCGGGATAGGTCGCCAGAAAATCCGGATGGCGGCGCAGCCAGGCGGCCACTTCGCTCGGGCTGATGCGTTCAGCGTGCTCGGTCATTACGAACCCTCGTTCCATTCACCATCGAAGACAAACGCCGTCGGCCCGGCCATGCGCACCGGCGCGGCGTCATCGGGCCATTCAATATCCAGATCGCCACCGGGCAGACTGACACGGACGCGGCGATCCACACGGCCGGCGCGCACCAGTATCGCCACCGCCGCACAGGCGCCGCTGCCGCATGCCAGCGTTTCGCCGACACCACGCTCGTAAACGCGCAGATCGATCGCCGAACGCGAGCGCACACAGGCGAAACCGACATTGACGCCCTCGGGGAATTCAGGCCGGGCCTGCAACGCCGGGCCCAGCCGCCGCACGCTGGCATCGTCGAGTTCGGGCAATTCGATCAACGCGTGCGGGTTGCCCATCGACACCGCGCCGAAGCGCACTGTCTCGCCGGCCACGTTCATTGTGTACGTCGCCGCTTCGGCATCCGCATGCAGCGGGATTTGCTTTGGCCTGAACTCGGGCCGGCCCAGTTGCAACGCGTAGTGGCCACCGCCCAGGGTTTCGACCGCCACCGCCCCGGCCGGACTGTCGAGCACGAAGTGCGGCGCCAGATCGGGGTGCTCGCGGCGCAGCCAAGCGGCGACGCAACGCGCCCCGTTGCCGCACTGCTGCGCCGCGGAGCCGTCGCTGTTCCAGATCCGGTAGCCGGCCACGGCATCGGCACTGTGCGCGGTTTCGATGGTAATGAACTGATCGCAACCGACGCCGCGATGGCGATCGGCCATCGCGCGCACCAGTGCCGCATCGACGACGCGGCCATCGCGGCAATCGACCAGCACGAAGTCATTGCCGGCACCGTGCATCTTGGAAAAATGCAGCGAGCCGGCGGCTGGATAGCTCATTGCGCGGCGGACTGCTCGTCCGGAGGCGGCAACACCAGCGGGCCTTTGTTGCCGCAGGCAGCGAGCAGGGCCAGAGCGATCAGTAGACAGGCGAGGCGGGCAGTGGTTTTCATGCGTGCCAGTATACTGCGCGGTATCGGCGCATGCCGCCCCGCGTCGCGATGCGCGCAGCCATGCCAGTGTAATGCTGCGTTCCCGGAGGGATTTGTAATTCGTAGGCTGGTGGTGAGCGCAGCGAACCCCAGCGCCGTTGCACCGCCTGTGTGCATGCTGGGGTTCGCTGCGCTCACCACCAGCCTACCGGCAACGACGCTACCGTGAAGAAAATCGTAGTGCCGTCGCGTCAAAAGTTAGTTCAAGAGCGTGAAGCACTACACTGGAGCCTGTGATGAATCCGATGAACTGGTTGCTGCTGCCCGGACTGGTGCTTGCCCTGTTCGCGCTGGTGCTGCTGTTTGGCCGGAGCGGGCGCTGGTTGCGGCGCCTGCTCGGGCTGATCTGCATGGTGTTGGCGCTGTTGCTCGCTGCGCTCGGCGTCAGCCTGCGCCAATACCTGCGTCTGGATCAGGACCTGCCCGTCGCCACGCTGGAAGCGACATCGATCGGGCCGCAGCGCTTTGCCGTGTTGGTGCACGATGCCAACGGCGACACGCGCCGCTTCGAAGTGCTGGGCGACGAGTGGCAGCTCGATGCCCGCGTGCTGCGCTGGCAACTGCCGGCGCTGCTGGCCGGGGTGCCGCCGCTGTACCGTCTGGAACGTCTGTCCGGACGCTACCGCGACATCGATCAGGAGCGCGAAGCCGCGCGCAGCGTATTCGCACTGCGCAATCGCAACGCACTCGACCTGATCGCCCTGCAACAGCAGTACCCGCAATGGCTGCCGTTTGTCGATACCCGCTACGGCAGCGGCGCGTACCTGCCGCTGATCGATGGCGGCCGTTATGAGGTGATGCTGCATCCCCGCGGCGGTCTGGTCGCGCGTGGCAGCGATGACTTCACCCGGCAGGCGCTCGATGACGGCGAATAAGCGGCGGTGCAGGCAGCCCGTGTAGGATGGCGCGCAGCGAGCGCTGTCGCGAGGCGACCGAACCCAATCACACACTTCTCTGGAACAACCTCAACTCATGCCCATGCACCCCCACCGCCTTGGCCTTGCCATCGCCAGCGCGCTCGCTTTTGCCAGCCCCGCCCTCGCCCAGGACACCGCTTCCGAATCCGACAGCAAGCGCCTCGCCACCGTTGAAGTCACCGGCCAGGTCATCGATCGCCGCGACCTGCTGCAACAGGGCGAAACCGGTTCGGTCACCGGCTTCGAGATGAGCATCAAGGACACCCCGCGTGCGCTGACCAGCGTCAGCGCCGAGTTGATCGATCTGCTCAATATCCGCGACCTCAACGACATCACCACCCTGACGCCCGGCACCTTCACCAGTTCGTTCTTCGGTGTCGCCGGATCGATCGATATCCGCGGCACGCCCGGCGAGAATTATTTTCGCGGTGTGCGCCGGGTCGATAATCCCGGCAACATCCCCACGCCCATCGCCGCGTCGGATCGCCTCGACATCGTGCGCGGCCCGGCGTCGCCGATCCACGGCCCGTCCAAGATCGGCGGCTACGTCAATTTCGTGCCCAAATCCGCGCGCGCCGAAAGCGGCGCCTACCTCGACCAGCCGGTGGGCGAAGTGTCGTTCACCACCGGCTCCTGGGATCGTGCGGTGATCGAAGCCGAGTACGGCTACAAGTTCAATGCCGATGCCACGCCGGTAGGCTACTACCTGTGCAGGCGGCGTTCGACAGCGACATCAACGAGCGCACCCGGGTCGAGTTCGGGGTGCAATACCACAACTACCACGGCAACCAGAATGCCGGCTGGAACCGCCTGAGCCAGGATCTGATCGACAACGGCACCTATCTCGCCGGCACGCCGCTGCTGAATCTGGACACCGACCACAGCGGTCGGCTGTCGCAGGCCGAGGTCATCGCCGCCGGCGGCTTGTCGGCGTTCGTGTTCGCACCCGGCCTGACCACCGCCGGGCCGGTCGACAGCTTCGGGCCAGGCGGAGCCAATGCCGCGTTCGCGCTCGGCCCGGCCAGCGTTCGCGAAGTGCAGCTTTCGCGCAAGGACGTGTTGATCGACCCCGAGGATTTTCTCGCCACCGACACCCTCACCGCCTACTTCGACTTCCATCACGAGCTGAACAACGGCGTGCAACTCACGAACAAGCTGTTCTTCGACAGCCTGGATACCGAGCTGCAAAACTCCTACGGCTTCTCGCAGGCGATCGACACCTACGTGCTGGAAGACCAGTTGATTGCCGCGTGGCAGTGGGATGCCAGCCCGGAAGTGCAGGCCGATTTCGAGTTCTCGCCATCGCTGCGCCATACCCGCGCCAAGCTGGCCGAGGATTTCCTGTTCGAGTTTCTCGACCGCCGCGACCTGTCGCAGGGCCCCAGCGCCAATGACCGGATCGAAACCGCCGGCCTGTTCGACAGCGCCCAGTTCATCAACGACATCACCACCGACTACACCGACTACGGCCTCGCGGCGTTGGCGAACGTCGCCCTGTATCAGCGCTGGCATGCGCTGCTCGGCCTGCGCTACGACGTGCTCGATATCGAATCGCGGCAAGCCAGCACCGCGGCTGCCGCCGATGCCGGCCAGCAGGCCAGCGATACCGACAGCGGCCTGTCGTGGACGGCCAGCCTCGGCTACGACCTGACCGACGCCATCCGGCCTTATGTCACCGCCTCGACCCAGCGCACCGTGATCACCGGCCAGGGCGGCGAAGTCTCGCTCGCCAATGTCGAACTCGGCGCGCTCAATGCCTCGCGCCTGTACGAAGCCGGGATCAAGGGCAACTTCCTCGACGGCCGCCTGTTCACCGCCGTCTCGGCCTATCGCCAGACCCGCACCCAGTTCAGCTCGCAGAACCTGTCCACCAACACCTCCACCCGCGGCAAGGGCATCGAGTTCGAAGCACGCTACGTGGCCAGCGACTGGCTCAGCCTGATCGGCAACAGCGTGTGGCAGGACGTGATCAATACCAATATTTCCGCGGGCGGTCAGTTCGCGTTCTTCAATCCCGCAGACAGCGGCATCGCCGCGGAGAACAGCTTCGGCGGCACGGTCTCAGGCCTGATCGACGGCCGCAACAAGCGCTCCGGCATCCCGGATCGGGTCAGCAGCCTTACCGCCATCGTCAAACCGGCCGACGCACTGGAAGTGTTCGCCACCGTCACCAACGTGGCCGCGATGCCCTCGGGTTTCTCCGGCGTGGTGCGCCTGCCCGGCTACACCGTGGTCAATCTCGGCAGCTCCGTCAGCATCGGCAAGCTCGAAGTGCAGGGCTTCATCAACAACCTGTTCAACGAGCGCTACTTCCGCGCCAACGCCTCGGACCTGTTCGGCTCCAACCTGGTGCTGCCCGAGCGCCCGCGCAGTTGGACCCTGCGCCTGCGGTATCGGTTTTGAGTGTTGGCTCCTCGGCAATTGTGTGGGTACGGGAAAAGCATCTCTCGCCAAGAACGCCAAGAAATCAATCAGCATCGAGGTGGAAGCTATTGACGGTATGCAGCGACCAGCCTGCCGATGTCGTCTGCGCTCATTCTTTTGCTTACCCCGAGCGTAGCGAAGCAATCCAGTTCTTTGTTTTTCCGAACATTTCTGGATTGCCGCGTCGCTTCGCTCCTCGCAATGACAGCTTGTTCAGAGCATCCCTT
Organism: Gammaproteobacteria bacterium HGW-Gammaproteobacteria-4; assembly: GCA_002839995.1. GTDB lineage: Bacteria > Pseudomonadota > Gammaproteobacteria > Xanthomonadales > Xanthomonadaceae. The sequence continues at coordinate 15,927 of PGZC01000001.1, read as the reverse complement.
GGCGTTCTTGGCGAGAGCAGCCGTTTTGGCGTCGAAAATAAGCCGCCCGGGACACGTGCCACCGTTGTCATCAATAATCAATTCGCATCGACATTGGACATCCACTGCTTCTGGCGGGCTACACCACCACGATATGCTCGACCGGCACCTTGGTCCGCAATTCGTACAGGTCGTGGCGGCGGTCGAGCAGGGGACGCACCGACGCCGATTGACGCTGGATATCGAGAGCGCCCAGATCGAGATCGGCAATGACCACGGTCTGCGTGTTGACGATGCCCTCGGCAGCGACACCGTTCATCGGAAACGCGAAATCGCTGGGGGTACAGATGGCCGCCTGACCGAAGTTGATGAACATCGACGGGCTGCGCGACAGGCCGCCGACGTTGCCCGACAGCACCACGTACACCATGTTTTCGACCGCACGCGCCTGCGCGCAGTAGCGCACCCTCAGGTAGCTCTTGCGTTCGTCGGTGGCGAATGGGCACAACAGGATGTCGACGCCGTGTTCGACCAGCATGCGGGTGAGTTCGGGGAACTCGATGTCGTAGCAGATCACGATCGCGATGCGTCCGATCGGCGTCTCGAAGACGCGAATGCCCTCGCCGGGGGCGATGCCCCAGTACTCGCGTTCAGCCGGAGTGATGTGCAATTTCTCCTGCGTGTAGATGCCGCCGCTGGGGGTGTAGAGATGGGCGCTGTTGCGCATGCCGCCATTGTTGCGCACTGGCGTCGAACCACCGGCCAGATAAAGCCCGTAGCGCATGGCGATGTCGCGGAACAGGGAATCGAGACGCTCCTCCAGTGCCGCCAGTTGCGCCACCGACTCGAGCAACGTGATACCGCGTTCGAAGGTGGAAAACAGCTGCGCGGTCACGTACTCGGGGAACACCAGCAGATGACTGTCGTAGCTGGCCGCGGTGCTGGCAAAATATTCGATCTGCTCGGCAAAATCCTCGAAACTGGCGATGCGGCGTTGGTCGTACTGGGTCGCGCACACGCGCACGTGACGCGCGGTGCGACGGATCGGAGCGCCGGCGATCAGACGCTTGCGCGGTTGCGAATCGGGGTTGGGCATCACCAGATGGGTGGCGTAGCCCAGGCTTTCCTGATCTTCCAGGTAACCATAATGCACACCCTGCACACGGTAGCCGGCACGCAAATGGGTGTTGAGCGCGGCGTCTCGCAGTTCTCCGTCCTCGACCTTCTGCACGTATTCCTTGGCGGTCAATTTGCCGCGATACGCCGCGTAACCCGGGATGCGCCCGCCGGCGACGACCTGACTGAGGTTGTGGCGCTTCATCAACGTGCGCCGCGCCTGGTACAGCAACTGCGCCACGCCCTTTCCCTGCCAGTCCGGGTGTACGGCGATGTCAGCGCCGTAGAGCGAGTTGCCGGCCGGGTCGTGGGTGCTGAAGGTGCCGAAGCCGGTCATCTCGGCGTGGTTGTACCAAGGGCTGTGGTCATCGATCTGTACGATCAGGCTGGTGGCATAGCCGACAACCAACGCGCCGGAAACGGCGACGAACTGGCCATTGGGAAATGCGGATATCTGCAGCGCGAAATTGCGTTCATTGGCGATATTGGCCGCCGGCCATGCTGCGTACGCGGCGCGCGCTACCGCCGCCATGGCAGCGGCATCCTCGGATCTGGCGACACGCACCTTGACGACATCGCGCTTTTTCAGCTCAGTGGGTGCAGCGCTCACCATGCGTTTCTCCTTGAATGGGGCCCAGTGCGGGCGAGGCAGTCGCCGTTCCGGTCGAGCGGCATGTCGGTCGGCAATCCGCTCGCCCGGCTATTTTGCGCCTGAACGAAGCATCGTGGCGACGAATGCCGAGACGCCCGACGACACGCGTATTGTCCATCGTATGCGTCTCGCACAAGTCGTGGTTTGACGTCTGACTCGCTCAGATGCTTCGTCGCGAGGCAATCACGTTGCCCTTTGATCCTCGATGATCAAAACCCATGGCACATGGCAGTCAACGCCGTCACCACGCCATCCAGGCGCGAAGCGTGGCCGGGTTGACGAGGCTACTTACAGCGCCTTCCGAGATGCCAAGGCGCTGGGCGAGCGCGACATTGGAGATGCATTCGTCCCGCGTCGCGGCCCGCATCGGTAGTGCCTTGCTGCTGTAGGATGAAACGGAAAAGCAGGCATGTAGCGCATGGATGCGCGGGCCGAGTGCGACTACGCGCCGTAAAGCGCGGCGAGCATCGCAGGCTGCCGCAGGGGAAAGGCGCCGCTGTTTGACCGAGCGAGCCGCACAGCGGCGACGCGAATGACGAGCGATTGCACAGCAACGCTGGATCGCCACGGGCCTGCGACCCTCGCGATGACGGGTAGGAGCCCAGGTCGCCCACTTGTTCAGGCGGTGGCCTCGTCGGGACTCCGTCAATGGCCTGAATGATTGAAGTCCGGGATCGCGCGCCGCATGAACTCGTCGAACAACGGCACGGTAAACGCCATTTCCCCATGGGCAGGACTGTAGATCATCCCCTTCCTGATCAACTTGGCGCGCACCGGTCCAAGGCTGTTTACCTGCACCGACATCTTGGCGGCGATATCGCCGGTGCGGTGCGACTCAGGCCCCAGCTCAGCCATGGCGCGGAGAAACTTTTTCTCGCTGGGAGTCAGGCGGTCAAAACGAACCCGAAAGAAGTTTTCATCCAGGCGGCGGATCACGTCGTGTGTCGCTCCGGTCACCACATCGACGCGGATAGGGCTATCCACCGCGCGATTCCATGTCTGGTAGCCCCACTCCTGCAGAAAATACGGATAGCCCTGAGTCATCCTGAAAATCTCTGCCAATGCTGCGGTGTCGAAGCTGACGCCAGCCGCTTGTGCGGGATCCTGCAAGGCCTTGTTCGCATCGGCTTCGGCCAGCGCCCCAACAGGGGGAAAACTGAACAACCGCTCCGCGTAGGACTTCGACTCGCCCGCGAGGCCCGGCAAAATGGGCAGGCCGGCACCAATCAATACCAGCGGCAACTGGCGCTGCTGCACCTTGTGCATCGCCATGATCAGCGCACCCAGTTCCTTCTGGTTGAAATACTGCACTTCATCGATCAGCAGCGCGATGGCGCTTTTGCGTTCGGCGGCCGCCTCGGCAACCGCCATGAAGAGGATCGGCAAGTCGATTTCCAGATCGCCGCTGTCGGCCACGCCTCGTTCGGGCTCGATGTCCAACCCGATGTCCACTTCACCGACGGTCAGCTTGATTCCCGAGATGAAGCTGCGCAGCACCGCAAGCCCGCGTTTGACTTTGTCGCCAGCGCCGGCCAGGCGATCCAGATCGTAGAGAAGCCGACGAAGACTGGGCGCGAGCAGCGGCCCCATGTGCTTGTCCTCGTGGGCTTCGACTTCGATCGTCCGATAACCCGATGCGCTGGCCATACGTTGAATCTCGTTCAGCAGCACCGTTTTGCCAACCCCGCGCAGGCCGGTCAACAGCAGGCTTTTTTCGGAACGACCTGCCAAGGTTCGCCCCAACAGGATACGAGCCTGTTCAAGTACCGGCTCCCGCCCCACCAACTCGGGAGGTGGCGATCCCGCACCGGGGGAAAAAGGATTCTTGATCGGGTCCATATGTACCAATCTATACCTGTTTATATCTATTTTCGAGTATACATTGAATAATTAGCTATGAATCGGCAACGATGCCGTTTGCGCCGCCTTGGTCATGGGCGGGCTGCATGCCAAAGGTCACCGCCACGCGCCGCGCGATCACCGCGTCGCCGGTAATCCGCACGCAAACACTGCCATCGTTCTGACGACTCAGGCTGACGCCGATCACGTCCGGCCGCCCCATGGTCTCGCCCTGCGCCGCGATAACGGCACGTCGCCCCCGTCACCAGATTCAGATCGCCGCGTTCGAGCAGATTGGATATTGGACATCACCCACTTATTCAGGCACCACAACGCTCAAAAAGTGGGTGCCATGGACTTCGTCTGGGCATCGGTCACGGGGGTATCAGGCAGCCCTCTAACCGGGCTTGTCTTACCCTCGAACAGGATTGCGGCTGCGCGCGATGAACCCCGATCCCTGAGGCGCGACGTGGCAATCCAGAAATACTTGGAGAATCAAGACGCTGGATTGCTTCGCTACGCTCGCAATGACGCCAGATGTGGCTTATTCAGAGGTTCCCCAAGCAACTCAGCCATGCGCGTTTGCCAACCCGGGCCCGTGGCCTTCCATGCGGCCAACACTGATTCCGGGAGACAAATCGTGACCTGACGCCGCGGATTGGTTGCACGTGGCCGGCCAGCGCGCTTGACCGTGCCGCGTTTGAGCATGGTCTCCGTCAGTTCCGGAAGATCCTGGTACTCGCTCGCTTGGATTTTGTGCGAGTCCACGCGCTTGAGGTCAGACTTCAAGGCATGGGCCGATACGGGTTTGCTCGCGTTCAAGAGAGGGGCTTGAAGCCGAACGCCGTAGTGACAGGGTTTATCCACACGCGCTTATGCCCCGCACGCCACCGGCGCCGGCACAAAGGTGATTAGGCGGCAAACGCCGTGCGCCACTACACTGTGAGCCCGCGCCCGACGGTCATGAAACCCCGATGTCCGAGCCCACGCTCAATCTGTCGCCCTCGCCCGGCGACAGTGTGAAGACCACCACCTGCTACATGTGCGCCTGCCGCTGTGGCATCAAGGTGTGGCTGAAGGATGGCCGGCTGCGCTACATCCAGGGCAATCCGGCGCACCCGGTGAATCGCGGTGTGCTGTGCGCCAAGGGCGCGGCCGGGATCATGCAGCACTACTCGCCGGCACGGCTGAAGAAGCCGCTGCTGCGCGTCGGTGAACGCGGCGCCGGCGAGTTCCGCGAGATCGAGTGGGACGAGGCGCTGTCGATTGCTGCCGGCTGGCTGGGCGCGATCCGCGAACGCAATCCCGATGAGCTGGCTTTCTTCACCGGCCGTGACCAGAGCCAGGCATTGACCGGCTGGTGGGCGCAGCAATTCGGTACCGTCAATTACGCCGCGCACGGCGGGTTTTGCTCAGTCAACATGGCTGCCGGCGGGCTGTACACGCTGGGCGGCAGTTTCTGGGAGTTCGGCGAACCCGACTGGGAGCACACCCGCTACCTGATGCTGTGGGGCGTGGCCGAGGACCACGATTCCAATCCGATCAAGCTCGGCCTGGGCCAGCTCAAGGCACGCGGCGCCAAGATCGTGGCGATCAATCCGGTGCGCACCGGTTATGGCGCGATTGCCGATGAATGGGTGGGCATTCGTCCCGGCACCGATGGCCTGCTGGCGTTTGCGCTGATTCACGAACTGCTGCGCTGCGATCGCATCGATCTGGATTATCTGGTGCGCTACACCAATGCGCACTGGCTGGTGATCCGCGCGCCGGGCGCCAGCGACGATGGCCTGTTTGCGCGTGATGAACAGGGCCGCGAGTTGTGTGCAATACGAGTACCCGAACCCTCACCCCCAACCCCTCTCCCGGTGGGAGAGGGGAGCGAAGGCCGTGCGCCACAGTTCGTGCCTGCGGATCGCACCGGCATTGCACCGCTGGTGGTCGGCGAATACACCCTGCCCGATGGCCGCCTGGCGGTGCCCGCATTGCACCTCGTGGTTGAGCGTTACCTCGACCCGCAGTACGCGCCCGACGCGGTGGCCGCGCGCTGCGGGGTGCCGGCCGACACCATCCGCCGGCTGGCGCAGGAGTTGGCGCAGGCGGCGTTCGACAGCAATCTGCGCCTGCCGATCCGCTGGACCGACACGCATGGCGTGGAGCACGCGGAAATGATCGGCCGGCCGGTGGCGATGCACGCGATGCGTGGGATCAGTGCGCATTCCAACGGCTTTCACACCTGCCGCGCGTTGCACCTGCTGCAACTGCTGCTGGGCGCGGTGGATACGCCGGGCAGCTTCCGCTACCAGCCGCCGTATCCGCGACCGATTCCGCCAGCCAACCGGCCGGGCAAGAACCGCCGCGCCGATGGTTCGCTGGAGACCGCGCCACTGGGTTTCATTCACGGCCCGGAGGATCTGCTGGTCGACGAACACGGCCAGCCGCGCCGGATCGACCATGCGTTTTCCTGGGCCTATCCGCTGGCCGCGCACGGCATGATGCATACCGTGATCCGCAATGCCTGGGCCGGCGACCCCTACCCGATCGACACCCTGTTCCTGTTCATGGCCAACATGAGCTGGAACTCGGCGATGAACACCACGCAGACCATGCATTGGCTCACCGACAAGCACGCCAGCGGCGAGTACCGCATTCCGCACATCATCTACGCCGATGCCTATGCCTCGGAAATGGTGGCCTATGCCGACCTGGTGCTGCCGGACACGACCTACCTCGAACGCTTCGACGCGATCTCGCTGCTGGATCGCCCGATCTCCGATGCCGATGGCGTCGCCGATGCGATCCGGCACCCGGTGCTGGCGCCGGAAAGCGACGGCGGCACGCGCGAAGTGCGTGGTTTTCAGTCGGTGTTGCTGGATCTCGGCGCGCGGCTGAAGCTGCCGAACATGGTGACCACGGACGGCTCGCCGACCTACCGCGATTACGCCGATTACATCGTGCGCCACGAACGCGCGCCGGGCGTCGGCCTGCTCGCCGGCTGGCGCGGCGATGGCAGCCAGCACGGCAAGGGCGCGCCCAACCCCGACCAGCTCAAGCGCTACATCGAAAACGGCGGTTTCTGGCGCGCCGAAGTGCCGCTCGCGGGCCGCTACTACAAGATGGCCAATCGCGATTACCTGCACTGGGCACAGGGCATGGGCCTGATTGCCAGCGCCGAGCCGATCACCTTGCAACTGTATTGCGAGACCTTGCAGAAATTCCGCCTCGCCGGGCAGGGCCATGGCGCGCACACGCCGCCGCCGGAACATCGCGCCCGGGTGGTGCAGTATTTCGATCCGTTGCCGATCTGGTATGAACCGTTCGAGGGCGCCCAGACCGCTGCCGAATTCCCGCTCAGCGCCATCACCCAGCGCCCCATGTTCATGTACCACGCCTGGGGCTCGCAGAACGCCTGGCTGCGCCAGATCGCCACCCGCAATTATCTGTACCTGCACCCGGATACCGCCGCCCGCTTCGGCGTTGGCGATAACGATTGGGTGGCGCTGAGCTCGCCGCACAGCCGGATCGTGGTGCCGGTGCGGCTCGCGGCCAATGTCCAGCCCGACACGGTGTGGACATGGAACGCGATCGGCAAACGGCGCGGCGCCTGGCGTCTGGATCGCGACGCGCCGGAAAGCGCGCAGGGCTTTTTGCTCAATCATCTGATCGACGACCGCTTGCCCGACGGCAGCTATGCCAATGCCGACCCGGTGACCGGTCAGGCCGCGTGGTTCGACCTGCGCGTAAGCCTGCAACGGGTCGACGCGCCGGATCACAAATCGCATCCCCAGTTCGCCGCGTTGCAATTCGCCGCGGCGTCCAAGCAACCGCTGCGTTATCGCAGCGGATCATTCAACCGCTGACAGGATCGACGAATGGGGATTGATGCCTTTCTGACGCTGGCGGTGATCGTGATCGCCGTGGGCTTGTTCATCAGCGAGAAGCTGCCCAGCGATGTGGTGGCGCTGCTGGTGCTGGCCAGCGTGCTGGTGCTGCAACTGGTAACGCCGGCCGAAGCGGTGTCGGGCTTCAGCAGCCCGGCCACCATCACCGTGGCGGCGATGTTCGTGCTCAGCAGCGGGCTCTCGGCCAGCGGCGTGGTGCATGCAATGGGCCGCATGATCGCGCGGATACGCAAGCCGCTGCCGATGACGATCCTGGTCATGACGCTGGTCGGCGTGTTGTCCGCGTTCATCAACAACACCGCCGCGGTGGCCGTGTTTCTGCCGGTGGTGCTTGCGACCACCGCGGCCAACCGCATCCCCGCCTCGCAGTTGCTGATCCCGATGTCCTACGCCGCGCAAATGGCCGGGGTGTGCACGCTGGTCGGCACCTCGACCAACCTGCTGGTCAACTCGCTGGCGCGCAATCTGGGCCATCCCGGTTTTGGCCTGTTCGAGTTCAGCAAGCTCGGTCTGATCATGCTCGGCGCCGGCTTCGTCTACATGTTGCTGGTGCAGCGCTGGCTGTTGCCGCATTCGCACAGCAGCGATCCGGACGAAAACGAGCATCTCGGAAAATACATCACCGAACTGCGGGTGCCATCGACTTCGCCCTTGACCGGGCAGAGCGTCACTGCCGCCAAACTGGGCGAGCGTTACGGCGTCTATGTGCTGGAGCTGCTGCGCAACGACATCGCGGTAGCGCAACCACGCGCCGAGACGATCGAGGGCGGCGATGTGTTGATCGTGCGCGGCGACTGGAGCCGCATCAGCGCGCTGATCGACAAGAACCGGCTGCAGACCGCGCCGGATTTTCAGCCGATCGGGATTGGCGACGGCAGCGGCAACGAGCGCCCGGTCATGGCCGAAGTGATGATCGCGCCGGGCTCGTCGCTGGTTGGGCAAACGCTGGTTTCTCCGGAATGCCATTGGCATTACCGCTCGGCGATCCTGGCGATCCACCGCCGCGGCGACGTGTTGCGCAGCAAGCTGCGCGATGTCCGCCTGCGTGTCGGCGACGTGCTGCTGCTGCGCGCTCCGGGCAACGAGCTGCCCTCGCTGCGGCGCAACCCGGCGTTGCTGGTGCTGTCGGCACGCGAGCACCGGGTGTTCATGCCGCGCCAGGCATTGCTGACCATTGCCATCATGGCGACGGTGATGACCGTTGCCGCGCTCGGCTGGCTGCCATTGGTGGCTTCGGCGATCCTCGGCTGCATCGCGCTGGTGGCGACCCGCTGCATCGACAACAACGCCGCCTACGAATCGATCGACTGGCGCGTGATCATGCTGCTGGCGGGGGTGATTCCGCTCGGCATCGCGATGCAGAAATCCGGCTTGGCGCAATTCATCGCCGTCCACCTGCTCGGCTTCGTCGGCGATTTCGGCCCGCTGGCGGTGCTGGCGGCGGTGTACCTGCTGACCGCGGTGCTGACCGAGCTGATGAGCAACAACGCAACCGCAGTGCTGATCACCCCGATCGCCTATTCCACCGCGCTGGCGATGGGCCTCAGCCCAACACCATTCCTGATTGCGGTATTGTTTGCGGCTTCGACCAGTTTCGCCACGCCGATCGGCTATCAGACCAACACCATGGTGTACAACGCCGGCAACTACCGCTTCACCGATTTCATGAAAGTCGGCATTCCGCTCAATCTGCTGTTCTGGGCGCTGGCGGTCTATTTCATTCCACGCTTTTTCCCGTTCTGAATGACCGCATTACCCCGACAACCCGGCACACGCCAGCTCGGCCTGGTGATCGACCTCGACACCTGCGTCGGTTGCCACGCCTGCGCGGTCGTGTGCAAGCAATGGAACGCCGGCGGCAGCGGCGGCCCGCTGAGCGACACCGACCCGTACGGCAAGGCGCCCGACGGCGTCTGGCTCAATCGCGTGCACAGTTACGAGGTGGCGGCCGATGCCGCGCGCGCGCAGCCGGCGACCACCCTGCACTTCCCGCGCAGTTGCCTGCATTGTGCCGAACCGGCCTGCGTCACCGTCTGCCCCACCGGCGCCAGTTACAAGCGCGCCGAGGATGGCATCGTGCTGGTCGATGAGGACAAGTGCATCGGCTGCAAGCTGTGCACCTGGGCCTGCCCGTACGGCGCGCGCGAATATTCCGAAGTGGACGGTGTGGTCAGGAAATGCACGCTGTGCGTGGATCGCATCTACAACACGCAACTCGATGAAACCGATCGGGTGCCGGCTTGCGTGCAGGCCTGCCCGACTCGGGCGCGTCACTTCGGCGATCTGGGCGATCCCGATTCTGCCGTATCGCGGCTGGTCGCCGAACGCGGCGGCGTCGATCTGCTGCCTGAGCTCGGCTACCGGCCGACCAACAAATACCTGCCGCCGCGCCCGCGTCGCGGTGCGGGCAGCACGCCGCCCACGGCCGAAGCGCTCGACACCGGCGCACTACCGCCGCTGCTGCGCTGGCTCGATCGCGTGCTCAGCCGCTGATGACCGCAGTGGCGCACACAATTCGTTCAAAAGCACTATGAAGCCCGCATTTTCCGTCATCTTTTTCACCACGCTCTCCGGTGCCGGTTACGGCATGCTGTTCTGGCTCGGACTGCATTACGCGTGGCAGCCGCTGCCGCTGAGCCGTGAGTTCGCGCTGATCCTGTTCGCACTGGCGCTGGCCCTGGTCAGCATCGGCCTGTTCAGCTCGCTGCTGCACCTGGGCCGTCCGGCGCGGGCATGGCGGGCGCTGAGTCAATGGCAAAGTTCGTGGCTGTCGCGCGAGGGCATGCTGGCCATGACCAGCTATGCGCCAGCGCTTGGTCTGATGGCGTTGATCTGGCTCGGCGCACTGGCGTTGCCGGCGCAGGCGCTGGGCGGCTTGCTCGCGCTGATGGCGCTGGCGACGGTGAGCGCCACGGCGATGATCTACGCATCGCTGCGCACCGTGCCGGCCTGGCACGACTGGCGCGTGTTGCCGGTTTACCTGCTCTACGCGCTGCTCAGCGGCGGCCTGATCGTGATGACCCTGCTGTCGTTGACCGGCTGGCGGCCGTCCATCGCCGTGTCATACATCGCCGCCGCCAGCCTGCTCGCACTGGCGGGTCTCAAGCTGAGCTACTGGCTGTCGATCAATACCGACCAACCCGTCGACCGAGCCAGTGCCGTCGGCCTGCCGGCCGGCAGCGACGTTCGTGCGTTCGAGCGCCCGCATACCGAGCAAAGTTTCATCACCCGCGAAATGGGCTTCGTGCTGGCGCGCAAACACGCGCGGGTGTTGCGCTTGATCGCGATCGTGATGAGCGCGTTGCTGCCCTTGCTGGCGTTGCTGATCGGCACCCGTCTCGTATCGCTCAGCAGTGTGCTGGCGGGCGCCGCGGCGGCAATATTGTTCGGCGCCGTCATCGAGCGCTGGCTGTTTTTTGCCGAAGCCCGGCATGTGGTGATGCGCTATTACCCGTGAGGCCGCCTCAGCACATGCCGGGTCAGTTCGCCCACAGGGTGGGCTCCTACAGTTGAGAGCGTAGCGAAGCAATCCAGCGTCTTGATTCTCCGAGTATTTCTGGATTGCCACGTCGCTCCGCTCCTCGCAATGACAGCTTGTTCAGAGCATCCCTAACCGGGTTATTTGAGGTTTTCGATCATCCAGGTAACGGTCGCACGCACTTGCTCATCGCTCAACGCCGGGTTGCCGCCGCGGGCCGGCATCACACCTGCGGCTCCCTGGAAACCGTCGATGGCGTGCGTGAACAGGGTGTCGGTGCCTTGCGCGACGCGCGCCGTCCACGCGGCTTTTTCGAGCTTGGGTGCGCCGGCAACACCGCTGCCGTGACAGGCGCTGCACAGGGTGTTGTAAATGACTGCACCATCGAGCGTCCCGTCATAGGCCACCTGCGAGCCAGCGGCCGTGCGCGCCGCTTCGGCGGCGGCAGCCATCGCCGCGGCACCGGTATCGCCGGCATACACTGCGCCCGCCGGTTGCATCCGTTCTTGTAAACGCGCCTCGGCCAAGGGGTTGGCTTCCGGCGGAACGGTGCCGTGCAGGTAATGCGCGAACACGATCAAAACCAGCGTCAGCAACGCCAAGGCGGCAATGATCAGGGAGAATTTCTTCAAGAACGCCATATCTTGTGTGTTCACAGCCGCACCTGTAAGGCCAATGGCCCGCCGTTAGAGAGTCGTGGATTTGCCCCGATGGCGCCAGATACCTGGCGCTGGATGGCGAAAGTATAGCCGGTCTGGCAACTGGCATGAAACTGTGACGCGTTCAGGCAGATCGAGAATTTGTCCAATAGCCAATTCGGATTTGTACCGGTAGTCTCTCGCATGGCACAGTGCTGGGGAGCGTGGAACCCACGGTGTGTCGCATGGACCCGGGGCCCCCGCCCTCACCGCCACGGATGGCGTCTTTCTACGCAGGCCACCATGGCTGAACGGGGTAGCCGGGAGCGATCCGTCGCAGCGTCCAACGCGCTGCAGGCCGTTATCGGGAATGTCGAATGCCTACGGTCTCGTGCACGACATGAGCACTAGCGCCTGGCTGCCGGCTCCCATCGGGAAATCAGCCGATCAGGAAATCAGCCCGTGCTGACGGGCGATCCGGTACAGATCCATCGGGTTGCGGGCATGGAGCTTGGTCATCAGGCTCAGACGATGCGCGTAGACCGTCTTGACATGGACCCCCAACGCGTCGCCGATCTCGGCTGGACGCCGCCCCATCACCGTTTGCAGCAGTACCGCGTGCTCACGCGGGGTCAGCGTGGCCAACGGATCTTCGCGCAGCGGCAGTTGTTTTTCGTCTTCGACATAACGCTCGCCACGAACAATTCGCGACAAGGCTTCGGGCAACACGTCAGCGGCGGATCGCTTGCTCAAAAAGCCTGCGGCACCACGAGCCAGCGCGTCGTGAACGAATGCCGGAGCGTCGTGCATCGACAGCACCAGCACCCGCGGCGCAATCGCGCGCAGGTGCAGCGCATCCAGCACGTCCATGCCGTTGCCGTCGGGCAACGACAAGTCCAGCACCAGCAATGCGATACCATCGAGTGCGCCGTCGGCCAACACCTCGGCCACCGTGCCGAACTCGCGCTCGACGCGATAGCCATCGAGGCTGCCGATCAATTGACGAAAACCCTCGCGCACGATGGCATGATCCTCACACAAGGCCACGGCGGTATCAGCCATGACTGAACGGGATTCATCGGTGGCGGAAACAGAGTTCACCGCACCAGCAGAACGCGAGCCGGGTATCGCCGTCAAGCCCTGGCTATGGCTTGCGCTCTATTGTGTCGGCTTGCTGCTGTTGTGGCCGCTGGCGCGCAACCTGTGGTATTTGCCCGCCGGCCTGCGTCTGGGTCTGCTGTGGGTGTTGCCGCGCCGGCTCTGGCTGCGGCTGATGCTGGCCGAATGGCTGACGTTGTTGCTGCTGAACCTGTGGCGTGGACACAACCCGGGCCAGATCGACTTCTGGATCACCGTGCTGCTGCCATGGCCGTGCTATGCGCTGGCGGTTTATCTGCTGCGGCCCAGGCAGCACGACCTCGGCCTGAGCGCGCCGCTGGTGATGGCACGCCTGCTCGCCGCCGCCCTGCTCGGCGCGATGTTGCTCGCGCCATGGCTGGCACGTTTTCATCCGGAATCTGCATCGCGCACCGATCTCATTCCCAGCAGCTTCGAGTTCATGCTCGGCGACCTGATCGGGGTGCTGATGCTGGCGCCAGCACTGGTGTTGCTGGCGCGCCGCGGCATCGCGAGCGCAGCGCAGCGCGCCGCGTTGCGCGATATCGCCACGTACCTGATGCCGGTCCTGGCGACTGCGGCCGTCCTGACCTATATGGCGCCGCGCATGGCGCCGATCGGCTTCATGCTCAGCTTCGCCCCGCTGCTCTACCTCGCGTTTCGTCATGGCTGTTCGGGAGCGGCATTGGCGTTGCCTTTTGTCGGCATCATGCTGGAAGTCGGCTACAGTGCCGGGCTCGACCTTGCCCTGCCCGCCATGCAGTTGTCGCTGGTGGCGATCGGTATCGGCACGCTGATGCTGGGCGCCGCGATCAGTGCGCTGCGCGAAAGCCATTGGTTGCTCGCCCAACGCAATCGCGAATTGCTGCATAAAAACGAAACCCTGCACGACCTCGCCGGCGAACTGCGCACCATGGCGCAGCAACTCACGCGCTTGCAGGAGCAGGGTCAGCGCGAGCTGGCGGCTGAACTGCACGACGAACTGGGCCAAAGCATTACCGCGGTCGCCACCCGCGCTGCGCTCGCCGAGCGCGGCTGCGATGAACCGGCGATGCGGCAGTCCTTGCATGCGCTGCGCGAGCAGATCCGCGCCCTGCACGACAGTCTGCACCGCGCGCTGCGCCAGTTGCGGCCACTGGTCCTCGACAATTACGGCCTGCGCCGCGCGCTCGCGGAAGGCCCCTTGCGCGAACTGGCGGAAGACGCAAGCCTGGATTACCGCACCCATTTTCATGGCGATATCGACGGTCTCGATGAAGACACCACCACCGCAATCTATCGGGTCTGCCAGGAAGCGGTCACCAACTGCGTTCGCCACGCGCGTGCGCGCATGTTCGTACTCGAACTGTCCGTGCATCGAGTACACGACGGGCGCTGGCTCTGGATTGAACTCGAACTGGCCGATGATGGCGATGGCGACACCGACCCCGGCAAGCCGTCGCCCAACAACGGCCTGGGGCTCGCCGGCATCCGTAGCCGGGTACTGGCGTTGGGCGGGGATTACCGCTATGAACCCAGTGCCCGCGGCACCCGGCACCACGTGCTGATCCATCGGCCGGTAGCCGCCAAACGGCCACGGTGAACCGCTCGGCATAACGGTCGCCCACAGGGTGGGCTCCTACAAAAAAAACGGTTGCACTCACCTGTAGGAGCCCACCCTGTGGGCGACCTGCCAACCATGACATTGCGATAAAACACCCTATCAGGTACCATTTCGGTACTAATTGATGAGCGGGCACCATGCTGCGCGTTACCCGACTTACCGACTATGCCGTTCTGGTGCTGACCGTGATGGCCAGCGAGCCGGGTCGCGTGCTCTGTGCCAGCGACCTGGCCGAACGCACGCATCTGGAAACGCCGACCGTGGCCAAGCTGCTCAAACCGCTGGCGCAGGCCGGTTTGGTCGAAGGTTTTCGCGGCGCCAACGGCGGCTACCGGCTGGCGCAGGATGCGTCGCAGATCTCGCTCAAAGCGATCGTCGAGGCGATGGAAGGCCCGCTTGGCATGACCGAGTGCAGCGCCCATGCCGGGCAATGCAATCTGGAAGCGCATTGCGGCGCCCGCGCCAACTGGCGACGCGTCAACGATGTGATCGCCGACGCCCTGGGCCGGGTCACCCTGGCCCAGATGCAGGCACCGGCGCGCAATCCGCACCTTGCCCTGCATCTGACCACCGCCTGATCCATCCGAGCACGTATCGCCATGGCCACCGACAATCTTGATATCCGCACACAATTGCAGCGCAGCTACAGCGCCGGCTTCATTACCGATATCGAGTCGGACACCCTGCCGCCGGGGCTGAACGAAGACGTCGTGCGCTTCATTTCGGCCAGGAAAAACGAGCCTGAGTGGTTGACCGAATGGCGGCTGGCAGCCTACCGGCACTGGCGCAAGATGGAGGCGCCACACTGGGCCAAGCTGAACATCGCGCCGATCGATTTTCAGGCAATCAGCTACTTCGCCGCGCCCAAGGCCAAATACAAAAGCCTCGATGAGGTCGATCCGAAGTTGCTGGAGACCTACGAGAAGCTCGGCGTGCCGCTGCACGAGCGCGCCCGCCTGGCCGGGGTCGCGGTCGATGCCGTGTTCGACTCGGTCTCGGTCGGCACCACCTTCCGCAAGGAGCTCGCCGAAAAAGGCGTCATCTTCTGCTCGCTGTCCGATGCGGTTCAGGAACATCCCGAACTGGTGCGCCAGTACCTGGGTTCGGTGGTGCCGTCGGGCGACAACTATTTCGCCGCGCTCAATGCGGCGGTGTTCTCCGACGGCAGCTTCGTGTTCATCCCCAAAGGGGTGCGCTGCCCGATGGAATTGAGCACCTACTTCCGCATCAATGCCCGCGACACCGGCCAGTTCGAGCGCACCCTGATCATCTGCGAGGAACGTGGCCAGGTGAGTTATCTGGAAGGCTGCACCGCGCCGATGCGCGACGAAAACCAGTTGCATGCCGCGGTGGTGGAACTGGTCGCGCTGGAAGACGCCAGCATCAAGTATTCCACCGTGCAGAACTGGTATCCGGGCGATGAAAACGGCATCGGCGGCATCTACAACTTTGTCACCAAGCGCGGCGAATGCCGTGGCGCGCGCAGCAAGATTTCCTGGACGCAGGTCGAAACCGGCTCGGCGATCACCTGGAAATATCCATCGTGCGTGTTGATGGGCGATGACTCGGTGGGCGAGTTCTATTCGGTGGCGCTCACCCACCATGCG
>PGZC01000069.1:4352-29865 GCA_002839995.1 Gammaproteobacteria bacterium HGW-Gammaproteobacteria-4 | reverse complement strand
CGCACGCGCACCAGAATTGGCGTAATTCACGCAACAAATATTTCCCTGAAGTGCTTCCTTTGCGCCCTTTGCGTCCTTCGCGGACCCAATGCTCTACGTGCAGCCAAATGCGTATCAGCGTCGGCGCAGCCAACTGCGCGGATCCACCGGTTTGCCGTTGCTGCGCAGCTCGAAGTACAGCGCCGGCCGGCCCTGGCCGCCGGAACTGCCGACGGTGGCGATCGGGTCGCCGGCGCGCACCCAATCGCCGCCATCCTTGAGCAGGGCGTCGTTGTTGGCGTACAGGCTCATCCAGCCATCGCCGTGATCGATGATCAAAATCAGGCCATAGCCGCTCATCCAGTCGGCGAACGCCACCCGGCCATGGCCGATGGCGCGCACGTCGGCGCCAGCGGTGCCGGCGATCAACCAGCCGCTGCCGGTACGGCCGTCGGGCAGGCGGCCGCCGAACCCGGTCAGCAAGCTGCCGCTCAGCGGCCATGGCAGATTGCCACGGCGGCTGCTCAGCGGCTTGGCGTCGTCGAGTTGGCGCGGCACATCGGCGAGCACGTCGCGCAGGCGCGCCAGCAGCGTCAGCAGCGCCTTTTCGTCGCTGCCCAGTTTCTGGAGTTTGTCGCTGGTGTCGCGGTGGCGGCGCTCGAGGCCGGCAACCAGGGTGCGTCGTTGCTCGCGCTGCGCTTCGAGCTGCGCAAGCTGTTGCTGCTGATCCAGACGGGTGCCATTGAGTTGGGCGCGGGTGGCATCGACCCGGCGACTCAATTCGCGCAGGGCATCGAGTTCATCGATCAGGCTGTGGATGCGATTCAGCCGGTCTGCCTGCACGTAACGGTGGTAGGCCAGTACCCGCGACAGGTCGGCGACGTGATCCTGCGCGAGCAGCAGCTTGAGTTGCTGATGCCGGCCCAGCGCATAGCTCGAGCGCAGCAACGCCGCGAGCGCGCTGCGCTGGGTGCCGAGCGATTGATTCAACGCCGCGCGTTCCGCTTCGAGCCGCGCCAGTTCGGGTTCCTGCGTCGCCAGTGCGGCCTCGGTTTTGCGCAGCGCGCGGCTCAGTGCGGCAACCTCATCGTCGGCTTTGCGCAGTGCCGCCACCATGCTGCCGCGCTCGCTGTCCAGGGCGCGACGCTCCGCGCTCAGCGTGCGGATCTGGCTGCGCAGGCGCTCCAGGCGCTGCGCGGTTTCGGCTTCCTGCCGCTTGCGCTGCGCCTCATCCGGCGGTGTCGCCGCGTTGGCGGCAAGCGCAATCAGCCCGGCCAGTGCCAGCGCGCGCCACACCTAGACAAACTCGACCAGCGATCGGCCCGTCATTTCGGGCGGTTGCGGCAGACCCATCAGATGCAGCACGGTGGGCGCCAGATCGCGCAGTGCGCCGCCGCTGCGCAGGCGTGCGGCGCGGCCGAGGTAGACCAGCGGCACCGGCCCGACCGTGTGCGAAGTGTGCGGCTCGCCGGTGTCCGGGTCGCGCATCATTTCCAGATTGCCGTGATCGGCAGTGACCAGCATCTCGCCGCCGACGGCGGCGATGGCCGCACGGATTTCGCCGAGCGCGATGTCCACCGCCTCGACGGCCTGGATGGCCGCCGCCAGGATGCCGCTGTGACCGACCATGTCCGGGTTGGCGATGTTGCACACGATCAGGTCGTGCCGCCGGGCGCGGATGTCCTCGACCAGTTTGGCGGTCAGTTCGGGGCAGCTCATTTCCGGTTGCAGATCGTAGGTGGCGACCTTGGGGCTGGGAATCATCACCCGATCCTCGCCCGGCAGCGCGGCTTCGCGGCCGCCGGACAGGAAGAAGGTGACGTGCGCGTACTTCTCGGTTTCGGCAATGCGCAACTGGCTCAACCCGGCGTGGGAAATCACGTCGCCCAGCGTGTTGCCGAGGTTTTCCGGTGCAAACGCGACCGCCGCCGGCAGGCGCGCATCGTATTCGCTGAGACAGACAAAGCGCGTCAGCCGCGGTATGTGAGCGGGTGCGAAACCGTCGAACCCCGGCGCGACAAACGCAGCGGTGAGCTGGCGCGCGCGGTCGGCGCGGAAGTTCATGAAGATCACCGCATCGCCATCGCGCATCGGCACGCCATCGCCGATCACGGTGGGCCGAACGAACTCGTCGTTCTCGCCGGCGGCATAGGCGGCGCTCAGGGCGTCGGCCGCATTGTCGGCATGGCGCTCGCTCGCGCCATCGACGATGGCGTTCCACGCCAGCGCGATACGCTCCCAGCGCTGATCGCGATCCATCGCGTAATAGCGGCCGGCGACGCTGGCGATGCGGGCATTGCCGACCCGCGCGCAGGCCTGCGCCAGATGCGCCAGGCTCGGCCCCGCCGAACGCGGCGGGGTGTCGCGGCCATCGAGAAAGGCATGGATGGCGACCTGTTTGACGCCCTCGCGGCGGGCCAGATCGAGCAGCGCGAATATGTGCTGTTCGTGGCTATGGACGCCGCCGGGCGAGAGCAGGCCGAACACGTGCAGGGTGCCGCCGCTGGCGTGCACGTCGTCGCAGGCGCCGCGCAACTGCGGGTTGCGGTAGAAGCTGCCATCCTCGATCGCGGCGTCGATGCGGGTGAGGTCCTGATACACGACCCGGCCGGCGCCGATGTTCATGTGCCCGACTTCGGAATTGCCCATCTGACCATCGGGCAGGCCGACGAAACGGCCTTCGGTGTGGATCAGCGTGTGCGGGCACTGCGCCAGCAATTGCCGCCAGTTTGGCGCCCTGGCCAGGGCAATGGCGTTGTCGGTGGATTCGTCGCGGTGGCCCCAGCCGTCGAGGATGAGCAGCAGCACGGGTTTGGGGCGGTGTCGTTCGGAACAAGGCATTTCGGCACATGCGGCAAGGGAGGGGTCGTGCGATTGTACCTGCGCGTTCGCCGCCGCCGCTCGAACCGCTTAAACCCACGCGGCGTCGCGTGCATCAAAGCAGGGGTCTCGGGCTACGCCCATCAACGGGGAAAACACATGTCACGCACCGCACTCGCACTCGCACTCGTCATCGCGCTGGCCGCCAGCGCCAGCGTTCACGCCGAAGGCAAGGATATCGACAAGGTCAACGGTGCCATTGTCGCCAGCGCTGGCGAAACTTACGGCTCGCTCGATACCGTCAATGGTGCGATCCGGATCGAGGACGGGGTCAGCGCCGACAGCGCGGAAACGGTCAACGGCAGCATCACGGTGGGAGCCAAGGCGCAGGTCGGGTATCTGGAGGCCGTGAATGGCGGCATTCGCATCGGCGCCGAGGCGGCGATCGGCCGCTACGTCGAGACGGTCAACGGCAGCATCACCCTGGCCGACGGTGCGAGCATTGCCGGCCGTGCGGAAACGGTCAACGGCGGAATCCGTCTCGATCACGCACAGGTGGGCGCGATCAAGACCGTCAACGGCGATATCGTAGTCGGCAACGGTTCCGTGGTGCGCGGCGACATCGAGATCGATCAGTCGCATAGCTGGAGCCTGTTTTCCTTCGGCAAGCCGCGCGTGCCGAAAGTGGTGATCGGCGCGAACTCGAAAGTCGAGGGCGAGATGGTGTTCAAGCGCGAGGTCGAGCTGTGGGTGCATGACAGCGCCACCGTCGGCAAGGTCACCGGCGCCACCGCCAGGGCATACAGCGGCGAGCAGCCACCGGAAGAGTGATTCGTCGATATCGCGATGCGCTCGTGTTTCTGTAGCCCGGGTTCGCGCGCAGCGCGCAACCCGGGTTCGCGCGCAGCGCGCAACCCAGGACTGCGCAATACCACCGCCATCGCCACGCCGTCCCGGGTTTCGGCCCGTTGGGCCTCTACCCGGGCTACGACACCTTCGTACAAGCTCACCCTGTGAGCGACTGACAAGCGGCGCCGGATCGCGACATGACGTCAGGTTGCTTCGCAACACGGGCAACGCCAGTCACGGTTTCGAGCGATTCCCAATAATCCGCTGCCCCTCAAGGTGTCGACAGACCGTACAATCGGGGTTTGCCGACTTGAGGTGTGCCCATGGTTCGTTATGTGTTGCCCTGTCTGGCTGCCAGTCTGGTACTGGCCGCCTGCTCTCCCTCCGCGCCCCCATCCGCGCCCGAGCACGGCGCGGCCGAGGTTGTCGCGGTGCCGGCCAGCCATGGCTTCGGGCCGGAGGTTTCCGCCGAAGATTTCAGCGTCCACGTGCGCACGTTGGCGTCCGACGAATTTGCCGGGCGCGCGCCGGGCAGTGCCGGCGAGCAACTCACCGTGCAATACATCCAGTCGCAATTCGAGCGGCTCGGGCTGAAGCCGGGCAACGGCGACAGCTACCTGCAAACCGTGCCGATGGTCGAATCGGAAGTCGATCCCTCCGCGCATCTGGCGATGCAGGTGAAGGGCGAGGCGCTGGATTTCGCCTTCGGCAGCGACATGGTCATCGGCAGCCGTACCGAGCAGGCCACGGTAGCAATTGAAAACAGCCCGCTGGTGTTCGTCGGCTATGGCGTCAACGCGCCCGAGCAGGGCTGGAACGATTACGCCGGTCTCGACGTGAAGGGCAAGACCGTGGTCATGCTGGTCAACGATCCGGGCTTTCATGCCGGCGATGAAACCCTGTTCGATGGCAAGCGCATGACCTACTACGGGCGCTGGACCTACAAGTTCGAAGAAGCCGCGCGCCAGGGCGCCAGCGCGGCACTGATCATCCACGACGATGCCGGCGCCGGTTATGGCTGGGCCGTGGTGCAGAACAGTTGGTCGGGGAAACAGTTCGATCTGCCGCGCACAGTGGACACGGAACCGCGGTCGCCGGCACAAGGCTGGCTCACCGGTGACGCCGCCAAGCGTCTGTTCGCCGCCGCCGGGCTGGATCTGGACGCACTGCGCACCGCCGCCAACCAGCGTGGTTTCAAAGCGGTACCGCTCGATGCCACCTTGACGACCGCACTCGATACCCGCCTGCAGCAGACGCAATCGCACAACGTGCTCGGCCTGTTGCCCGGCAGCACGCGGCCGGATGAATCGGTGGTTTACATGGCGCACTGGGATCATCTCGGCACGCATGAGGGCGAGGCCGGCGACAACATCTACAACGGCGCCATCGACAATGCCAGCGGCGTTGCCGGCATCCTTGAAATTGCCGAAGCGTTTGTGACCCAGAATCCGGCGCCGGAGCGCTCGGTGCTGTTCCTGGCGGTGACGCTGGAGGAATCCGGCCTGCTCGGCTCGCGCTACTACACCGCGCAGCCGGTGTTGCCGTTGGCAAAAACGGCCGCGGTGATCAACCTCGATGCCATGCCGGTGCTCGGCCCGACCCGCGACATGGTGGTGATCGGCAAGGGCAATTCCGAGCTGGAAGACCTGCTTGCCGAGATTGCCGGCAAGCAAGGCCGCACCCTGGTGGCAGAGGACGCGCCGGAAAAGGGCTATTACTTCCGCTCCGATCATTTCAACTTTGCCAAGGCGGGCGTGCCGGCGCTGTACGCCAAGGGCGGCACCGACAACATCGAACACGGCAAGGAGTTTGTCGTCCAGGCAACCCAGGATTACCTGCTCAACCGTTACCACAAACCGGCCGACGCATTCGACCCGAACTGGGATCTGCGCGGCGTGGTGCAGGACATCAACGCGCTGTACGCCGTTGGCCGCGTGATTGCCGGCTCGGGGCAATGGCCGAACTGGTACGAAGGCAATGCCTTCCGCGCCGCGCGCGAGCTCGGCGAAGCCGAGCGGGCGACGCCGTAGGGTAAGGTCTGAATAAGTTGTCATTGCGAGGAGCGAAGCGACGTGGCATACGATTCCGCATGGCCTTCGGGCCATAGCGGATCGGAGCCCTTTAGGGCAATCCAGGAATGTTCGGAAAAACAAGATGCTGGATTGCTTCGCCGCGCTCGCAGTGACGGCGGGAAAACTTGTTCAGGGCATCCTGAGTCAAAAACATCGGGCGACCCCGGTCCGAGTGGCTTGCGCGGACCATGCGTCGAAGGCAAGAAGGCAAAAATGGGTACAATGGCCCATTCGCCGACCGGCTGGAGCGCTGCCATGCCCGTGACCTTGAATCTTGACGCCATCGCCAACCTGCCGCACGCGCCGGCTTCCGATGTGAAGAAGATCGGCTGGCGCGGGATCATGAAAGCCGTGGCGCGCGACGGCAAACTGGTGGTCACCCACCACAACGAGCCCGATGCGGTGATTCTCTCGATCGCCGAATACGACGCAATCATGCAGGCCTTGCGCGACGCTGCCGCGCCGGCCGAGGTCGTGCTTGACGTACTGCGTCAGCGTTTCGATGAGCGCCTCGCCGCGTTGCAGACCGACGACGCAAGCGATCGCCTGCGCACGCTGCTGCGACAGCCTGCCAAGTTGGGCGGCAAGGTCAAGGCCGCGGCACGCTGATGGCGCGCCCCGTCCTGTTCGTGCTGGCTGGCGTCAACGGCGCAGGCAAGAGTTCGATCGGTGGCCATCTGCTGCAACAGGCCGGATTGAACTGGTTCGACCCCGATGCCTTCGCCCGTGAACTGATTGCGGCGACGGGCTGCGAACCGGTTCGCGCCAACGCCGGCGCTTGGCAGGAGGGCGTGCGCCGGATCGACGCAGCCATTGCCGAAGGCCGTACCCACGCCTTCGAAACAACGCTCGGCGGCCGCAGCATCCCCGCGAAAATCAAGGCTGCCATGCCGACCCACGACGTGCTGATGTGGTTCTGCGGCCTGTCTTCGCCCGAGCAGCATATCGCCCGCGTTCAGGCCCGTGTCGCCGCCGGCGGGCACGACATCCCGGAAGTGAAAATCCGTGAACGCTACGTGTCCGCGCTCAACAACCTGATCGCGCTGATGCCGCAACTGACGCAGTTGCAGATCTACGACAACAGCACCGACGCCGCACCCGGTGCCGCGCTGCCCGATCCATCGCTGCTGGCGCAGATGGAATCGGGACAACTGATCTGGCCCACCGACGTCGATACCCTCGCGCGCACGCCGGATTGGGCGAAGCCGTTGTTGGCCGCAGCGTTGATGAGCTATTGACATAGAACAGGGACGAATCCGGCAAAACATTGGAGAGGAAGCTCCTTACTCGCCAAGGGCTAACGACCCAGGCGATAGCACGACCGCAATGTTGGACTTTGATGGGTTTCGGTCGCTTCGCGACAGCGTTCGCTATGCGAACTACGCCTTCGCTTCGCTCGGTCGCTGCGCTCTACCTATCCTACGGTGGCAGGATCGCCTCAGGCCGTGATGGGTTTCGCCGCTCTACCCACCCCGCGCCAGATAGCGATCCTTGAGTCGCACGTAATGCTGCGCTGAATAGTACAGGCCTTCGATTTCGGCATCGGTCAGGCGGCGGACGCAGCGCGCCGGGTTGCCGAGCCACAGTTCGCCGCTGCCGACCACCTTGCCCGGTGCGATCATCGCGCCGGCGCCGACGAAGCCGTGCTTTTGCACGCGCGCGCCATCGAGCACGATGGCGCCCATGCCGATCAGGCAGGCGTCTTCGATGACGCAGGCGTGGATGATGGCGCCGTGGCCGATCGTGACGTCATCGCCGATGTGGGTGGCGAAACCGCCGAGTTTCGCGTGCGGGCCGTCGTGGCTGACATGCACGATGCAACCATCCTGCAGGTTGCAGCGTGCCCCGATACGGATGAAGTTGACGTCGCCGCGCACCACGGTGCCGGGCCACAGCGAGCTGTCGTCGCCGAGCACCACGTCGCCGATCACGGTGGCGGCCGGATCGACGTAGACGCGTTCACCCAGCTTCGGCAACTGGTCGAGATAGGGCCTCAGCACGTGGACGGGCGCGCGCCGCGGTGGTGGGCTGTTTCACTCCCACTCATAGATCTTGAAATACACCGGCGCGACATTGCTGTTGGAATCGGAGAAATCGATTTTGCCGTCGTTGTCGGTATCGCGGAAATAGTAGGTGGCGCCGCGCTTGGGCGTGACCTTGACCATGACGATGCGGCCATTCTGGCGGTACTCCTCGATCTTGTCGCCATTGGGGCCGATGCGCATGGTGAGGTTGGGATCCGGATCGTACTGCTCGGTCGCCTTTCCTTTCCTGTCGTATTGCGATGCCGTTTCCGGGACCGCGGCACCGACGCCTTCATCGGCAAGGTCGGGCGGTGGCAGGGCCGGTTCGGTTTGCGGCAAGGGTTGTTGGGCCAACGCGACCGGGCTCAGGGCGAGTAGCAGGAACGCGATGCGCATGGCGAACTCCTAGCGGGGGTGTCAGCGACAGCATGGCAAATCGGCGCGACGCACTCAAGCTCGGTATGAAGGCGCGGTACCATCACAGCCTACGCCGGGCTACCGGCAAAAGTGTAACCAGCCGATGCCACGCCTTGTCCTGATCGACGGTTCCAGTTATCTGTACCGGGCATTCCATGCCCTGCCGCCCTTGACGGCGCCCGATGGCGCGCCGACCGGGGCCTTGCTCGGGGTGCTCAACATGCTGCGTGCGACGCTACGCGAAAAGCCCGATTACGCGGCGTTCGTGGTCGATGCGCCGGGGCCGACCTTCCGCGACGCGATGTTTCCGGCGTACAAGGCGCAGCGGCCGTCGATGCCGGATGACTTGCGCGCCCAGGTCGAGCCGATGATGCAGATCGTCGAGGCGCTGGGTTTCCCGATTCTGCGCGAGCCGGGCGTGGAGGCGGACGATGTGATCGGCACGCTGGCGTTGCAAGCCGCCGAAGCCGGGATCGACGTCGTCATTTCGACCGGTGGGCGACAACGTCGATAACATTCCCGGCGTCGATAAATGCGGCCCCAAGACCGCCGCCAAGTGGCTGGGCGAATACGGCACCCTGGATGCGGTGATCGCGCACGCCGATGCCATTGGCGGCAAGGTCGGGGAAAACCTGCGCGAGGCCTTGCCGCGGCTGCCGCTGAACCGGCAATTGATCACCATTAAAACCGATGTCGCCTTGGCGCAAGCGCCGACCGACCTGCATTTGCGCGAGCGCCACAACGAGCAACTGCGCGCGTTGTATACCCGCTATGGCTTCAACACCGCGTTGCGCGATCTCGATGGCAACGCGGCAGCAGCGGGCAAGGACACAACACCCGGCGTATCGGCCGGCCCGGCGCGACTGCCCCCACCGGCACCGGAACTGGCGGCAAAAGGCGCGTACGAAAAAGTGCTGACGCTGGCGCAGCTGGATGCCTGGCTCGAACGCCTGCGCACGGCGGAGCTGGTCTGCATCGACACCGAAACCGACGCGCTGGATCCGATGCGTGCCGGGCTGGTCGGAATCAGCCTCGCCATCGAAACCGGCAAGGCGGCGTACATCCCGCTGGCGCACAACTATCCGGGCGCACCGGAACAATTGCCGATGGCTGTGGTGCTCGATCGCCTGCGCCCGATTCTTGAAGACGCCGCGATTGCCAAGCTGGGGCAGCACGGCAAGTACGACATGCACATCCTGCGCCGGCATGGTGTCGAGATGGCCGGTTATCACGACGACACCCTGCTCGAAAGTTTCGTGCTCAACGCCACCGCCAGCCGCCACGACATGGATTCGCTGGCGCGCAATTATCTGGGCTACACCACCACCACCTTCGAGCAGGTGGCGGGCAAGGGCGCCAAACAGCTCGCGTTTTCGCAGGTGGATGTCGATACCGCCACCGACTACGCCGCCGAGGATGCCGACATCACCCTGCGCCTGCATCGGGTGTTGGCGCCGCGCCTCGCCGCCGAGCCGTCGCTGCAACGCGTGTATCGCGAGATCGAGATCCCGCTGGTACCGGTGCTGGCGCGGATCGAGGCCAACGGCGTGTGTATCGATGCCGACAACCTGCGCCGGCAGAGCCAGGACCTGGCCAAGCGCATGCATCAGGTGCAGAACGAGGCCTACGCGATTGCCGGGCGCAGCTTCAATCTGGAATCGCCCAAGCAGTTGCAGGCGATCCTGTTCGACGAACTGGGCCTGCGCGCGGCGCTGAAAACACCGAAGGGCCAGCCCAGTACCAACGAGGAAGCGCTGGAAGCGATCGCCGAGGATCATCCGCTGCCGCGGTTGATTCTGGATTTTCGCGGTCTGGCCAAACTGCGCTCGACCTACACCGAAAAACTGCCGGAGATGATCAACCCGGAAACCGGGCGCGTGCACACCAGTTATCACCAGGCCGGTGCGGCGACCGGGCGGCTCAGTTCCAGCGATCCGAACCTGCAGAACATCCCGATCCGCACTGAAGACGGACGGCGGGTGCGCACCGCGTTCATCGCGCCGCCGGGGCGGCGCATCGTGGCCTGCGATTACTCGCAGATCGAGCTGCGGATCATGGCGCATCTGTCCGGCGATGCCGGTTTGCTGGCAGCGTTCGCCAGCGGCCAGGACGTGCACCGCGCCACCGCCAGCGAGGTGTTCGGCGTGCCGTTGGCGCAGGTGAGCAGCGATCAGCGCCGTGCCGCCAAGGCGATCAATTTCGGCCTGATGTACGGCATGAGTGCATTCGGTCTGGCGCGCCAACTCGGCATCGCGCGGGGCGAGGCGCAGGACTACATCGCCCTGTACTTCAGCCGCTACCCTGGGGTGCGCGAATACATGGATCGGGCGCGCGCGCAGGCGCGCGAGCAGGGTTATGTCGAAACCGTGTTCGGCCGGCGCCTGTACCTCATCGAAATCCATTCGCGCAATCAGGCGCAGCGCGCCGGTGCCGAGCGTGCCGCCATCAACGCGCCGATGCAGGGCACCGCCGCCGACATCATCAAGCGCGCCATGTGCAGCGTCGACGACTGGCTGGCCCCGCATCGTCAGCGCGCGAGCATGATCATGCAGGTGCACGATGAACTGGTGTTCGAGGTCGATGAGGATTTCGTCGATGCCCTGATTCCCGCGGTCAACGAACGCATGCAGGGTGCCGCCGAATTGAAGGTGCCATTGCTGGTGGAAACCGGTACCGGCGCCAACTGGGATCAGGCGCATTAGCTCGGGACTCGGGACTTGATAAAACCGGGGCTGGGGACTGGGAAAAGCCAGAGCAATAACGCAGAAGCAAGAGCGGTTGTCCGCAAAGGACGCGAAGGACGCAAAAAAAGCAAATCAAGATATGGGCTTTCCTTTGCGAACTTTGCGTGTTTTGCGGACCATTTGTTTTTCCCGAGTCCCTGACTGTCAGTCAGTGAATCGAGCCATCGCATCGAGCAGATGCTGGCCGCTAACCGGTTTGCGCAGGAAGTCATCCATGCCGGCGGCGCGTGCCGCCGGTTCGGCCTCCGCATCGGCGCGGGCGGTGATCGCAATCAGCGGCAGGCGATAGCCGCGGCTGCGGATCAGGCGTGTCAGTGCCAGCCCGTCCAGCCCGGGCAGATCGAGGTCGATGAATGCGAGATCGAATGCCTGCTCCTCAAGCGCGCCGACCGCACGCAGTGCGTGCCCGGCGTGAACCACGGTGTGCCCGTGCGCGCGCAGCAGGCTGCCGACCACCTCGGCCACGGTGACGTCGTCCTCGACCAGCAACACGCTTCGCGCGCGCGCTTGCGCCGGCTCGGGTGCAAGCGTTGCTTGCGCTGGCGGCGCGCTGGCGATGGCCAGCGGCAGGCAGACCTCGAACCGCGCGCCTTGGCCGGGATGGCTGCGCACCCGGATCGTGCCGCCCATGGCCGCTGCCAGTTCCTGGCAGATCGCCAGGCCCAGGCCGCTGCCGCCGTAGCGGCTCGCCGTGCGTGCGCCTTCGGCTTGCTCAAAGCGTGCAAAGATGCGTTGGCACTGCTCGGCGTTCAGCCCTGGGCCGGTGTCGGTCACCACGAGGCGCAGTTCATCGTTGGCCCAGTTCACATGCAGTTTTACCGAACCGTGTTCGGTGAACTTGATCGCGTTGGTGGCGAGGTTGAGCACGATCTGGCGGATGCGGTCGGCGTCGCCGGCCAGCCACTCGGGAACGGCGGCGGTGACGCTGAATGCGAAGTCCAGGCCTTTGCGCTCGGCCAGCGGTTGCAGCAACTGGCGTACCTGTTCCAGCACGGCGCGAGCGGCAAACGGCGCGATGATCAAGGTCAGCTTGTCGGCCTCGATGCGGGCCAGGTCCAGTGCGTCATCGACCAGGCGCAGCAGGTGCTGGCCCGCCTGCTGGATCGCTTCGGCGTAACGGCGCTGCGGTGCCGACAGCGGCGTGCCGAGCAGCAGTTCGGCCATGCCCATGACCCCGCTCATCGGGGTGCGTACCTCGTGGCCCATGGTCGCCAGAAATCGGGTTTTCGCCAACGACGACTGTTCCGCCAGCTCACGCCGTTGTTCCGCCAGTTCGAATGCGTGGCGGCGGCGCAGGCGGGTGCGGTAGGCCAGCGCAAACAGAGCGAGCGCAACAAGTGCGGCACACGCATAGGCCAGTCGCGCTGGCGTGCTTGCCCACCACGGAGGATTTACCCGCACGTCCAGCGGCACAATCTGCGTCCAGTTGCCCCAGGCATCGGCGGCCTGCACTTGCAGTCGATAGCGTCCGGCCGGCAATTGTGCGAACACGCGCTCGCCGTGGCTGGCTACCGCGACCCAGTCATCGTCGTAGCCCTCCATGCGGAAGCGATAGCGGTGCGCCGATACATCCGCATACGAGAGCAGTCGGGCAGCGATGCGCAGGTCGCGATCCTGTGGCCCGAGAATGACGGGCGCTTCGTCCGCCAGCCTGATTTCGTCGTTGCCGCGGCGCAACGTGATGTTTTCGATCACCAGCGTGGACGCTTTTTCCGCGCGATCCAGACGTTGATCGGGTTCCGGATCGAACAGCAGCAAGCCGCCTTGAGTGGAAGCGATACCCAGTCCATCAGCACTGAGCAGGGGCGGACGGTCGTAAAAGGTCTGGCTGGGCAGGCCGGCGCGCATACCGTACAGACGCAGTGCGCCGGTGTCCGGCGAGTAACGCACCAATCCCCGCGAGGTGGTCGCCCACACCTCGCCCGCCTTGCCGATCAGCACGCCACCCGGCGCCACCGCCGGAAAGCCTTGGCGCTGGTCGATGCGCAGGGCGCGCTCGAGCTGTACGCCGTCCCAGCGGTAGCTCTCAAGAGCGCCCAGCAGCGCCAGCCAGACCGAACCATCGCTGGCGATGGCAAATCCGTAGACTTTCTCCTGCGTCACGCCAGCGATAGGCTGCAAGCGGTGTTCGCCGGCATTCCAGGCCAGCAGGCCATCGCCACCGGAAACCCAGAGTGCACCATCGGCACCCAAGCCGATCTGCTCGACATCGCCGGCGTCCAGCCCCTTGCCATCGCCAACGACAACGGTATCGAGCACATGGCCGTCGCGGTCGCGCGCCTGCAGGCCAGTGCCCAGGCTCAATGACCACAAGGTGCCGTCGTGCATTTCGATGAACTGGTCGATGCTGCCAGCGAGCGGCGCATCGACCGCGTCGCCAACATGCCATTGCCGTCGCGCGCCGGTCTTGGGGTCGATGCTCAGCAAGGCATCGCGTTGGCCGATCCATAGCGAACCATCCCGGCGCTCGCTGACGCCGTATAAAAACGGGTTGCCGAGATTTTCTGCCCAACCGGGTTGTGGCAGAAACCCGCCATCCCGGGGGTCGAGCCGGACCAGGCCGAGCCGGCTGGCATTGGCCCAGATCGTACCGTCGCGGCTGTTGGCCAGGCTTCGTGTCATCTCGCCGGTGGACGTCGAGCCATCTTCGGGGCCAGGATTGGGGCTGGCAAAACGGCGCCAGCCCGGGGGCAGATGCAGCAGACCCATGCGGCTGGCAAACCACACGCCGCCCTCGTGATCGACCAGCATATCGTGCACTGCAGTTTCTGATTTTCCGAGCGCATACTCGAGCGCGATCGGCACGAGGTGTGCTGTGGTATCGAGGCGGTAAATGCCTTTGCGCGATGCAACCCAACGCTCACCGCGCGTATCGGCAAGCACGCTCAACACGATTGGGTCGGCCAATCCGTCACGCCAACCGGTGGGCGTTATCGCCCCATCCGGCGAGCGGTATTCCAGCCCGCCGCGGGTTCCGATCCACAAGCCGCCATCGCGATCGGCGGACAGGCTCAAGACCATGGGTTGGGTGAGTGCGGCATTGTCGATGCGGTCGAAACCGTTGCCGTTCCAACTGGCCAGGCCATCGACGGTGCCGACCCACAGCGTGCCCGTCGCGTCGACGTCCAGCGCCATCACGGTGTCGCCGGGCAGGCTGTCGGGTCGATCCGGATCGTGTCTGAAACCGCGCAGCGTGCCGTCGCCGGCCAACCGATACAGGCCGCCGGCATAGGTGCCGAACCAGATCGCCCCGTCGCGGGTGCCGGCGATCGCGAACACGTCATCGCTCTGCAATTCGGGATGCGTGTTGCGTTGCCAGTGAACAAAATGCTCGCGTGCCGGGTCGAGCATGCCCAGGCCGCCACCTTCGACCCCGACGAATACCCGGTCGCGGGCATCGATATACAGCGCCTGCACCACATTGCCGGGCAGCGACGACGGATCATCCGGGGCGTAGCGATAGACCTTGAAATCGATGCCGTCATAGCGCGCCAAGCCGTCGGCGGTGCCCAGCCACAGGTGGCCGGCGCGATCCTGCGCGAGCGCGCTGACGAAGGTTGCCGGCAAGCCGTCGGCCGCCGTGTACCGGCGCAACACGGGAATTTCCGGCACCGTTGCGGCCAGTGCAGACACTTGCACCAGCGTCATCAACAGCAGGCCAATCGGTCGCAGCATGCAGCGCATCCCGATACCCCCCTTGCACCGTTCAGACGCCATGGTGGCAACACAGTGTTGCATCGGCAAGTGCGGCGACGCCTGTAAACTGGGTTGGCGTTGTCGCTCGGTCGAGTGCGAGCTTCGCACATTCGCTGATTGGGAGATCCGCCGCATCATGCAACTGCGCAATTCAAACACGCGCTGGGGCGCGGTCAGCCAATTCCTGCATTGGCTGATCCTGGGATTGGTGCTGGTGATGGCGGTGCTCGGCCTGACCATGACCGATCTGCCCAATGGCATCGACAAGATCAAGACCTATGCGCTGCACAAGTCGATCGGTATCAGCGTGCTCGCGCTGATGCTGCTGCGCCTGCTCTGGCGCGCGTTTGCAGGGCCGGCACCGACGTTGTCGGGGCCGCACTGGCAACGGCGGATGGCCTCACTTGCCCACGGTGTGCTGTATGCGCTGATGCTGGCGATTCCGCTCAGCGGCTGGGCCTTCAATTCGGCAGCCAATTTCGCACTGCGCTGGTTTGGCTGGTTCAACCTGCCGCGTCTGGTGCCCGCCGACCCGCGGTTGAAGGCGGTTTTCCACGAAGCGCACGAATGGTTGTTCTGGATTCTGGTTGCGGTCGTTGTGCTGCATGCCGCGGCTGCGCTGAAGCATCATTTTGTCGATCGCGACGGGGTGTTGATGCGCATGTTGCCGTGGTTCCGAACGAAGAAGGACGAGACATGATCCGCATCGCACTGTTTGCTTTGCTGTTGCCGCTGTCGGGTATTGCTGCCGACTACCATATGGATGCCGCGCAATCGCACCTCGGATTCGTTGGCACCGTGCAGGGCGAACGTTTCGAAGGCCGCTTCGCTGCGTTCACCGCCGATATCCGCTTTGATCCGGATGCGCTGGCTGAAAGCCGCTTCGATGTGCGCATCGATCTGGCCAGCGCCGACAGCCGGAACGAGGAGCGCGACAGCGCGCTCAAGGGCGAGGATTTTTTTGCAGTCGAACGCCTGCCGCAGGCGCATTACCACGCCGAACGTTTCCGCCGGCTCGATGATGGCCGATTCGTTGCCGATGGCGAGCTGACGCTGCGTGGCATCACCCGGCCGGTCAGCCTGGGCTTTCGCTGTGGGCCGATGAGGACACCATCGCCAATGCCGTGCGCGTGGTTACCAGCCTACGCCTGATCCCTTGAGCGCCGCGCGCACCAAACTTTCAAGGTGTTCGAGGTACATCTCCAGGTAATCGGTGCCACCGTGCTCGTCGCGCAGAAACGGATTCATCAGGGTGTGGCGCAGGATCAAAAGCCGGCCGTCTTCGTCGGTGTTCGGCGGATCCAGGCCGAGCTGGTCCAGCACGCGCTGGTAATCGATCGCGCCGAGGGTGTCGGGCTTGAGCGTGGTGATCGAGCCAAAGAAGGCGCGTTGCTGGATCGGCTGGCCATCGGCGACGCGCAACTGTGCGTACAGGCTTTCGATCAGCACGCGCATCGCGGCGATGTCGCGATTGCCGCGCGCGTTGATCGCGATGCAGACCAGGTTGGTATCGGGTAAAAACGGCAGGCAGACCGTGGCGATATCGGCCACGCGTTCGGCAAAGCGCGCGATCGCCTGTTCGAAACATTCGGCCGAGCGCACGGTTTGCTGCGGAATGCGGCCAAAGTGTTCGCGATCGAGCGGCAACACCTTGTGCGTAACGTACACTGCCGCCGCCGCCGCACCCGATTTCGAGCCTTCCAGGATATAGCGACCGAGGTTGCGGAAGCGTTTGCGGTAGTTGTCCGAACTGGCGCCGAACACGTAGTCGGCGTCTTCGGCGAGCAGTTCCATGGCGCGATGATCGCGGCAGATAAAGGCGCCGGCGCCATACGGCAGGTAGCCGAGCTTGTGCGGATCGACGGTGATCGAGTCGGCCTCGGATAGCGCCGCGAACGCCTCGTACACCTCGCTGCTGGGAAACTGGGCAAACCCTTCACCGACCTTGTCGCGCGGCAACAGGCTGCCATCGGGTGCGCGGAACAGGGTGGCCAGATAGCCACCCCAGGCGGCATCGACATGCACCCAATGGCCGAGCCCGTGGTCGGCACTGGCGTCGCGTGCGCCGATGACCCGGTGCACCGGATCGATGGTGCCGAACTCGGTGGTCCCGAGCACTGCCACGCTCATCAACACCGGTCGCTTGTTGCGCAGGCAGGTGTCGAGGCGTTCTTCCAGCGCTGCTGCGTCCAGACGCATCCCTTGCTCGGGCACCGCAATCAGGTTGGCGGTGCCAAGGCCAAGCAGCTTCATCGCCTTGGGCCAGGAATAATGCGCGGTGACCGGCACCAGCACCGCCGCTTCGGTCAGCTGCGGATGGCGCTGGAAAAATGCCGTCGCACCCAGCGTTTCGAAACGTTCCGCGCTCAGCGCGCGTTGCCATGCCGCACGTTCGCCCGCGCTGGCCTGGTTCACGCGCAGGCGCCAGGCGCCGAGCAGATCGATTGCGGCACTTGGCGACAGATTGCCCAGCGTCCAGTCATCGAGTGCGCGGATCGCATCGGGCAGGGCGCGGCAGGGCAGATCTTCACCGAGCGCGCGCAACGCACCGGCCAGCGCCGGGGCAAACCATTTCAAAGCCTGCGCCTGACGCAAGGCCTGATAGTTGGCGGTGGTGCCGCCGCTGGTGAGGTAGCCGAAAGCGCAATCGGCGCGGTTTTCGTCGGCGCGATAACCCAGCATCCGCGCCAGTTGCAAACCGGCGCTGATTTCCATGTCCAGGGTTACCGGCGAGGCTTCGCCGACCACGTTGTTCGGGTTGTAGGGCAGGGTGACGATCTGCGCCAGCAGGCCGGGCAGCAACAGGTCGGACACCATGTGGCCGAGATAGCGCGGACTGTGAAACGGCACCGAACGCTTGAGCGCCGCGCTCAGGCTGTGCAGTTCGCGGCGCAGGTCGGCGCTGAATGCCTGGTATTCGGGCATCAACGCGGCGTTGGTGGGGATCACCGGTGGATCTTCCGGATGCACGTTGCGCCGCCAGTACACGTGATCGCGCAAAAACTCGATCACCAGGCGTTCCAGCAATTCGTTGTTCTCGCCGTAAGGGCCGAGAAAACACGGGTACAGGGCGGGGTCGGTCATCGCAATCGCTCCGGCGGATTGGATCAGCCTAAGCCGACCGTGCCTTGCACGCCTTGATCATGGTCATGATCGGGTGCCGGTGGCGTTTACGGCCTGGCGAGGAACTGTCGCACGTGCGCGGCGTCGAATGGCCAGCCCAACTCGCGGCTGCTGCGCGGATCGCGCAACACCGGCACGCGCAGGCCATAACGGGCTTCCAGCGCGGCATCGCCGTCGATGTACACGCTGTCGAAATCGGACACGCCGGCGCGGGCGAGTTCGAGCAAGGCCAGATCGCACAGGTGGCAGTCGTCGCGTTGGTAGAGCGTCAACATACGTGTGCGAATGCCATTTCATGCGGTGCAGACGGCATAGAATAGCCGCAGCAATCCGGAGCAGCCATGGCAATCAGCGTATTCGACCTGTTCAAGATCGGCATTGGCCCCTCGTCCTCGCACACGGTGGGCCCGATGCGCGCAGCGGCGCGTTTCGCCAGCCGCTGGCTGGAGCAGGAAGGCGTGCTGGAACAGGTCGTGCGCATGCGCGTCGAACTGTTCGGCTCGCTGGCCCTGACCGGGCGCGGCCATGGTACCGACAAGGCGGTGTTGATGGGCCTGACCGGTGAAGTGCCCGAACGGATCGACCCGGACATCATCGCGCCGGCGCTGGCGCAGATTCGCGAGCGCAAACAACTGGCACTGCTCGGCCGCAAGCGCATCGCGTTCGACGAGAAAACCGACCTGGTATTCAACAAACGGCAGAAGCTGCCGTATCACAGCAACGGCATGCGCTTTACCGCGTATGCGGCCGATGAGCGTGTGCTGGCGAGTCGCGAGTATTACTCGGTCGGTGGCGGCTTTGTGGTCAACACCGATGAAGCCGCCGACGATCGGATTGTCGCCGATAGCACCGAGCTGCCGTTTCCATTCCACAGCGGTAATGCGTTGATGGCGCATTGCGAGCGCACCGGTCTGCGCATCTCCGAACTGATGCTCGCCAACGAACGGGTGTGGCGCTCCGATGCCGAGATCCGCGATGGCATCGCGCAGCTTTGGCAGGCGATGCAGGAATGCCTGAGCCGTGGCCTGCGTGCCGAGGGCACGCTGCCCGGCGGCCTGCATGTCGCACGACGCGCGCCGACGTTGTATCGCGACCTGGGCTCGCGCCCGGAGGCGGCACTGCGCGATCCGCTGACGGTGCTGGATTGGGTGAATCTTTACGCGCTGGCGGTAAACGAGGAAAACGCTGCCGGTGGCCGGGTGGTGACCGCGCCGACCAACGGTGCTGCCGGCATTATTCCGGCAGTGCTGCATTACTACGACCGCTTCTGCGCCAAGTCGAACGACGACGGTGTGCTCGAGTTCCTGCTCACCGCCGGCGCGATCGGCATTCTGTACAAGGAAAATGCCTCGATCTCCGGTGCCGAGGTGGGTTGCCAGGGCGAAGTCGGCGTGGCCTGCTCGATGGCCGCGGGTGGTCTCACCGCCAGCCTGGGCGGCAGTGTGGCGCAGATCGAGAATGCCGCCGAGATCGGCATGGAACACAACCTCGGCCTGACCTGCGACCCGATTGGCGGCCTGGTGCAGATTCCGTGCATCGAGCGCAATGCCATGGGCGCGGTGAAAGCGATCAACGCCAGCCGAATGGCATTGCGCGGCGATGGCAAACATCGGGTGTCGTTGGACAAGGTGATTCGTACCATGCGCGATACCGGCCGCGACATGCAGGACAAATACAAGGAAACCTCGCGCGGTGGGTTGGCGGTGAACGTGATCGAATGTTGAGGGCGCGCGACTTGTCAAAGCTCATGCGCCGCGTCGGTGTGGGGCTTGCGGTGTTGGTCAGCGTGGCTGATGCAGCCCCGCCAGACCCCGCCGATTGGCCGGCGATCGAACGCGAGGCGCGCGGTCAGCCCGTGTATTTCAATGCCTGGGCCGGCGAGCAAAAGGCCAATGACTACATCGCCTGGGCGGCGGCGCAGGTCAAGCAGCGCTACGGCATCCGTCTGGTTCACGTCAAGCTGGCCGACACCGCGACGGCGGTTTCCCGGGTGTTGGCCGAGAAGCAGGCCGGCAACCACAGCCGCGGCGCGGTAGATCTGCTGTGGATCAACGGCGAGAATTTCGCGGCCCTGAAAAACGCAGGGCTGCTGTACGGGCCGTGGGCCGAGCAGTTGCCGCATTTCCGTCTGACCGATCCCGATAATGCGCCTGCCATTCGCTTCGATTTCGCGGTGCCGGTGCAAGGTTATGAAGCGCCGTGGGGCAAGGCGCAACTGGTGTTTTATTACGATGCCGATATTGCCGGCGAACCGCCGCGCAGCATCGCCGCCGTGTTGCCGTGGGCGAAGCAGCATCGCGGCCGGTTCACCTACGTGCGACCGCCGCAATTTCTCGGCACCACCTTTCTCAAACAGGCGTTGCTGGAACTGGCGAGCGACCGACAGGCGCTGTATGCACCGGTCGATCAGTCCGACTTTGCCGCAGTCACCGCGCCGCTGTGGGCGTACCTGGATGCCCTGCACCCGCACCTGTGGCGCTCGGGCCGGGCGTTCCCTGACAGTGGCCCGGCATTGCGGCGATTGATGGCCGATGGCGAACTGGGCCTGGCCTACACCTTCAACCCCAACGAGGTTGCCGCGGCGATTGCCGGGCGGGAATTGCCGGACAGCGTGCATCCGTATGTGCTCGATGCCGGCAGCATCGGCAATGTGAGCTTTCTTGCGATTCCATTCAATGCCGGCCACAAAGCGGCAGCGATGGTGGTGGCGAACTTTTTGCTGTCGCCCGAGGCGCAGGCGCACAAGCACGATCCGCGCGTATGGGGCAGTCCGACAGTGCTGGCAATGGCGCAGCTCGACGCGGCGGATCGCGCGCGATTTGAGGGTTTGCCGGCGCTGCCCGGCACCCTGCCAGTGGTGGCGCTGGGGCAGGTATTGGCCGAGCCACATGCGAGTTGGGTCGATGCGCTGGATCGCGCGTGGCTGCAACGGTACGTCGGGCGCTGAGGGCGCGAACGCATGATGCTGCGCTGGATACCGCGCCTGATCATCGCCTTGCTGGTGCTGCCGATCGCCGCCGGGCTGCTGTTGGCGCTGTTGCCGGCATTTGGCTATCTGCCGGTGCTCGGCGAGTCGCATGTGAGCATGCAGCACTGGCGCGAGCTGCTGCAGGCGCCGGGCATTTGGCGTTCGATCGGGGTCAGTTATTTTTCCGGTCTGGTTACCACGCTGGTGTCGCTGATCGTGGTTTTCTGTTTCCTCGCCGGGTTCAGCGGCAGCCGCTTCGATCGCTGGATTCGGCGGATGATTTCGCCCCTGCTGTCGCTGCCGCATGCCGCAGCGGCCTTCGGTCTGGCATTCCTGATCGCGCCCGCGGGCCTGATCGCGCGCTGGATTTCCCCCACGCTCAGCGGTTGGCAGCGGCCGCCGGACCTGATGATCGGTCAGGACGCCTGGGGCCTGTCGTTGATGGCCGGCTTGATCGTCAAGGAAATTCCGTTCCTGCTGCTGATGGCGCTTGCCGCCCTGCCGCAGGTCAATCCCGGGCGGTCGGTCATGCTCGCCCGATCCTTGGGCTATCGCCCGCGCCTGGCCTGGTTCAAGGTAGTGGCGCCGCAGTTGTATCCGTTGCTCCGCCTGCCGGTCTACGCGGTGCTGGCGTATGCATCATCGAGTGTGGATGTCGCCATGATTCTGGGTCCGACAATGCCGCCGACACTCAGTGTGCAGGTCGTCGCGTGGTTCAACGATCCGGATCTGAGCATGCGCTTTCTCGCTTCGGCCGGTGCGATTGCGCAGTTGCTGGTGACACTGGCATTGCTGTCGAGCTGGTGGTTGCTTGAGCGATTGGTCGCCGGAATTTTTGCGGCATGGGCAGTGCGTGGTGGCCGTCATCGCGGTGAGGGCCTGATCAGGCTGTTCGGCAATGGCAGCACGACCCTGGCGGTGGTCGTCGCGGTGCTGGCGTTGTTCGCCCTGTTGCTCAACAGCGTCGCGGGCATGTGGCGATTTCCGGCGGCCTGGCCCGATCGCCTGAGTCTGGACAACTGGCTGCACGCGCTGCCATCGCTGGTCGGGCCGGTAACCACGAGCGTGCTGATCGCCGCTGTTTCCACCGCGCTCGCCACGGTGCTGGCACTGGCCGCGCTGGAGCATGAGCAACGCGTGGCCGGCCGGCCAGCATGGGCGTTGTGGTTGCTGTATCTGCCGTTGTTGGTGCCGCAGGTCGCGTTCCTGTCCGGGATAACGGTGGCGGGCGTGTACTTCAGCGCCGGGTCGGAATGGTGGCTGGTGGTGCTCGGGCATTTGCTGTTCGTGCTGCCCTATGTATTCTTGACCCTGTCCGAAGCCTACCGCCGCCTCGATCCGCGCTGGAGTCGTGTAGCGCATGCGCTGGGTGCGTCCGCCGATGCCGTATTCTGGCGCGTGCGTTTGCCGCTGCTGCTGGTGCCGATACTCACCGCGGTCGCATTGGGGCTGGCGATCAGCATCAGCCAGTACTTGCCGACGCAATTGCTGGGCGCCGGGCGCATCAGTACGGTCACTACCGAAGCGGTTGCGTTGTCGGCGGGCGGCGATCGGCGTCTGATCGGGGTATGGGCGTTGGTGCAGGCGGCGTTGCCGATGCTTGGGTTCATGGTTGCGCTGCTGGTGCCACGGGTGTTGTGGCACAACCGTCGCGGCATGCGGGAGGTTCATTGAACGCGACACGCGATCTGCAATTGACGGCGGTCCGCCTGAGCTTGGGCGGCCGGGTGTTGCTTGCGCTGGATGCCAGTGTGCCTGCCGGCGAGGTGCTGACGATCATGGGTCCGTCGGGTTCCGGCAAATCGAGCCTGCTCGCATTCATCGCCGGATTTTTGCCGCCGGCGTTTACCGCCAGCGGTGAGGCTTGGTTGGCTGGACGCAATATCACCGGGCTACCGGCCGAGCGTTCGGGTGTGGGTCTGTTGTTTCAGGACCCGTTGCTGTTCCCGCATTTGTCGGTGGCCGGCAACCTGCGCTTCGGTCTCAAAGATCGCAGCGCCGGGGCCGACGCGGCAATCGACCAGGCATTGCAACAAATCGGTCTGGCCGGGTTTGCCCGGCGCGACCCGGCCACTTTGTCCGGTGGTCAGAAAGCACGTGTTGCGCTGATGCGTTTGCTGCTTTCAAAGCCGCGTGCGGTTCTGCTCGATGAGCCATTCTCCAAGCTCGATGCCGGGCTCCGGCACGAAATGCGCGAGCTGGTGTTCGGCCATCTGCGTGCATCGGGCTTGCCGACCGTGTTGGTTACCCACGATGACGCCGATGCGCGCGATGCCGGTGGGCCGGTGATTGTGCTGTAACCGCGGTGATCGCTCGGGAGACCTCTGGACAATCCGGTTTTCGTCATTGCGAGCGTTCAAGCCTTTAGCCGCGAGGCCGAAGGCCGTGGCGGGAAGCAATCCAGCGTTTCGCTTGTACGAACAAACGTGGATTGCCACGTCGCTGCGCTCCTCGCAATGACATCTCCTCAGCGCTGCGGCTTGAACGGCTGCGCCAGCAACGCCGGCAAGCGTTGCGCGGTAGGCTCGCGAAATGCGTCCAGGCCGATCGGCATCTCGCGTTCGGGGCTGTGCGGCGCGGCGCGGTAGCTGGCGAACAGCCGATCCCAGATCGACAAGTGGAAACCGTAATTGCTGTCGGTTTCCTCGCGTCGCACCGAGTGGTGGATGCGGTGCATGGACGGCGTCACCAGCAGCCAGCGGATTCGGCGGTCGATGGCGGCGGGGAAGGCATAGTTGCCGTGGGTGACCAGTGAACCCAGCGAGAGCAGCAATTCAAACGCGATGACGGCAACCGGATCGGGTCCGAGAATGGCGACCAGCGCCAGCTTTAAAGCCATCGATGCGGCAATTTCGAACGGGTGGAAACGCACGCCGGTGCTGACATCGAAGGCCACGTCGCTGTGGTGTACGCGGTGCATGCGCCACAACACCGGCAGCACATGGAACAGCCGATGTTGCCAGTAGATCGCGAGGTCGAGCAGCAGCACCGCAAGCACTATTTCCAGTGCGCCCGGCCAGTGCAACAACCCAAACAAGCCGCCCGCATCGGCGTGTACGCGGCTGGCAAGGCCGACCGCGAGCACGGGAAACCCGAGCCGCAACACGACGCTGCCGACAACAATCAAACTCAGATTGGTCAGCTTGCGTCGTGCGTTGCCGGTGTCGCTGCGTGCCGGCCAGCGTCGTTCGATCAGCGCGATCAGGATCAGAACGCTGACAAACGCGCCAAGGCGGACGGCACCTTCATTGCTCAATAGCCATGCCATGCTCACTCGGCGCTTGGAGTAGCAAACGTGTGCAAGCACAGCCACGCCACCAACCCCACTTGCGCGGCGGTCGGTTGTGCCAATGCGCCCAGTTCAGCCACTACGGCCTTGATGTCAGTCAGACGATCAAGATCGGTAAGTGCTGGCAGTTCCAGCCAGTCACCATGTCCGCGCATCGCGTGGCGGAACACCGCTTCGGTATCGCTGCGGCTATAGGGTGTGGTTGTCCATGCCGACATGGGGAGTTGGCGATTGGCACCAAACAGCCAGAACCCACCGTCCCTGGCCGGGCCAATCACCAGTCGCGGTTCATCGTGTGCCAACCATTGCGCTGCTTCATCCAGCAGCTCGGCAGTCAACTGCGGTGCGTCGGCACCAATCAGGATGCCGCCGGAATGCCGTTGCATCAGTTGCGCATGCACACTCGCCATGCGCTCGCCAAGGCTACCCTCATCTTGCAGCAACACCGGCAGTTCGTTCCAGAGGGTATCGCCGGCTGCCGAGCGTTCGGCAACTGCCCAATAGGGTGCAAGGCGCGCGCAATTGCGGCTGACTCTCGCCACGCAATCGGCGGCGCGGCGGTGCCATTCATCGGCAAACTCGACGCTGGTATCGGCCGCCAGCCGGGTTTTGACTGACGAATGCCCTGGTGTCTTGACCATGATGGCCAAG
Organism: Gammaproteobacteria bacterium HGW-Gammaproteobacteria-4; assembly: GCA_002839995.1. Classification (GTDB taxonomy): domain Bacteria; phylum Pseudomonadota; class Gammaproteobacteria; order Xanthomonadales; family Xanthomonadaceae. The sequence goes on along the minus strand of PGZC01000069.1, from coordinate 5,233 downwards.
CCAATGCTCATGGCCACGATCCTCCTTGATTACTCGCGTCGTTGCGGGGTGATGGCTGTGAAAAACGTCGCGCCTGCCGCCACGTTGCAACCAGATGTTGCCACGTTACCCGCCACCATCCAAGTCCTGCATACTTGCGCGCACTGGTGTATAGCGGCACATTCAGCGCACGAAGGGTAACGCCAAAACGGCGTGCTTGCCAGACCAGCGCATGATCTTCACCGGCCTCGGCGTTGATGTCGAAGGTGCCGAGCCGCTTGAAGTCGTCGGCGTGGATGATGAAGCCCTGATCGCCGAACGGCAGCCGCAGCCAGTGGCTGCGAATCCATGCGCCCAACGTATTCAAGCGCATCGCCCACGGGCCGTCGCCGAGAAAACGCAAATCGAAAAAACCGAGCCCGTGTGGCGCTGCGAGGTAGCGATCCAGGCCAGCGAAGGTAGCCGAACTGAGCCGTGAATCGGCATGTACGAACCACAGAACCTCGCCATGTGCCTGTGCGGCACCGACGTTTTGCTGAGCCGCACGTCCCGCCGGCGCTTGCAGCCACTGCGTGCGACAGCGCAGCGCATACGCACGGGCCATGAAATCGATTGGCGTCTGTCCGGGTGCGGCCACCAACAGGAGTTCCGCGTCTTTCGGCAGCGCGGCCAAATCCGGCAGCAGCGTGCGCCAACTGTCATCGCCCGGCCCCACCGGCACGATCACCGACAGCGTGGCGCGGCGCGGCGCCGACATGGCGGAGTTATCGCCCACCACGCCGCCAGCGGAAGAACCGCTCAGCCAGCCGCAACGCGCCCTGCGGCGCATGCGCGCGCTTCCACACTCCGGCCGCATATTTGTTGGCTTCGGTCATCGTCGGGTAGATGTGGATGGTGCCGAG
>PGZC01000069.1:0-4286 GCA_002839995.1 Gammaproteobacteria bacterium HGW-Gammaproteobacteria-4 | reverse complement strand
GTCAGCACTTTGACGAAGCCGTGGTCGCTGCCGTCGGCGATGGCGCGATCCAGGTCGTCGATGCCGTAGCGGGTCACTTCGACCGCGATGCCGCGCTGCGCGGCTTCGTCTTCGGAAAGCCCCACGCGCGCGACTTCCGGGTCGGTGAAGGTGGCCCACGGGATCACCCGGTAATCCACCTTGAACGACCACCACGGCGCCAGCAGTGCATTCACCGCCGCATACCAGGCCTGATGCGCGGCGACGTGGGTGAACTGGAACGGCCCGGTGGCATCGCCGCACACGTAGATGTTGGGGAAGTTGGTGCGCAGCAACGCGTCGGCTTCGATGGTGCCGTTGCCGCGCAGCACCACGCCCAGTTCCTGCAGGCCGAAACCCTCGGTGTTGGCGCGCCGGCCCAGTGCCAGCAACAGCGTGTCGAACGCGAAACTGACTTCCTTGCCATCGTGCTCGCAGATCAGCCGTCCGCCGTCGCCATCGCGCTCCACCCGCAGCGCCTTGTGCGCGGTGGCGACGGCGATGCCTTCGGCGGCGAAGCGCGCGCGCACTTCTTCGGCGGCGTCGGCGTCCTCGCGCGGCAGCAGGCGCGGCGCCATTTCCACCACGGTTACTTCGCTGCCAAAGCGGGCAAAACACTGGGTCAGCTCGCAACCGATCGGGCCACCGCCGAGTACTACCAGCCGTTTTGGCAATTGGCGCAGGTCCCACAGCGAATCGCTGGTGAGCCAGGGCACCTGATCGAGCCCGGGAATGCCCGGCACCAATGGCCGTGCGCCACTGGCAAGGACGATGCTGCGCGCGCTCAGGCGGCGGCCATTCACTTCCACTTCCCACGGCGAAACCAGGCGCGCGTCGCCCTGGATCACGTCCACGCCCAGTTCGGTGTAGCGCGCCACCGAGTCGTGCGGCTCCACCTTGCGCACCACCCCGGCCACGCGCTGCATCACCTGCGCGAAATCGAACTGCGCGTCCATGCGCGCAATGCCGAACTGCGCGCTGTCGCGTGCCTCGGCCAGCAGACGCGCGGAACGGATCAGTGCTTTGGACGGCACGCAGCCGGTGTTCAGGCAATCGCCGCCCATCTTGTGCTTTTCAATCAGCGCCACTTTGGCCTTCACTGCCGAACCGATGTAGGCAGAGACCAGCCCGGCCGAGCCGGCGCCGATCACAATCAGGTTGTAGTCAAAATGGCGCGGCTTGCTGTAGCCGGCATAGACCTTACGCGCCTGCAGCCACTGCACCAGTTTGCGCATCAGCAGCGGCAACACACCCAGCGCGGCAAAGGCGCCGATCAGGCCGGGCGAAAGCACGTCGCGTGCGCTTTCGATTCGTGCCAACTGCGTGCCGGCGAACACATAGGCAATGGTGCCTGGCAGCATGCCAAGCTGGCTGACCCAGTAAAATGTGCGTGTCGGTAGCGCGGTCAGGCCCGACAGCAGGTTGATGAGGAAAAACGGGAACACCGGTACCAATCGCAGGGTGAACAGGTAAAACGCACCGTCGCGCTTCACTCCGGCGTTGATGCTGTTCAGGCGTTCGCCATAGCGCGCTTCCAGCGAATCGCGCAGCACAAAGCGCGCACTCAGAAACGCCAACGTGGCGCCGATGGTGCTGGCAAAGGAAACCAGCAGGAGCCCGGCGACCCATCCAAACAGTGCCCCAGCCGCCAGCGTCAGAATCGCTGCGCCGGGGATCGACACCGCCGTGACCAGTACGTAAAGCAGGAAGAACCCTGTCAACGCCAGACCCCAATGCGCCTGCGTCCACGTGGACAAATCGCCCTGGCGCGCCTTGAGCGTTTCCAGGTTGAGTTGATCGACCAGGCCCATTCGCCACGCGGCGAGCGCAACCAGGACCAATGCTGCGATCAGCAGCAGGCGCAGGGGTAATGACGTCTTCGATGGCATGGTGTGTCCGGGATTGGTGATAAACGGCCATCGACGCTGACCGCGCTGCCGGTCAGGCGGTTCGGCGACAAATCACGATGCTGGTGTCATGGACTCGGCGGCAAGCATAGCCTGTCGGAAGGCTGATGCTGCGTGTGCAAGCACACAAACCCCGCCGCGCCAAGGTGCGACGGGGTCGGCCATCTACGTATGCTACTCAGGCTGCCTTGCGCTTGGGCTGCCATTCATCGGCTGCGAACTGCGTGTTGGTCGGCGTTTCCAGTATGTGATTGGCGTAGTTGGAGAGGGTCTTGGTGGTGACGCCAAGCACCACTTCCAGCACCTGCGCCTTGCTGAATCCAGCAGCCAGAAAGGCATCCAGTGCCGCGCCGTTGACCCAACCGCGCTCACGCACCACGGTGCGAGTGAAGCGCGCCAGGGCGTTGAGGCGGGCGTCGGGAAGATCGTTGCCGTTGCGCAGTGCCTGAATGCTGGCCTCGTCGAGCTTGGCGACATTGCGCGCGATGGTGCTGTGTGCAGCGACACAGAACTGGCATTCGTTGAGGACGCTGGTAGCAAGCAGAACCACTTGCTGCTCGGGCGCGCTCAATGAGGTTTTTCCGAATTGCTCGGACAGCGCCAGATAACTGTGCAGAGCGGCCGGTGCTTCCGCCAGACCGGCCAGCAGGTTAGGTAGGAATCCGTAATGCTTCTGAACCTTGGCGAGGGTTTCGCGCGCGGCCTCGGGCGCGGATTCGGGGGTGTGCAGGGTGAACTGGGACATGATCGAATACCTTGTTGGGGGAGGGGCGTCGGCCCACGCAACGGCCGACGCGGGTTTGCTGTCACGCGCCGACGTTGACTTCGTACCACGGTGTCGGGTTGATCGGGCAGCGGTAGCGGAAGCCGCCTTCGCCGATATCGACCACGCTCTCACGGGTCTGACCGGGTTCCAGCGGGAACATGTCGAGCTGTTGGTGGCTCTTGCCATCCTGAATCTGGAAGCCGACCATCTTTCCGGCTTTGTTGGTCACCACGAAGCGGTACTTGCCCGGCTTCAGGCCGGCCAAGGTTTCGCTGGCGGCGAAGTAGCCGTTGTGCTGGTCCAGGTGGATGGTGGTCACGCCGTCGACGGTGACCGGCGTTGCTGCAAACGTGGCTGGTGCGGCGATCACGGTGGCCAGCGCCAGCGCGGCGGCGGCGAGGATGACGCGAAATCCGTGTTTCATGAGGCATCTCCTTGCGGGTCGAGGGTTGTTTCGTGCGAGTCATGTATCGCACGAGTGGTAACTTTACGCGTACAATGATGAACGTTCGATACCAACAACTACTTTAAATATGACCAATAGTATTGGCGACGATCTGCTTTCCGAGATTTTGGGGCGGATGCAACTGCACGCCTCCGTCTATGCCAGCCCCACGGTTTGCGGCGACTGGCAGGTGGATGGCAGCGATCACGCGGGCGCGCAGTTTCACTTGATCTCCCGGGGCTCGTGTTACCTGCATCTGGACAGCGAATCCGAGCCGCGGCCGCTGCGTGGCGGCGACTTGTGCGTGTTCCCGCGTGGTGGTTGGCATTTGCTGACGCCGGACCGCACCCCGCGCGCGCCGGGCTCGCGTCTCGGCGTGCCGGGTACGGGCCCGGTTGCCGATCTGGTTTGTGGCGCCTTCGAGCTCGACGAAGGCACGCCTGCGGCGTTGCTGGATGCGCTGCCCGACGTGATCGTGGTGCCCGCGGAGCAGGTCGATGCCGGCTTCCGCAGCCTGCTGCACCTGCTCGCCGACGAAGCGCTGTCCGCAAAGCCGGGAGCCAAGGTGGTGATGGATCGGTTGGCCGACGCATTGCTGGTGATGGTGCTTCGTTATCATCTGAGTCATTCAAGGCAGGAACCGAGCGGAATTCTTGCGGCGATTGCCGATCCCCGCCTTGGCCGTGCCCTGTTGGCAATGCATCAACGGCCGGGTCACGAATGGTCGTTGGGCGTCCTGGCTGCACAAGCCGGGATGTCGCGAACGGCGTTTGCAGCGCGCTTCGTGCAGGTGCTTGGAACCACGCCGATGGCCTATCTCACGAAGCTGCGCATGGAAGAGGCAAAGCGGTTGTTCAACGACCCCGGCAACTCGGTGTCGCGCGTCGCTGGCTTGCTTGGTTACGAAACCGAAGCGGCGTTTCGCCGCGCGTTCAAGCGTGTTGTCGGCGAAAGCCCGGGGCGCGTGCGCCGCAACGCGCGCAGCGTGCCGGCGCTGTCGGGCGCGACGGCGACACGTGACGCAACGCAAGGCTTCCCAAATCCGGATTGAGCCCGTATGATGCGCGGCCCGCTGCTGAGGAAGTGAGTTGGTGGTGGGGCTGCAGGGAAAAGGTGGAGCATCCGGGGTGTTGACGGATGAGGAAAGTGG
>PGZC01000068.1 GCA_002839995.1 Gammaproteobacteria bacterium HGW-Gammaproteobacteria-4 | reverse complement strand
GGGCGACATGGTGGTGAATCGCGGATCCCGGTCGCGCACAGGGTGCGCTCCTACCGGTGTGGATCACGGCTTTTTGTAGGAGCCCACCCTGTGGGCGACCGAACGAAGCGACCGACCGGCCAAGTTCGCCGGCGACTTCACGCTGCTCCGTTCAGAACTTGACCGAAATATCGGTCTGCAGCAGATCCTGATCCGTGCCCAGCGATTTGCGCTCGTTGTGATAGTAGTCGACGCTCAAGGTGACGTTTTTGTGGATCTTGTACGCCACCTCCAACTCGTGCGAGCGGACATCGGTCGCGCCGCCGAAACGGTCGGAATCCGGGAAGATGTCCAGGAAGGCGTTGGCATCGAGATTGCCGTAGAGGTACTTGAAGCTCAGCGGGCCCTTGCCCAGATTCGCGCCCAACGAGAAGCCGGTGTCCTGGTTGCTGCTGGTGTCGGTATTGTTGACGTAGCTGCCGAACAGGCTTCCGGTCCAGTCGCTGCCGAACAGTCGCTTGCTGCCCAATTCGGCATTCAGGGTGACGACGTCGAATCGATGGTCGGTGTTGGTGCCGGCCGAGAACGTGCCGATGTTGCCGCCGCGCAGGCCACCGGTGGTGCCGGGGCGAATATCGCTGAAGCTGTAATAGGTGCCGGCGAGGGTGGCGAACAGATCGTCGGCGCCGAATTTCTGGCCAAGCTGGCCGTAAACCACGTAAGGGTCGTTGCTGTCGTTGCCGAACTCGCCCAATACCCAGACGCCGGCGTTGGCGAACGTCTTGCCAAGTTCACTATCGACGGCGTAATCGATCGATACCCCCTCAGGCGTGATGTCGCTGTCCCACAGCAGGTCGTCGCTCAGCCACAGGTAATCGCCGAACTTGAACTTGCCGGCGATGGCTTTGGCGTTACCGGAACCGAGTGGCGTCGAAACCTGGGTGTAGGCGTAGTCCAGGTTGATGCTCTTGCTGCTGAAGGTGTCGGAAAAGGTCTGGTTGGTCGAGCGCGGATCGGCGCTGCCGCTGGCCAGGCCGGCACCGACCTCGATCTGCTCGACCGGATTGGCGATGATCCCGAGGCGGTAACGCAGGCGGGCACGCGAACGGTCATGCTGATTGTCCGTTGAAATGTGCTCGAAGCGATTGCGCATGTCGCCAGTGAGCCTGACCTTGCGGGCCCATGCCATCGCGTCCACGTTGTCGCTGAGTGCGGCGAGCGCTTTGCTGTTCTGCTCCAGGGTGCCGACCTTGTCGCTCACGGCGGCGACCGCTTTGCCGGTTTCTTCGGCTTTTTCCTGGTCGCCTGCGGCTGCCTGCACCAGCGCCTGATATTCGGCATCGCTGAGCGTGCCCTTGTCGCGCAGCACCTTGAGCAGTCCCATCAGGGCGGTGTTGTCTGCCGACAGTGCGGGAAACGACAACGCTGCACCGAGGCAGAGGGTCAGGCATTGGTACAGCGGAATACGTGCGTTGGGTATCACGGCGGCGCTCCTTGGATGACAGAACCGCGACAACTATATGAATGTTTTGTGTCACTAATATGACAACGATCAATCGCTGGCGGCCGCCTTGTCGGGGAAACGACACAGGTCGCGCACCACACATAGCCCACAGCGCGGCTTGCGTGCCACACAGGTGTAACGCCCGTGCAAGATCAGCCAGTGATGCGCGTCATGGCGATATTCGGCGGGGACGCGTTTGAGCAAGGCATCCTCGACCGCGCGCACGGTCTTTCCCGGCGCCAGCCCGGTGCGGTTGGCAACCCGAAAGATATGCGTGTCAACGGCTATGGTCGCTTCGCCGAACGCCGTGTTCAGCACCACGTTGGTGGTCTTGCGGCCGACGCCGGGAAGGCTCTCCAGCGCTTCACGGCTGCGAGGCACCTCGCCGCCATGGTTTTCGATCAACTGCTGGCAGGCCGCCATCACGTGCCGTGCCTTGCTGTTGAACAGGCCGATATGCGCGATGTACGGTTTCAGCCCATCCTCGCCCAGCGCGGCAATGGTTCGTGCCGTATTGGCGACCGGAAACAGGCGGCGGGTGGCCTTGTTGACGCTGACATCGGTGGCCTGCGCCGACAGCATCACCGCGATCAGCAACTCGAACGGTGTGTGGTACTCCAGTTCGGTGCGCGGTGCGGGGTTGATCTCGGCCAGTCGGGCAAAGAAGGCTTTGCGCGCGGCGAGATTCATGTCGCTGCCACGACTGACGCATCCGGCGCTTGCTCGCGCGTTGCCACAAGATGCCTCTGCCGGCGATTGCGAAGCGCAATCAGCAGCGCCAGCACGATGAATGCCCCCGGCGGCAAAATGGCGGGCAGAAAGCCGCGGTAACCCCCGAGCACGGTCGTTTCCAGCCAGGGCAAGCCCAACATGATGCCGCTGCCGGCGAATACCGCGCCGGTTCCGACCAGTTCACGCACCATACCGATCAGCAGCAACACCCACAGAAAGCCCAGGCCGACGGCGAAGCCATCCAGCGCGGCGCGTGCCGGATCATGGCGCGACGCGAACGCCTCGGCCCGGCCCATGATCGCGCAGTTGGTGACGATCAACGGCACGAACAGGCCCAATACCTGGTACAGCTCGGGCAACCACGCGCGCAGCGACAGTTCAATGGCGGTGACCACTGCGGCGATGATGGTGACGAATGCCGGGATGCGTACATCGCGCCGGCTCAATCGGCGCAGGCTCGCGACCACGGTGTTGGTGATCGTGAGCGCAAGCAGCGAAGCCAGACCCAAGCCCAGCGCATTGACCGCATTGTTGCTGACCGCCAGCAACGGGCACAGGCCGAGCAGCTGCACCAGCCCGGTATTGCCCGAGACCAGCCCGTATTCGAGTATCGATTTGGCGGTGGGGGAGTTCATGGCGTGCTTACGGTGACGGCAGGGCTTCGGGGGCATCGCTAAAGCGCAACTCGGCGCCGGCCGGTTCAGCATAAAGCGCAGCGCCATGGCGCTCAAGCAATTGCAGCACGCGCCGGGTGGCGGCAACGACCGCACGCGGGGTGATCGTGGCACCGGCGAATTGATCGAATTCGCCGCCGTCCTTGCGCACTTTCCAGCGTGTCGCCGGTGGCTGTCCGAGCCGCTTTCCAGAGAAATGGCGGATCCAGTCGCTGCGCCGCACTTCGATGGCGTCGCCAAGTCCGGGGGTTTCGCTATGGCGGGTGACGCGTACCGCGCCGATATGGCCCGCCACATCGACACTGATCAACAAGTGAATCGCTCCGGCATAGCCGTCCGGCGCTACGGCTTCGATCGCCAGCATGACCGGCGCGCCGGCCCGCCGCGCCCGCCACGCCGTCAGGGCTTCGTCGTTGCCCAGCCAACCGGGCGCGACCACGGTGATCTGGTCGTTGAGCGGGTCGTTGTCGTAACGATCCGGCGGCAGCACCACCGCCAGTGCCTGCAAGCGCGCCCGATGTTCGGCATCGCTGATCGCCTGCCGGGTCAGCGCGTACACGCCGGCAAGCAGCGTTGCCGCGAACAGCGCGGTCAAGGCCAGCAGACCGGCGCCCGACAGGGTTTGCCGCAGCGCCATCAGTGCCTGGCCTCGCCGTAGATGCGCGGCCGCGAGTGCAGGTCGAGCCATGGCGCGACGCAATTCATCAGCAACACCGCGAACGCCAGCCCGTCCGGGAAGCTGCTCCAGCGCCGCAGCACCAGGGTCAACGCCGCAGTGCCGATGCCGAAGGCGATGCGGCCGCGGGGCGTGGTGCAGCCCGACACCGGATCGGTCGCGATAAAGAACGCGCCGAGCACCATGGCGCCGGAAAAGACATGCTGCAACGGAAACGGGTGCACATCCGGATCGCTCATCCAGAACGGAACGGTGAGCACGATCACGGTGCCGAGCATCGCCACCGGCACCTGCCACGGGATGATCCGTTTGTAGAGCAGAAAGAATCCGCCAAGGGCGTAGAAATTGGCGATCCACTCCCAGCCGCGGCCGCCGAAATCGCCGAACATCGGATTGCCGCGAATCTCCGACAGCGTACGCCCGGCGTTGGCCAGGCGGCGGATCGTATCCAGCGGCGTCGCCTGCGCCAGCGTGTCCCATTGCCATGCCGCCGGCAGGCTGCCGGTGAATACCGCCAGCAGGCTGTCGGCAAGGCCCGGCGCGGCGATGCCAACTCCGGCAGGCGCCAGCCAGCGGGTCATTTCCAGCGGAAAGCTGATCAGCACTACCGCGATCCCGACCATGGCCGGGTTGAACAGGTTGTAACCCAGTCCGCCATACAGGTGTTTGGCAAACACGATGGCGGCGATCATGCCTACCGCGGCCACCCACCACGGCGCCAATGGCGGCACGCTCAGCGCGAACAGCACTGCCGTCAGCGGTGCGCTCAGATCGGTCAGAAACGGCTGCAACGGACGCGACCGCAGGCGCAGCATGGCCGCTTCCAGCAGCAGCGCGAAAGCCGTCGCCATGCTGATCTGGATCAACACCCCAGGGCCGAAGAACCAGACGTGTGCGGCGATGCCGGGCAGCAGCGCCAGCAGCACCAGCGCCATCACGCGCTGAACCGAGTTGTGCGCCGGCACGTGCGGCGCCGGCGCGGTAGTGAACTGCCTCATGTCGGGTCATTCCCTTGCGCATCGCGCCGGGCTTTGGCGCGTGCGATCGCGGTTGCTACCGCATCGGTCGTTGCCAATGCGTGCTGATGCGCATTGTGCCGTTGTTCGCGCTCCAGGTTGCGTTCGCTCAGGCGCTGCTGGCGTTGTTCGTGGCGAAGCCGCGCCGCATCGGCCTGGGTCGCCTCAAGCGCGCGAACGTGCAGTTCGCGCTTGCCATGACGAAAATACTGGGTCAACGGGATTGCACTGGGGCAGACCAGATCGCAGCAGCCGCATTCGATGCAATCGAATAGGCCTTGCCGTTGCGCACGCGGCCATTGCTCGCCGCGTACCTCGCTGAGCAGCAGCTGCGGCAGCAACTGCGCCGGGCAGACGTCGGCGCAGTCGCCGCAGCGGATGCACGGCAGTTCAGCGCCCGGTTCGCGCAGTTGATCGGCGGCCAGTGCCAGGATGCAGTTGCTGGTTTTGCCGATCGGATAGTCGTCGTCGGGCAGGGCGATGCCCATCATCGGTCCGCCGACGATCAGGCGCGCCGCGTTCGGCGTGTAACCGCCCGCTTGCGCGATCAGGTGCGCTATCGGCGTGCCGATCGCCACCTCCCAGTTGCCGGCATGCTGCACCCCGGGCCCGGTCACGCTGACGATTCGCCGCGTGGAGGCTTCGCCGTGTGCGACCGCCCGCCACAGCGCGCGCGCGGTGGCGACGTTCTGCACCACCACGCCGATATCGCGCGGCAGGCCATCGCGCGGCACCTCATCGCCGGTCAGTACGCGTATCAACTGGCGCTCGCCGCCCGCCGGGTACACCGTGGGCACTGCGACCAGCTCGATCTCGCCCGCACCGCACTCCGCGATCGCCTGAGCGCAGGCCGCTTCGGCCTCGGTCATCGCGGTCTCAACCGCCAGCAGCACGCGGCCGGCGCCGGTTGCGCGCCGCATCACGCGTCCGCCCATGACCACGTCGCTGGCGTATTCGCGCAGCAGCCGATCGTCGCAGGCGATGTACGGCTCGCACTCCGCGCCGTTCAGGATCAGCGTATCGCGCGCCACCACCAGCTTCTCGGCGCTGGGGAAGCCGGCGCCGCCCATGCCGACGATGCCGCACTGGCGGGCGCGATCGACGATCTGTCCAGCGTCGGCCTGCTGCCAATCGATCGCCGGCAACGGGGTTGCGGCGCGCTGAACCGGATCCACGGCGATGCGCACGTGCGCGGCGCTCACGCCCGGCGGATGCGCGAGCGCGCGCTCGACGATGGCGAGTACCGTGCCGCTGGCTGGCGAATGCACGTTCGCGCTGCGCCCCTCGTCGGCGCTGCCAATCAACTGGCCGGCAAGGACATGATCGCCTGCGGCGACACAGGCCCGGGCACTCAGGCCGCTGTGCTGAAGCAGGGGCACGTTCAGCTCCGCTGGCAGCGGGCAGGGCCGGATCGGCAGCTCCGCGCTGCTGGCCTTGTGTTGGGGCAGCGACAGGCCGCCGTGGAAGTGATGCAGGCGCACGTGATCGGGGCTCCGGGTTCAACGAGGTCGCAGCGCGGTTCCGGAATTGTACGCGTAGCGTTGCCGGTGCGATCACGCGCGGGCATGCGGGCAGCGTGCAGGCTGGGGAGCGAAGGCAGTAAGTGGCAGTTAAGCTGTCGGAGCGGTATCCTATGCCGCTTATCGCCGCAGGGGTGGCGGTACCTCATATCCCATTGTTGGAGGAACACGAATGAAGTTGCGCCTTTTGGTTGCCCTCGTTGCTGCCTTGGGTGTCGGTGCCGTCATGGCACAGGACACCACGTCGGAAAAGGGCAAGCTCAGCTATGCCTATGGTTACCGGATTGGTGCCGAGCTGGCCGAGTCCAAGCTGGATGTCGATCTGAACACTGTCATTCGCGGAATCCAGGATGGCAACGCCAAGCGGAACCCGGCGGTGCCGGCCGATCAGATGCAGGAATCGCTGCGTGCCATGAGCGAGAAGCTCCAGGCCGAAGCACGTGCCGAGTTCGAAAAAGTGGCTGCGGCCAACAAGGCGGCCAGCGACAAGTTCCTTGCCGGCAATCGCGGCAAGAGCGGCGTGGTGACCTTGCCGAGCGGCGTGCAGTACCGGGTCATTGAAGACGGCGCCGGTGCCAAGCCCACCGCCACCGGCGAGGTGCGCCTGCATTTCCGTGGTTCGCTGTATACCGGCCAGGATTTCGCATCCTCCTACGCCAACGCCCAGCCTGGGCAAGAGCCGGAGCCAGTGACTTTCAAGGTCGGCGAGTTCCCGGTTGAAGGCGTGCGCGAAGTGCTGCCGATGATGAAGGTCGGTTCGCGCTGGGAAGTGTTCCTGCCGCCGGAAAAGGCGTACGGCAATTCGCCGCGCTCGCCGATTGGCCCCAATCAGGCGGTCATCTTCGACGTCAAGCTGATCGAAGCGAAGTAACACCGAATCGCGCATGGCGGCGTTGGCCGCCATCGCGCCAGGACAGGAAACCGTGACCAGCGCTGTACTGAGCCCGTGCATCGGCATTTGCGAGCTCGATGCGACGGGATATTGCGTCGGTTGTCATCGCACCGGCGATGAGATCGCGGGCTGGCTCGGCTTCCATCCGCAGTGGCGGCTACATCTGATGGAACAGGTTTTGCCCTCGCGTGAGCGCGCGCGTACCGCGCAAGCGGCGCCGGTGCGAAATGCCGGCTAGTACCGCCCGCCGCATTGCGGACATGGCGCGCGCGCTGCATCCCGTGCAACGTCCGCCGCAGGGCGCGGCATGGAATCTCGCCCACCTCGATGACCTGATCCAGCCGGGCTCCTCGCCGCGACTTGCCGCGGTGCTGGTGCCGTTGATTCAGCGCAGTTCGGGCATGCAGGTGGTGCTCACCCGGCGCACCGCCGCGCTGCGCCATCATGGCGGGCAGGTCAGTTTTCCCGGTGGTGGTATCGATGCGCACGACGATGGACCGGTAGCGGCGGCGTTGCGCGAAGCGCACGAAGAAATCGGCCTGAAGCCGAGTGCGGTGTCGCCGATCGGGTTCCTCGATCCCTTTCTCACGGTTTCCGCCTTCCATGTGTTTCCGCTGGTAGCCAGCATCGATCCCGATGCAACGTTTACCGCCGAACCTGGCGAGGTGGACGAGGTATTCGAAGTCCCGCTCGATTTTCTGCTCGACCCGGCCAATTTGCGGCACGGACAGACGCAATACGCCGGCAGGTTGCGCGACTGGGTGGAGTTCAGCTTCGGCGGACATCGCATATGGGGCGCCACTGCCGGTATCCTGGTCAATCTTCGGCAACGGCTGGAGCAGTCATGAAAACCTGGGATGGCCTGATTCAGGCGGAAGAACTGTTGCCCGCGTTGGGCCGCGACGACCTGATCGTGGTCGATTGCCGTTTCGATCTGGCCGATCCGCAAGGCGGCGAACGCGCCTGGGCGAGCGCACATATCGATGATGCGCGCCATGCCGATCTGGATCGGGATTTGTCCGACCACCGCCGGCACGGCCACGGCCGGCATCCGTTGCCCGATCCCGAGGCCTTGTGTCGGCGGCTGGCGGCGTGGGGCATCAGTCCGGCGCATCAGGTCGTGGTCCATGACGGCAGCGACGGCGCCATGGCCGCGGCGCGGCTGTGGGCATTGCTGCGCATGCTCGGGCATCGGCGCGTGGCGCTGCTCGATGGCGGCCTGCGCCGCTGGCAGGCGCTGGGCTTTCCGCTGAGTGATCGCCCGGTAAAGCCACCGCCGTCACAATATCGCGCCACTTTCGACTCGACCGCGATAGTGAGCACGGAGCAGGTACTGGCACGGTTGCACGAACAACCGGCATGGCTGATCGATGCCCGCGCCGGCGCGCGGTTCCGTGGCGAGATCGAGCCGATCGACCCGGTCGCCGGCCATGTGCCGGGCGCGCTCAATCGCCCTTATACCGACAACCTCGCCGCGGATGGGCGGTTCCTTGCCGCCGGTGTGCTGCGTGCGCAATTCACCGCCCTGCTCGGCGATCGGTGCGACGGCGCGGCAGTCATGTGCGGCTCCGGTGTCACCGCCTGCCATCATTTGCTGGCGATGCACCTGGCCGGATTCGCAGGCGTGCAGTTGTACGCCGATTCCTGGAGCGGATGGATCTCCGATCCGGCCCGGCCGCTGGCGAGGCTGTGATGGGTGCGGCGTTGCCGTGACTCAACGTGGTCCCGGGACAGCCATCAACCCGGCTTCTTCAGGCGCGCCAGCGTTGCCTTGAGCGCCGTCTGCGTTTCGCTGCCGAACCAGTCGTCGAGGAATCCATCCAGGTTGATGCGCTCGGGGCGGCTCACGGCATCGATCAAATCGGCCCGGGCCATGCGCCGGGTGGTCAGCATCGCGTGCCGCGGCAGCGCCAACAAATCGCGCAGCCACGCCAGGGCGCGCGGCAGCAGCGCATCGGCTTCAGCCAACTCGTCGATCAGGCCGATCCGCTGCGCCTGGGTGGCTTCCAGCATCGCCCCGGCCACCAGCAAGCGTTCGGCCCGGTACGCGCCGACGACCCGGCGCATCAGATGTTGCACGCCTTCGGGCACCACCAGCCCGACCTGCACTTCGTTCAGGCCGATCGTATAGGCGCGGCGCTCGTCACCGGCCACCATGATGCGATAGTCGCAGCACAGTGCCAGCACCGCACCACCGGCCGGGCTATGGCCGCCAACCGCAGCGACCAGCGGAATCGGTGCAGTGGCCAAGGCCGCCATCGCCGCGAAAAACGTGCCCCAGGCCGCCGCCAACGCCGCGCGATCCAGGGTCATCAGGTAGGGCACATCGAGCCCGGCCGAAAACACCGACGGCCCACCCGACAGAATCAGGCCCTTCGCGCCGCGTGCCGGTGCCTGCTCGATCGCCTCGCGCAGTTGCGTCAGCAGTTCCGGGTTCAACGCATTGACCGGTGGCCGCGTCATCCGCACTTCAAGAATATCGTCGTGTTCGATCTGGGTAATCATGGGGCTCGGCTCGTACGGTGAAACAATACGATAGCGTATTCACGATTCGACGCGCAGCTTGTTTTACAATCCACCGATGCGAATCGTCAGCCTGCTTGCTCTGCTTTTTACCGCCGCCATGCCGTCGTCGGCGATGGCACAACAGGCCGTGGTCGAAGCCAATGGCGCCTGGATCCGCATCGCGCCGCCCGGAGCGATGATGCTGGCCGGCTATCTCACCCTCACCAACAACGGCGATGCGGTGGCCGAACTGGAATCGGTGCACAGCGATGTGTTCGGTTCAGTGGAGTTGCATCGCACCGAGATCGTCGATGGCGTCAGCCGCATGCGTGCCGTGCCGAGCCTTCGCATCGCACCCGGCGAATCGGTCCAGTTGCAGCCCGGCGGCATGCACCTGATGTTGATGCAGCCAGCGGCGCAGTTGGGCGATCCGATAGCCATCGTGTTCGACTGGCGCGACGGCAGCCACCTGACCGTGGCGTTTCCCTTGCGTCACGACGCACCGGACGAGTGAACGGGTAACACGCTCCGCTCGCTGTCGGCTCCGGCGCAAGCGCCTTGAGCCGACCTACGGCAGCCGCGCGTTGAATTCGCCGTCTGGTCGCATTGAACGT
>PGZC01000067.1 GCA_002839995.1 Gammaproteobacteria bacterium HGW-Gammaproteobacteria-4 | reverse complement strand
GGTCAACCTGATCGATGCCGACGTTGCGGTGATCACCAGTGTCGATCTGGATCATCAGGCCTTGCTTGGTGCGGATCGCGAGTGCATCGGCCATGAAAAGGCCGGAATCATGCGCGCTGGCCGGCCGGTGGTGCTGGCCGAGGCCGATCCGCCGGCCAGCGTGTTGCGCCATGCCTATGCCATCGGTGCCTTTGCCATTCGCGCCGGTTGCGATTACCGGATTGAGCGCGGAGCCGAGCACTGGCATTGGCTGGAACTCAACGAAACGCTGGCGCTGCCATACCCGGCAATGCTCGCACCGGCGCAACTCGACAACGCGGCAGCCGCCATTGCCGCATTGCGCGCGCTCGAACTGCCGGTGCCGATCGAGGCCATTGTCCAAGGCGTTGCGGGTATGCAACTGCCTGGCCGCTTGCAGCGCACGGTGATCGCGGTTAAGGATGGGGAGGCCGAGGTGGTGCTCGATGTCGGCCATAACCCGCAGGCGGCGGCGCAGATTGCGCAGTGGTTGCAGCGCGCGCCCCGGCGCCGCACGCTGGCGGTGTTTGCGGCATTGGCCGACAAGGACATTGCCGGCATCGTTGCGCCACTCAAGGGCGAGGTGGCGCACTGGTGGCTGGCCGGGTTGCGCGATCACTCCGAACGCGGCCTGGACGCTGCGGTGCTGGCGACGCGGGTTACATCCGAACTGACGCCCGGCGCGGTCACCCAAGTTAATGACGTGGCCCAAGCGCTGCGCCTGGCGTGCTCGGCGCTGCGCCACAGCGAGCGATTGCTGGTGTTTGGCTCGTTTTTCACGGTGGCAGCGGCTATGCGTGCTTTACATCACGCCGACCTGATTAGCGCTATATCTCAGCGGTAGAAGCCCCTCTCCCTCCGGGAGAGGGGTTGGGGGGGAGGGAGAAGGGGCCGAAGCCCGCCGGGCTGAGATATAGCGCTAATCAGGTCACGCCGATGCGTGAATGCGCGCTGCCCGCCGTGTAACGGCAGTTTGCTGTCGTTGGCTTATGCCCGCGTTATAATTCGCCAACTGTCGCTTCCAGGTCGCGCGCCATGCATTCCACGTTGAAGCAGCGTTTGATCGGCGCCGCCGTTCTGATCGCGTTGGCGGTGATCTTTCTGCCGATGGCAGTGCACAGCCCGGGGCCGGAAACCGGTGTTGGCGATGTGTCGCTGACCATTCCCGAACAACCGCCGCGGGCCGTGCAAACGCAGGAACTGGCCTTGCAGTTGCCGACCACGACGCCGCAGCCGGCGCTTGATCCGCTGGCCGATGACCCGGATCGCGTGGTAACGGTGGATGCCGATGCCACAGCGCGCCCCGATGCCTTGGCCGGAAACGAGCCACTGCCAACCCCTGAGCCCAGCGCAGCGTTACCCAGCGTTACCGCCGTCGCGCCTGAAGCCAAGCCAGTAGCGTTGCCCCCGCCCGTAGCGCCAAAGCCGGAAACAGTAAAGCCTGTCACCGCCAAGCCCGAGGTGGTCAAGCCAGCGCCTGCTTTGAACGCCGCAAGCGGGGCTTATGCGGTCAACCTTGGCACCTATGCCAATCTCGACAACGCCAGCAAGCTGCTTGCTTCGCTCAAGGCTGCCGGTCTTGCGGCGACGAGCGAGTCGGTAACCGTTTCCGGCAAGCCGGCGATGCGCTTGCGCCTCGGCCCCTACGCGCGGCAGGCAGACGCGCAGAGTGCGCGGATCAGTGCCCTGGGCGTGCGCCCGGATTTGCCCGCGAGCGTGGTTGCCCTGGACGGCGCGCAACCCGCCACGCAGGCGCCGACCACGACGCCCGCCGCCGCCAAGCCGAAAGTCGGTTTTGCGGTGCAGGTTGGTGCATTCAGCGATAAAACCGACGCGACCGCGTTGGTCGAGCGTCTGGCGAAAGCCGGTTTCATCGCCTTTTCCGAGCCGGTGAAAACTGCCAGCGGCACCCTGTACCGGGTCCGGGTCGGGCCGGAGATCACTCGTGCCGAGGCCGAACAACTACGCACCAGCGTGTCTGACAAGCTCAAGCTCGATGGCATGGTGGTCAGCCATCCGTGAGCTGCCGATTACCGTTGCGTCGAAGACTGCCGTGATCGCGGCGGTTGACTGCACGCTGCGCAGGCCACTGCCGTGAACTGGGCCGATCTGGTGCTGGTCGGGATCATCGGTTTGTCGGCGGTGATCGGGTTGTGGCGGGGGTTTGTGGTGGAAGTGTTGTCGCTGCTGGTCTGGATCGCCGCGTTCTGGCTGGCACTGCATTACGGCGCCGAGGTGGCGGAGCTGTTCGAGGGACATGTCGATACACCCTCGGCGCGCATGGCGCTCGGACACCTGCTGTTGTTCGTGCTGGCGATCATAGTGGGTGGTTTGCTCACCTGGTTGATCGGCAAACTGGTTCGTGCCACCGGGCTGTCCGGTACCGATCGCCTGCTCGGCCTGGTGTTTGGCCTGTTGCGTGGCGGCGGACTGGCCGTGGTGCTGGTGCTGGTGCTGGGGTTTACCCCATTGCCCGGCGATCCGTGGTGGCAGCAGTCGCAGTTGCTGCCGAGCTTCGAGCGCGGCGCGCAGTGGTTGCGTGGCTGGTTGCCGGAGGCGGCGGCACGCGAGGTGCATTTTCCGCAGCGCTGGCAAGTACAACTGCCGGTGATTCCAGGTAGCGAATTGCAGGATGACGCGGCGCGCAAGCCCGCATCGGATCAGGAGTAGGGCATGTGCGGCATCATCGGAATTGTGGCGACCAGCGAAGTCAGTGCCGCGTTATACGACGGACTGACCGTGCTTCAGCATCGCGGCCAGGACGCGGCCGGCATTGCCACCGCTGAAGGGCGGTGCCTGCATCTGCACAAAGGCAACGGGCTGGTGAAGGACGTGTTCGGCGAAGCGCAGATGCGCCTGCTCGGTGGCCGCATCGGCATCGGCCATTGCCGCTATCCGACCGCCGGTTCGGAGGGCTCCGACGAAGCGCAGCCGTTCTACGTCAATTCGCCGTATGGCATCGCGCTGGCGCACAATGGCAATCTGATCAATACCGAGGCGTTGCGGCAACTGGTGTTCGAGGAAGATCGGCGCAACATCAACACGCAATCCGATTCGGAAGTATTGCTCAACGTGTTTGCGCACGAACTGGCGCAGCAGCCGGCGCTGAGCCCGGATGCGGTGATGAACGCAGTGGCCGGCGTGCACCGGCGTTGTCGCGGCGGTTATGCGGTGGTCGGGCTGGTGCTCGGCCTTGGCCTGGTTGCGTTCCGCGATGCCAACGGCATTCGGCCGCTGGTGCTGGGCCGGCGCGAGACTGCCGACGGCGTGGAATATGCCATCGCATCGGAGAGCGTGGCGTTCGATATCCTCGGCTTTGCCCGCGTGCGCGACGTGCTGCCCGGCGAGTGCGTGGTGGTCACCGCCAATGGCGAGCTGCACGCCAGGGTCTGTGCGCCCGAGCAGCCGCACGCGCCGTGCATTTTCGAGTTCGTCTATTTCGCGCGGCCCGACTCGATGATCGAGGACGTATCGGTGCACAAGGCGCGCATGCGCATGGGCGTGAAGCTGGGCGAAAAAATTCTGCGCCTGCGCCCGGATCACGACATCGATACCGTGGTGCCGATCCCCGACACTTCGCGCACCTCGGCGCTGGAACTGGCCAACGTGCTGGGTGTGAAGTACCGCGAGGGCTTCATCAAGAACCGCTACATCGGCCGCACCTTCATCATGCCGGGGCAGGGCGAGCGGGTGAAGTCGGTGCGGCGCAAGCTCAACCCGATCTCGCTGGAGTTCAAGGATCGGGTGGTGTTGCTGGTTGATGATTCGATCGTGCGCGGCACCACCTCGCGCCAGATCGTGCAGATGGCGCGCGATGCCGGTGCGCGCAAGGTGTATCTGGCATCGGCGGCGCCGCCGGTGCGTTATCCCAATATCTACGGCATCGACATGCCGGCGCCGGACGAGTTGATCGCGCACGGGCGAAGCGAGGACGAAGTGCAGCAGTTGATCGGCTGTGACTGGCTGGTGTACCAGGACATCGCCGACCTCGAAGCGGCCTGCGCCAGCCCGCACCAGCGCAAGCACGGGTTCGACTCGTCGTGCTTTACCGGCGAGTACGTCACCGGCATCGAACCGGACTATTTCGAGGGTTTGTCGCGGCTGCGCTCGGATGCCGCCAAGCAGACTCGACGCAAGGCGGTTTGAGTGCCGGTGTCGGGTGATCTGTTCGCTACGGCGCTCAATTGCCTTTTGCAAGCCGAGCCCGAACGCAAGTGCGCGCTGACCGCGGCCGCGGCGCAGGCGTTTCGCGATGGCAAGCTCGGCCTGATCGGGACGGACCAACCGGTGCAGTGCGTCGAGCATCCCGGCCGGCCGGCGCGCCCGCGCCTGATTGCCGCGCGCAAGCTGCCGCAACGTGGCCTTGGCAGTGCCGAAGGCCGCGCCGCGTTCGTGCATGCGATTGCGCATATCGAGTTCAATGCCATCAATCTGGCCTGGGATGCGGTGCATCGTTTTCGTGGCATGCCCGACGCGTTCTATGCCGACTGGGTGGCGGTTGCCGACGACGAGGCGCGGCATTTCGGCCTGCTGCGCGATCGCTTGCGCAGCCTCGGTTTCGATTACGGCGATTTCGACGCCCACGACGGGCTGTGGGAGATGGCGCGCAAGACGGCCGACCATTGCCTGGCGCGTATGGCGTTGGTGCCGCGGGTGCTGGAGGCGCGGGGGCTGGATGTCACGCCCGGCATGATCGCGCGTTTGCGCGGAATCGGCGACAACGACACGGCGGCCATTCTGGAGCTGATATTGCGCGAGGAAGTGGCGCACGTCGCCGCCGGTACCCGCTGGTATCGGTGGTGTTGCGCGCGCGATGGCGTCGATCCGCAAACCACCTTTGCCAGCCTGCTGCGCGAACACGCGCTGGGCGCGTTGCGCGGGCCATTCAATCGTCCGGCGCGGCTGGACGCTGGTTTCAGCGATGAGGAAATGGATTTACTGGATCGTCTTTCGGAATCGGAGCGAACATGAAACGTCTGTTCTCCATCGTGATCGTGCTGCTGCTCGCTGCCTGCGGCCCGTCGGCCGAGCAGCAACGCGCGGCGGCGCAGGCGGCCGCCGCCGCCAAGGCCGAACGCGAGGCCAGCGAGCAGGCGGTGCTGTATCAGCGCAACCTCGACACCGGCGACATCGAGCTGGCCGCGGCCTACGGCGAGTTGATCATGGCGCGCTATCCGCGCAGCCAGGCGGCGCATCAGATCGCGCCGGGCTTCGCCGCCATCCGCGAGCAGGCACAGGCCGCGAAGGAAACGCGTCGTCTGGAAGCTTTGTGGACGTACCAGACCAGCGCGGTGGGTGGCGGCACCCAGCGCACCGCGACGATTTATAGTGAAGACGGCGCGAGCCCGCACGTGCAACTGGTATTGCGCCAGCACACGAAGTGGGGGCTGAGCGTGTTCCTGTTGCCGGGCAGCGATATGTTCCGCTGCACGCGGTGTACGGCGACGTTGACGACCGATCAGGGTTCGACTAGCCGTATCGCAGTCACCAAATCGACCTCAAAAGAAAACCCGGCGCTGTTCATCGACGACGAAAAGGCCCTGTTGCGAGTGCTGGAATCCGCGAAAACGGTAATCATCGAAGTGCCGGTCAGCGATGGCCAGCGCAGCCTGAAATTTTCCGTCGCCGGTTATCAGCCCAAGCGACTTGTAACGCCGTAGCGTGGCGGCGTGTGTTTATTGCAGCACATGACGCAGGTCGCACACAGGGTGGGCTCCTGCAAAAAAGCGGTGATCTGCCTTTGTGGGAGCGCACCCTGTGCGCGACCAGAACTCGCCATGCACACTCGGGTCGCCCACAGGGTGGGCTCCTACAAAAGCGCGGTGGTCTACCCTGTAGGAGCCCACCCTGTGGGCGACCTGCCCGCCGGCAGGCCGGGCGAAGCGAACGCGTTGCGCTGCAACCGGCCGGGCTGTAGTCAAACCTCAACCGCAATCGCTGCCGCCACGTAGTCGCCATCGTGCGACAGACTCAACTGGATGTCGTCGCGCGCCACCCCATTGCTGAAAACCCGTGGCGGCAGCAGCCCGCGCTCGATACGTTCGCGCACGATTTCGCTGTCGCCGATACCGCGCTGTGCCAGCAGTTGCCTGGCCAGGGTGCGCACCGCGGCGGATTGTTCGCGGCTGAAGCTGTCGCGCTCGCGTTCGCTGAATGACGCGGCGGGAGCGCAATCGGCCAATGCGACCACCGCGCTGTCGATGGGTTGTGGAACCGGGCCAAGCACGGCGATGCAATGCAGCCAATGCGCATGATGTTGCCAGGACACCGCGATCGGTGGGTGATCGGCGATGATCACGGTGCCGTGCTTGCGGCTGTCGTCAAGCGCCAGATCGGCGCAATCGACCTGCCAGCGTCCGGGCGCGAACACCAGCGCGGGCTGGATTTTCTTCGCCGCCTTGTAGGCGGCTTCTTTCGCCGACCACAGCAGGGCGAAGCCAACATCACCGCTGCCCTGGTTCGCCAGTTGCGTGCGCTCGCTGGCGGTCAGCACGCGCGCCAGCAGACGCGGTTGTTCGGCGCGGCCGCGGTTGTGGCTGGCGCGAAAATCGATCAGGTCGTTGCCGAGCGCTGCTTTCACGAAGCGGACGGCAGGCTCAGCGCGCCGGACGCGCGTGCGGCGAAGTATTCGTCTTCCATCGCCTTGAGCTGGGCGATGATCTGCGCCGACAAATCGCGAGCGCGGCGCAGGCCGGTGCTGGCCGAATGCGGCACCATCATCTTCAGTTGCACGTAGAAGCGATCGCCCGGCGTCGGAAAGTCGGCAAAACCGCCGAAACGCATGCCGCGCAGATAGACGCAGAGCACCTTGGCGCCGGGAACCCGGTTGAGCAACTGGCCCACGCCGTAGGAGAAATCCTTGTCATCGACGCGGCCATCGCGGCTGCGCCGGCCTTCCGGGAAGATGGCAATGGCATCGCCGCGATCGAGCACATAGCGCATCCGTGCCTGCGCGAAGCGGGCCTGCTCGGCCGACGCGCCGCGTTCCACCGGAATGCAGCGGCCGAGATAACACACCAGCCGCCAACTGAAGCGATGGTAGAAGTTGCGGGCTTCGGGCAGGTTCCACGGCAGCGAGGCCGGGTGGCGCAGGTAATCCCACAACGAACCGAGCACGATGGTCTGGATGATCGAATCGACCAGCGTCAGGTGATTGCTGCAAATCAGCAGCGGCCCGGGATGCTGTTCACGCAGGGCGCGATACTGGGCGCGCACCGCGTCCACCTGATGCGCCGAGAAGCGAAAGCGGAAGCGGTAGATCAGGGTCAGGATCGGCCCGAACAGGGCAAAGCAGAAATAACTGATGCCGCGCTGCACGCGCAGGGCCAGGCGCGTACGGCGCGGGAGTTTCATCTCAGCCGACCAGTTTGCCGATCAGGTTGACCGCATCGCCGATGGTGGCGATTGAATCGGCGGCATCGTCGCTCACTTCGATGTCGAACTCGTCTTCGAACGCGAGCACGATATCGACCAGGCGCGCGGAATTGACGCCCAGGTCGCCGAGGATGCTGGTGTCCTTGCTGATCGTCTTCAGCGCTTCCTGGTTCTTGACGTACGGGGTGATCAGGGCGATGACTTTTTCGGTGATCTGTGCTTCGTTCATGGGGTTCTCCTGTGGGTGATTAGTGTGAAACAACGCGAAGCGTTTCTTTGTCCCCCTCTCCCTCCGGGAGAGGGCAGGGGTGAGGGAAACGGCATGGCGTAAGGTGTTTCATGGTGCGGGGTGACCACTCGCCATATCGGTCAGGGTTGAAACGTGCGGAACAGGACGCAGCCGTTGACGTCGCCGAAGCCAAAACTGCTTTTGGCCAGGATGCGACCCGCAAACGGTCGGGTTTTTTGCACCACCGAGCCGCGGAATGGCTCGGCCTTGGGGTGCAGGTCTTCGCAGTTGCGCGAGCCGTGCAGGAAGCCGTGATGCAGTTGCAGCACCGCAGCGACGCATTCCAGCCCGCCGGCGGCACCCAGGGCATGGCCGATCATGCTCTTGGTGGCATTGATCGGCGGCAGTGCGGCGGCCTCGACATCCAGCGCGCGCCGCCAGTTTTCCAGCTCGTAGGGGTCGGCGAAGGTGGCGGTGAGGTGGCCGTTGATGGCATCGATCTGGTGGGCCGCGATACCGGCCATCGCCATCGCGCTGCGGATGCAGCGCACCACGCCCTCGGGGTTGGGTGCGGTCATCGAGCCGCCGCCGCGCTGGCCACCGCTGTTGACGTGGCCGCCGATGATTTCGGCATAGATGCGCGCACCGCGCGCCTGCGCGCTGTCCAGGCTCTCCAGCATCAGGATGCCGGCGCCGGCGCCGGGAATGAAACCGGCAGCGCTTGCACTCATCGGCCGCGAAGCGCCTTCCGGCGCGTCGTTGCTGCGGCTGTTGAGCACCTTCATCGCGTCGAAGCCAGACCAGGTGTAATGCGAGCTGCCCTCGGCGCCGCCGGCCATCATGCGCGCGCACTGGCCGCTGCGGATCGCGTGGAAGGCATCGACCACGGCTTCGGTGCCGGTGGTGCAGGCCGAGCTGTTGGTGGTGACCTGGCCGCCGAGTGCGAGCAGGCCACCGAGCTTGGCCGACACCGCGGAGCACATCACTTGTTCCACCATCGTCGAGCCCAGCCGCCCGACGCGGCCCTTGTCGACCATCGGAATCAGGCGATCGCCAATGGTCTGCATGCCGCCGATGCCGGTACCGATGATCGCGCCGGTATCCCAATCGACTTCCGAATCGGGAGCGATCGGGCGCAGACCGGCATCGCGCCAGCAATCGATGCCGGCGATCGCGGCGTAGATCATGGCGTCGTTCATCGCCAGCAGGTCTTCCGAACCCAGGTAATCGTGCTTGAGTGCGTCCACACCCTGCGGCACACCGCCGACCTGACACGCGAATTTCTGCTCGGCCAGTTTTTCGATGAAGCGGATGCCGGACACGCCTTCGCGCAGCGCGGCTTCATACGCTGCAAGGCCATGGCCATTGGGCGCAAGCACGCCCATGCCGGTGATGACGACGCGGGTGTTGGGGATCATGGACGTTGGTTCCAGATGGATGACAGGTCGCGCACAGGGTGCGCTCCTGCACAAGAACGACGAGGCAGGTCTGTAGGAGCCCACCCTGTGGGCGACTGCATGGCGATAGTGCCTTTATTTGCCACGTTGCACTCCTACCCCGGCCAACACGCCTTCAGCCGCCAACCGGCCATCGGCCAGAAACAATTGCGCACGGCTTTTCAGCTTCATGCGCCGGAAAAACTGTTTTTCACCAACGATGGTGACGGTTTCGCCGGGCAGCACCGGCAGATGGAATTCCATCTGGCATTCGGTGAACAGGGTGGTCCACTTCGACAGCTCATCGCCGGGCAGCGTTTGCGCGCACAGGTACAGGCCCAGCGCGACCACACTGGTCTGCGCCATGGCTTCGGTCAGGATCACGCCCGGCGTTACCGGGTCGCCCGGAAAATGACCGCGATAGAAAAACTCATCGGGCTTGAACGTGTAGCGGCCGACGATGTGCGCGTCGTCGAGTTCCAGAATCTCGTCGAGAAACCGGAACGGTGCCTGTTGCGGCACGGCCTGCAATACCTGTTCGGGCGTCATTTGTTCAGCACCCCGCCTTTGCTGTTCGCGGATGGCGCCGGATAGTCGTGGTACTGGATGCCGGGGTAGATGCCGACCTTGGCATCGCGCACGCTGTAGATCGCTTCGCCATCCACGCTCACCGTGCCATCGCCGATCACCACCGCGCCGCCCTGCATTTCCGAGTAGCGGCGCACCTCGACGGTGTAGGTGACCACGCCGTCGTGCGGGCGGATCTGGCCGAAGAAATCGACTTCCTTGCAGCCGAGTGCACGGCCGGCGCCGAGCGCACCGCGCAGCGCGCAGTACATGCCGAGCAGTTGCCAGATTGCATCCACGCCGAGGCAGCCCGGCTGCACCGGATCGTTGCTGAAGTGGCACAGGAAATACCAGGCGTCGAGGTGGATGTCCTGCTCGGCCACGATCTGCCCACGTCGGCCGTTGTGCTCGATCGCGGTGATGCGGTCGAACATCAGCATCGGCGGCAACGGCAGCGAAGGGATCGTGCCCGGCGCATCACTGACAAGGCTCTGCTTGCCCCAGGCCAGCAACTCGGGCTTGGACAGCGTCTGTGCCCTGAGAAAATCGGCGTACGACATCAGGCTCATGCGGCATCTACCTCGTAGCCCGGGTTGAGGCCGTAGGCCGAAACCCGGGACATGAATACGCCAATGCGCCGACTCATGCGCCGACCTCCAGCAACAACGCACCCCAACTCAGGCCGCCGCCAACCACCGCCATTGCGACCACATCGCCCTCGCGCAAATCGGCAACGCGTTGCGACAGCACACTGGGCGCACCGGCAGCGCCGCAGTTGCCGTATTCATTGACGTTGAAGAAATGGTTTTCCGGGCTGATGCCGGCACTGCGGCAAATGTTGTCGAGCATGCCGCGATTGGCCTGATGGCCGATGAACTTCAATGCGGCGGCGCGCGCCTGATCCAGCCGCTCGCGCAACTGCGCAATCAGCGCCAGGCTGCGCCGGATCGCGAACGTCTGCACGGTGCGGCCTTCCTGGGTGAAATGGCCGGCATTGACGAAACGCACCTTGTCGCAGTTTTCCGGATTCGATGCGAACTGGCTGTGCGTCACCTTCAATCGCGCCGGTACGCGCGGCGAGATCACCTGCGCGCTGCTGCAATCGCCCCACAGCACGCAACTGTTGCGGTCGTTGTAGTCGATGGCGCGAGTGCTGTTTTCGGCTTGCACCACCAGCACGAAATCGGGCAGGCGCTCGGGGCGCATCGAGTCGAGAAAATGCAGTTGCGCGGCCAGCGACGAACACGCCGAATTGAGATCGAACGTCGGCGCGTCGATGCCCATCTCGGCGGCGATGGTGCAGGCCTCGGCCGGGCAGCTCGATTGCGGCGAGCAACTGCCGGAAATCACCAGGCCGATATCGCTCGGGTTCAGGCCTGCCGCGGCGATTGCCTGCTGCGCCGCACGCGCACCGGTTTGCGCATTGCTGTAAAGCGAGGCTTCGATCGCCTGGCGCGGATCGGCGTTGCGTGTGGTCTTGATGTAATCCAGAGCCAGCACCGTGCGACGGCGCTCGATGCCGACCCGTTCCATGATCCAGTCTGCGTCGGTGCCGATATCCAGATCGCGCAGGAACGCGTTGTCGATGATGTTTTCCGGGTGGAAGTGGCCGAGGCCGTGGATATAAGTCATTGCAATGCCCGGCCGTTACAGCGGCGCG
>PGZC01000105.1 GCA_002839995.1 Gammaproteobacteria bacterium HGW-Gammaproteobacteria-4 | reverse complement strand
GAGGACGTCGAGGCCGAGGTAGCGGCGGGCTTCGGCCCATTCGTCGTGTTGTTCGGCGAGGACGGCGCCGACGAGCCGGATGATCGATGCCCGGTCGGGGAAGATGCCGACGACGTCGGTGCGGCGCCGGATTTCGCGGTTGAGGCGTTCGTTGGGGTTGTTGGACCAGATCTGTCGCCACACTTCTTTGGGGAACGCGGTGAAGGCGAGGATGTCGGCTCGGGCGGTCTCGAGGTGGTCGGCGACGGCGGGCAGCTTGTTGGCCAGGGCGTCGACGATCCGGTCGAACTGGTCGTTGACCGCTGTCTTGTCGGGCTGGTCGTACACGGAGTGGAGAAGCGCTTTGACCCATGGCCAGCTGCTCTTGGGTGTGGCCGACATCAGGTTCGCTGCGTAGTGGGTGCGGCAGCGTTGCCAGGCGGCGCCGGGCAGGGTCGCGGTGATCGCGGCGACCAGGCCCGGGTGGGCGTCGGAGGTGACCAGCCGGACCCCGTGCAGGCCGCGGGCGACCAGATCGCGGAAGAACGCGAGCCAGCCGGCACCGTCCTCAGCCGTGGTGACCTGCACACCCAGCACTTGGCGGTGCCCGTCGCCATCCACACCGGTCGCCACGAGGCAGTGCACGCCGACGACCCGGCCACCCTCGCGGACCTTCAACACCAGGGCGTCAGCGGCCAGGAAGGTGAACGGGCCGGCGTCGTCGAGGCGGCGGGTGCGGAACTGTTCGACCTGCCCGTCGAGGTCCTTGGCCATCTCCGAGACCTGGCTCTTACTCAGTGTGGTGATGCCGAGGGACTGGACCAGTTTGTCCATCCGCCGGGTGCTGACGCCGAGCAGGTAGCAGGTCGCGACCACGCTGGTGAGGGCTCGCTCGGCCCGCTTGCGGCGCTCCAGCAGCCAGTCGGGGAAGTAGGTCCCGGTCCGTAGCTTCGGGATCTCCAACTCCAAAGTGCCGGTGCGGGTGTCGAAGTCGCGGTGCCGGTAGCCGTTGCGCTGGTTCGTCCGGTCCGGTGAGCTGGTGCCGTAGGCGGCGCCGCACACCGCGTCAGCCTCGGCCGACATCAGCGTGTTGATGAAAGTGGTCAGTAGCTCGCGCAACAGATCAGGGCTGGCCTGGGCCAGCTGTTCCTCCAGCAGGCGCACGCCATCGATACTTGGAGTGACGGTCATCGTTGTGTCCTTCTTCGAGTCGGTTGTGAGAGATCACTCGAAGGATCACGCGGTGACCGTCGCCTACATCACAGCGACACGCTCACCGCCGAACCCGTACACCACTCTGATGGACTCCACT
>PGZC01000066.1 GCA_002839995.1 Gammaproteobacteria bacterium HGW-Gammaproteobacteria-4 | reverse complement strand
CGGCAGGTACACCAGACCATTGCCAAGGTCAGCGACGACATCAGTCGGCGTTACACATTCAATACCGCCATCGCCGCGATCATGGAACTGATGAACGCGCTGGCTCGATTTGACGATGGCAGCGCGCAGGGCCGGGCGGTGTCGCAAGAAGCGTGGGAAGCGGTGATACGGATGCTCAATCCGATCACGCCGCATATCGCCCATGCGCTGCATCAGGCGTTGGGTCACGACGAAACCCTGGTCGATGACCTGCCTTGGCCGGTTCACGATCCGGCGGCGTTGCGTCGCGACTCGGTCACGCTGGCGGTGCAGGTCAATGGCAAGTTGCGCGGCCAGATCGCGGTTGCCGTCGATGCCCCGCGCGAGCACATCGAGCAGCAGGCCATGGCCGAGGAATCGGTTGGCCGCTATCTTGAAGGCGTCACCGTGCGCAAGGTGATCGTGATTCCGGGCAAGATCGTCAACATTGTCGTAGGCTAGCGTGATGACAATACAACCGATTCATCGCTCAAAACGTTGTTTCGTACCGACCGCGCGATGGTTGGCCAACGCCGCTCTGGTGGTGTTGTTGGCCGGCTTGAGCGCCTGCGGTTTCGCGCCCAGGCGTGAGTTCGTGGTGCCGGCGGATCTGGGCGAGGTGCGCGTCGTCGGTGTCGACTCGTTCAGCCGGTTGTCGGAGCGTCTGGCGGTCAACCTCACGCGTGCCGGTGCCGTGCCGGCTGCCGATGGCGTACCGGCTACCATCATCCGCATCACCTCGGAACGTTGGCATCAAGGGCCGTTGACGGTGGATGCGGCCGCGCGGGTGCAGGAATTCGTGATCACCTATTCGGTCGATTTCGATGTGATCGCGTCCGATGGCAGCGTGCGTGTACCCAAACAGACGGTCGAGTTGAGCCGCGATTTCACTTTCGACACCGCGCAGGCGCTGGGCACCCCGGGCGAAGAAGAGGTCGTGCGCGACGAGCTCTCGCGGGCGATGCCGGCGGCACTGATGCGGCGCCTGAGCCTGCGTCTCGATGCGGATTGACGTTGGTGCTGACTCCTGAGCAACTGGCCGCGGAACTGGGCGCAACGCCGCTTCACGCGATTTATCTGGTCGCCGGCGCGGAAACACTGCGCGTGCAGGAAGCGGCCGACGCCATTCGCGCCCGTGCCCGCGCCGATGGTTTTTCCGAGCGTGTGGTTTACGACATCGATGACCGATTCGACTGGAATACGCTGAGTTACGAGCTCAGTGCGCCGAGCCTGTTCGCCCCGCGGCGGATGTTCGATCTGCGCTTGCCGACCGGCAAGCCGGGGCGTGAGGGCGCGCAGGTGCTGGAGGGCCTGTGCGAAGGTCTGGCTGCCGACAACCTGGTGCTGATCTGCGCTGGCGACTGGAGCAACAAGCACGGCGGTCGCTGGAGCGAGCGAATCGACAAGGCCGGTCGCGTGGTACTTTGTCCGCAATTGCGTGCCGGCGAATTGCCGGCATGGCTTGGCCGGCGGCTGTCGGCGCGCGGCTTGAGTGCCAGCCAAGAGGCGATCGAGGTACTGGTCGAGCGCGTAGAAGGCAATCTGCTTGCCGCCGCGCAGGAAGTCGACAAGCTGGCCTTGCTTGCGCCCGGTGCGCGCTTCGATGCGCCGGCAATGGCGCAGGCGGTGGCCGACTCGGCGCGCTACAACGTGTTCGGCCTGCTTGAGGCGGCGCTGGCGGGCGACGCCGGCCGGGCATTGCGCATGAGCGCCAGCCTGTGCGCCGAAGGCGACTCGGTGTTGGCGTTGATGGGCTGGGTGGCCGGCGAGGTTCGGCGCATTGCAGGGTATGCCTCCGTGTCGGCGTCGGGTGGCGATGTCGGTTCCGCGATGCGCGCAGACCGGGTGTGGGATTCGCGTCAGGCGCTGTATCGCCGCGCGTTGCAGCGCCACAGTGCGTCGCATTGGGAGCGTTTTGTCGGGCTGTGCGCGCAGATCGATCGCATCGCCAAGGGTCGCGCCGACGGCGATCCGTGGCAGGTGCTGGATCGCCTGCTTGCGGCGATTGCCGAGCCAAGGGCGGCGCAACGGCTGCTCAGGGCATGTTGAGTCTGTTCTATGGCGGCACGTTCGACCCCGTGCACCTTGGCCACGTCGCACTGGCGCGTGCTGCGGTAGCAGCCCTGCGCGCCGAGGTGCGTCTGGTTCCTGCAGCGGATCCGCCACACCGCGCGGTGCCAAGCGCCAGCGCCGAGCACCGGGCCCGGATGTTGGCGCTGGCGATCGCCGGTGAGCCGGGATTGCGTGTGGATGAGCGCGAACTGCGTCGCGGTGGGCCGTCCTGGAGCGTGCTGACGGCATTGGAGCTGCGCGAGGAGCTTGGCGATCACGCGCCGCTGGGCATGGTGTTGGGGGCGGATGCGTTTCTCGGGCTGCCGTCGTGGCGCTTGTGGCGCGAGCTGATCGCGCTGGTGCATCTGGTCGTGGTCGCGCGCCCCGGTTACCCACTCGATGCGTTGCCGGAGCCGCTGATTCAAGCGCTCGATGGGCGTTGGTGCGAACAGGGCGAAGATTTGCACAGGCTGCCGGCCGGCCTTGTATTCGTGCTCGATGCCGGCAGCTATCCGCAGTCTTCCAGCGTTTTGCGCGAGCGCCTGCGCGAAAACGGCGATTGGCAGCCGATGGTGCCGGCCGCCGTGGCCGACTATATTCGTGAAAACCACCTGTATGGGCGTTGAAACGCCTCGCGTGAGACCGTTGCGCCGCAGGTTTCCGGGCGTTCCGACGCCGTCCGGCCGGTTGCACTACACTATGTGCCGGTTTGAAACCCCGCCGCGCGCTTGCGCCCTCGAAGCGCGATCGAGGCCGTCGCACTCTACCTACAGGTGAAACCCGTTGACTTCACAAGCACACATAATCAAAACGCAAATGCCCGATCCCGCGCCGTCGCCCGAGGCGCTTCTGCAACTGGTGCGCAGCGCACTGGAAGAAATCAAGGCGAAGGATTCGGTCGAGATCGATGTTCGCGGCAAGACCAGCATCGCCGATTATCTGGTGGTTGCTTCGGGAACGTCCACGCGTCACGTCAAATCGATCGCCGATGAAGTGGTGCAACACGCCAAAAAGGCGGGCGCGATGCCGTTGGGCGTCGAGGGTGAGCGCGAAGCGGAGTGGGTGCTGGTCGATCTGGGTGATGTGATCGTGCACGTCATGCTGCCACGGGTTCGCGAGTTCTATGCACTCGAACGGCTTTGGACGGTAGGCGATCAGCCGCCGGACAGCGAGGACGCCTACGGTGAGATCGACGAATCCGCAGCGCACGGCTGATCGCTTGATCGATGCGGGCTAGCCTGATCGCCGTGGGTGAGCGCGCCCCGTCGTGGGTAGCCACCGGTTTTGCCGAGTACAGCAAACGCCTGTCGCACTGGTTGCCGCTGGAATTGCTCGAGCTGTCCCCCGGGCGCCGGGGCAAAGGGCTCGACCCGGCGCGTGCGATCGCCGATGAAGGGCAACGCATGCGCGCGGCGGTGCCGAAGATGGCGTGGGTGGTGGCGCTCGACGGCGGTGGCCGCGCGTTCACGTCCGAACAGTTGGCGCAGCGCATGGCGCACTGGCGGCAGCAAGGGCGCGACCTGGCATTGCTGGTTGGCGGTCCGGATGGACTTGCCAGCGAAGTGCTGGCCAGCGCCGACGAAACCTGGTCGCTCGGGCCGCTGACATTGCCGCACATGCTGGTGCGCCTGGTGGTGGCGGAGCAACTCTATCGTGCTGCCAGTCTGCTCGCCAATCACCCGTATCATCGCGCTTGACGATCATCCACGACCGGTGTGAGAGATGCGGGTTATGCTTGCCCGTCCTGCACTGACGACGCATCCGACATGGCCGCGATTTCCCCGCTGTACATCACCTTTTCGGTCTACATCCTGCTGATGGTGGGTATCGGGTTCGCCGCTTGGCGGTATACCCGGAATCTGGGCGATTACATTCTCGGTGGCCGGCGCCTGGGCAGTTATGTCACGGCAATGTCGGCGGGTGCGTCGGACATGAGCGGCTGGTTGCTGCTGGGCCTGCCCGGCGCGATGTATGCCGGCGGGCTGTCGGAAGCGTGGATCGCGATCGGTCTGGTGCTGGGTGCGTGGGCCAACTGGCGCTATGTGGCGGCGCCGCTGCGGGTGTACACCGAATACAGCCAGAACGCGTTGACGTTGCCCGATTACTTCACCCATCGCTTCGAGGACCGCAGCCGGATGCTGCGGGTGTTCTCGGCGCTGGTGATCCTGGTGTTCTTCGCGATCTATGCCGCGTCCGGCATCGTTGCCGGTGCGCGCCTGTTCGAGAGTGTGTTCGAGGTGCCTTACGGCACCGCGATCTGGCTGGGTGCGGCGGCGACCATTTTGTATACCGTGGTCGGTGGCTTTCTGGCGGTGAGCTGGACCGATACGGTGCAGGCGACCTTGATGATTTTCGCGTTGATCCTCACCCCGATCGTGGTGATCGTGGCCACCGGCGGCCCGGGTGCGGCGACCGCGCTGATCGATGCCGCCGGTCCGGCCTATCTCGACCCGCTCAAGGGTACCAGTGCGATCGGCATCATTTCGCTCATGGCCTGGGGTCTGGGCTACGTCGGCCAGCCGCACATCCTGGCCCGGTTCATGGCCGCCGAGTCGGCGCAGCGGATC
Organism: Gammaproteobacteria bacterium HGW-Gammaproteobacteria-4; assembly: GCA_002839995.1. GTDB lineage: Bacteria > Pseudomonadota > Gammaproteobacteria > Xanthomonadales > Xanthomonadaceae. Next base: position 5,907 of record PGZC01000066.1, on the reverse strand, counting down.
CCGGCAGCGCGGCGGATCGGCATGGCCTGGATGGTGCTGTGCCTGATCGGCGCGCTGGCGGTCGGGTTTTTCGGCATTGCGTATTTCCAGATGCATCCGGACGCGGGCGCGGCGGTTCAGCAGAATCCGGAGCGGGTGTTCATCGCGCTGGCACAGGCGTTATTCAATCCGTGGATCGCCGGGGTGCTGCTGTCCGCGATTCTGGCGGCGATCATGAGCACCCTGAGTTGCCAGTTGCTGGTGTGTTCGAGCGCGCTGACCGAGGATTTCTACAAGGGCATGTTGCGCAAGCAGGCCGGGCAGGCTGAGCTGGTCTGGGTCGGCCGGCTGACCGTGGTGCTGGTGTCGGCGCTGGCCATTGCGCTGGCCAACAACCCCGATAGCCGGGTGCTGGGTCTGGTGAGTTATGCCTGGGCCGGCTTTGGCTCGGCATTCGGGCCGGTGGTGGTGCTGTCGCTGTATTGGCCGCGCATGACCCGCAACGGTGCGCTGGCCGGCATGGTCGTCGGCGCGCTGACGGTGATCGGCTGGAAACAGCTCGATACCGGCCTGTACGAGATGGTGCCTGGGGTGCTGTTCGCCGCCCTGACCATCGTTGCGGTGAGTCTGGCGGATCGTGTGCCGTCGGCACCGATGCGCAACGCGTTCGACAAGGTGCGCGCGGCGTTGGGCCGGGCAGGGTAGGCGATGCGCGATCAACGGCCACTGGCGGTGGCCTTGATGGGGCCGACCGCATCGGGCAAGACCGCGCTGGCGGTGGAGTGGGCGCAGCACTGGGGCGGCGAAATCGTCAGTGTCGATTCGGCGCTGGTGTACCGGCGCATGAACATCGGCACCGCCAAGCCCGATGCCGCGACGCTGGCGCAGGCGCGCCATCACCTGTTGGACTTGCGCGAGCCGCAGCAGACGTACAGCGCCGCCGATTTTGCCCGCGATGCGCTGGCGGCGATGCAGGATATCCAGCAGCGTGGCCGCTTGCCGATATTGGCCGGCGGCACCGGACTGTATTTCCAGGCACTGCTTGAAGGGCTGTCGCCGATGCCGGAGGCCGATCCGGCGCTGCGCGCGCAACTCCAGGCGGAGGCCGGGCAGTACGGTTGGGCCAGCCTGCACGGCGAACTGGCGCGGGTCGATCCGCTCGCGGCGGCTCGCATCCACGCCACCGATCCGCAGCGTATCGTGCGTGCGCTGGAAGTGTGGCGGCTGACCGGGCGCCGCCTGAGCGATTGGCAGGCGCAGCCGTCGGGGCATCGCCTGCCGTTCCGGGTGCTCAAGCTGGTGATCGCACCGCAACACCGCGCCGTGCTGCACGCGCGCATTGCGCAGCGCTTCGATGCCATGCTGGCAGCCGGCTTTCTCGATGAAGTGCGGGCCTTGCGCGCCGATCCGCTGCTGCATGCCGAATTGCCGTCGATGCGGGCGGTGGGCTACCGCCAGGCGTGGGCGCATCTTGAGGGCGATACCGATGCCGTGCAGTTCCGCGAGCAGGCCATCGCCGCCACCCGGCAACTGGCCAAGCGCCAGTTGACCTGGCTGCGCGGCGAGCTCGATGCGTGCTGGTTCGACCCGGAGCAGCAGCTTTTGGCCTTGAATGGGGCGTTAAGCCGTTTCCTGCAATGACCAATGGCATTCTCGCGGCATTCACCGCGCCTGTGTACCATGGTTCTTCCGCCTGCGAGAGCATTGCGGCAAGTACCTGGGTAACCCATAACAAGAACGACAGGAGCAGTACATGTCCAAGGGACAGACCTTGCAGGATCCCTTCCTGAATGCGCTGCGGCGCGAACGCGTACCGGTATCGATCTATCTGGTCAACGGCATCAAATTGCAGGGCACGGTCGAATCGTTCGACCAGTTCGTGGTGTTGCTGCGCAGCACCGTCAGCCAGATGGTCTACAAGCACGCCATCTCCACCATCGTCCCGGCGCGCAATGTGCGCATCGGGCAGGGTGGCGACGACGAAGCGGGGCATCCGGACAGCCCGGAGGTCGCAGACGCCAGTGTTTGATCGCCTGAACAAGGGTGAACGCGCGCTGCTGATCCAGCCGGTCAGTACCCATGTCGCCGATCGAGCCGGGTACGACGATGCGCTGGAAGAGTTCACCGAGTTGACCCGTTCGGCCGGCGCAACGGTGGTCGGTACCTTGCGCGCGCGGGTGGATACGCCCAATTCCGCGCTGTATATCGGCAGCGGCAAACTGGAGGAAGCGCAGGCCATGCGTGCGGCGCTGGACGCGGATCTGGTGCTGGTCAATCACGCGTTGACGCCGGTGCAGGAGCGCAACCTGGAAAAGGCATTGGCCTGCCGGGTGGTGGATCGCACCGGCCTGATCCTCGATATCTTTGCGCAGCGGGCGCGCTCGCACGAAGGTAAATTGCAGGTCGAACTGGCGCAGTTGCGGCATATCGCAACGCGGCTGGTGCGCGGCTGGACCCATCTGGAACGCCAGCGCGGCGGTTCGATCGGCCTGCGCGGCCCGGGTGAAACGCAGCTCGAAACCGACCGTCGCCTGCTGCAAAAACGCATGGACGCGCTGGAAAAACGGCTGCAGAAGGTCGAGGTGCAGCACGATCAGATGCGCCGGGCGCGGGTGCGCAACCAGATCCCCCGGGTCGCGCTGGTTGGCTATACCAATGCCGGAAAATCCACACTTTTCAATGCGTTGACTGGCGCGTCGGTGTTGGCGGTGGACAAGTTGTTCGCCACCCTCGACCCCACCGTGCGCAAGGTGGATGGCTTGGCAGGTGGGCCGGTGGTGCTGGCCGATACCGTCGGCTTCGTGCGCGATCTGCCGCATGAGCTGGTTGCCGCATTCCGCTCCACGCTGGCCGAAGCGCGCGAGGCGGACCTGTTGCTGCATGTGGCCGATGCCGCCGATCCGCTGCGTGACGAACGCATCGCGCAGGTGGACGCCGTGCTGGAAGAAATCGGCGCCGGCGATATTCCGCAGGTGCTGGTGATGAACAAGATCGACCGTATCGATGGCGCCGTGCCGCGCCGCGATGGCGAGCACGCGTTGCGTGAGCGGGTGTGGATTTCGGCGCAGCGTGGCGATGGCCTCGATCTGATCCGCGCCGCCATTGCCGAGCGCTGTGGCCGCGATCGCCTGTTGTTGCAGATCGCGTTGCCGCCGCGTGCCGCCCGATTGCATGCGCGCTTGCATCAACTGGGTGCCGTTCGCGGTGAATCGGCTGGCGACGATGGCGGCTGGACGATGGCTCTGGATATGCCGCGCGGTGTCGCCGAGCAATTGGCGAGCGAGCCGGGTGGCGAAATATTGCATTCGCTCTTGCTTGCTGATGGTGGCGCCCCTACCTACAATTGACGGGACGTTTCGACAAACCGGTTTCGCGATGGTTTTTCGAGGTGCCTGAAAGTCTGACAATCGATTTCCCAACGCGCGCCGGAGCATCGCTTCCTCTCGCACCTGTCAACTGCCGGGTGTCGGTGGCGCGACATGTCAGCCGGCGCCACGGAGCGACACAATGGCGTGGAATGAACCCGGCAAGGGCAATAGGGGAAACAAGGGTGAGGATGCGGATATCGATGCGTTCATCGCCCGCCTGAAGGCCAATCTCGGGCGCGTGTTCGGTGGTTCCGGTCCGCCCGAACGTCGTAGTACCGGTGCGGGAGGCAATCCGCTGTACTGGTTGTTGTTGATCGTGGCGGTCTGGGTGTTGTTCGACAGCTGGCAGATCATCGATGAGCGCCAGCGCGGCGTGGTGCTGCGTTTCGGCAAGTTCGAGCGGCTGATGACGCCTGGCCCGAACTTCAAGCTGCCGTGGCCGATCGAAACCGTGCGCAAGGTCGATGTCACCCAGATCCGCACTTTTACCGATCAGGTGCGCATCCTCACCCGCGATGAGAACATCGTGCAGATCGAGTTCAACGTGCAGTATCTGGTGGGCGATCCGCAGAACTATCTGTTCGGCGCGCGCGACCCGGATGAAACCCTGCAGCAGGCGGCCGAAAGCGCGGTGCGCGACGTGATTGGCACCAGCCTGATGGATTCGGTACTGACCGGCGAGCGCGCGGCACTGGCGGCCGATGCGCGGATCAAGTTGCAAAAATCGCTCGATGGCTATCGTACCGGCCTGCAAGTGTCGGTGCTGAATATCCCCAATGCGCGGCCGCCGCAGGAAGTGCGCGAAGCCTTCGATGACGCGGTCAGCGCGCGCGAGGACAAGGATCGCATCGAAAGCGAAGCCGAAGCGTACGCCAGCAAGGTGGTGCCGGAGGCGCGTGGCGACGCCGCGCGCATCCGCGCGCAGGCGCAAGGCTACAAGGAAGCGGCCATCGCCCGCGCGCAGGGCGATTCCGAGCGCTTCACGCTGCTCGTCGATGAGTATCGCAAGGCGCCCGAGGTGACCCGCACCCGCCTGTATCTGGAAACCATGCAGGAAGTGCTGGCCAGCAATCGCAAGGTATACGCCGGCGATGGCGGCAATGTGCTGTACCTGCCGTTGTCCGGTGCCGGCGGTAGCGTGTCGGCAAATGATGGATCCGGCCCGGTCAGCCTGTTTCCGCCGGTAAGCAGTGCGTTGCCGGCGTCGCCGGCCACACGTGACGTGCGCGACCCGCGCCAACCGCGCAGCACGCGCGAGGAGCCCCGCCGATGAAAGCCTTCATTCCCGTTGTCGCGGCATTGCTGGTGTTTCTGGCGCTGGGCTCGGTCTATCAAGTTCAGGAAAGCCAGGTCGCGGTGCGTTTCCAGGTCGGCCGTGTGGTCGAGAGCAACATCAAGCCCGGGCTGCACTTCAAGATTCCGTTCGTGCAAACCGTGCTCAAGGTCGATCAGCGGATTCTCAACCTGGACTCGCAGCCCGAGCGCTACCTGACCTCGGAGAAGAAGGACGTCAACGTCGATTTCTTCGTCAAGTGGCGGGTCAGCGACGTGCTCCGCTTTTACCAGGCCGGTAACGAAACGGCGGCATTGCAGCGCCTGCGCCCGATCGTGACCGAAGCGATCCGCAACGAGATCAGCCAGCGCACCTTGCAGGAGGTGGTTGGTGGCGAGCGCACCAATCTGGCCGAGCGTTTTGTCGAAGTGTCCAACGTGGCGGCCAAGAGCCTGGGCGTGGAAGTGGTGGATGTGCGGATCAAGCGCATCGACCTGCCGGAAGACGGCCTGGTGATCGGTTCGGTGTTCCAGCGGATGCGTGCCGAGCGCTTGCGGGTTGCCAACGAATTGCGCGCGCAGGGTGCCGAGATTTCAGAAACCATCCGCTCCAATGCCGACCGCCAGCAGGTCATCCTGCGTGCGGAAGCCGAGCGCGATGCCCAACGATTGCGCGGCGAGGGCGATGCCACGGCGGCGGAAATCTATGCCAGGGCGTTCAGTCGCGATGCCGAGTTCTATGCGTTCTATCGCAGCCTTGAAGCCTATCGCAACGGCTTTGCCAACGGCGACAGCGTGCTGGTGCTGGATCGCGATTCCGGCCTGTTGCGCTATTTCGGGGAGCAAGGCCGCAGTCGTTGACGCATCGCGTTGCCGCGCGTTTCCCGGGTGAGTGACATGGGCTCCGACTTGCTTGCAGCGTTGTGTTTGATGATGGTGCTCGAGGGTGCGGTCGTGTTCATCGCACCGCAGGCGTGGAAGCGCGCGGTGGCGCAGTTGTCGGCACTCGCCACTGCGCGTTTGCGCCTGCTCGGGTTCGGGTTCATGGTGCTCGGCTGGTTGTCGTTGCAATGGGTGCGCTGATCGGAGCCGGCAGGCAGGTCGCCCACAGGGTGGGCTCCTACAAATAAAGCGGTTGTCCCCACCTGTAGGAGCCCACCCTGTGGGCGACCAAAAAAGCAGTTGCCCCCACCTGTAGGAGCCCACCCTGTGGGCGACCAAAAAAGCGGTTGACCTCACCTGTAGGAGCCCACCCTGTGGGCGACCAAAAAAGCGGTTGACCTCACCT
>PGZC01000104.1 GCA_002839995.1 Gammaproteobacteria bacterium HGW-Gammaproteobacteria-4 | reverse complement strand
CCTGCCGGCGGCGATCGGCGCGCAGTTGGCCGACCGCAGCGCGCGGGTGATCTGCGTCAGCGGCGACGGCGGTTTCCAGATGAACATCCAGGAACTGGCGACGATGGCGCGCGAACGCCTGCCGGTAAAGATCGTGCTGATCGACAACCAGGCGCTGGGCATGGTGCGGCAGTGGCAGGAACTGTTCTTCGAGGAGCGCTACAGCGCCGTCGATCTGTCCGACAACCCGGATTTTTGCCAGATCGCCGAAGCCTACCGGATTCCCAGTCGCAGCATTTCGCGCCGCGACGAAGTGGCCGATGCGCTGCGTGAATTGCTCGCCAGTCCGGGCCCGATGCTGCTGCATGTGGCGATCGACCAGAAGGCCAATGTCTGGCCGCTGGTACCGCCGAATTGTTCAAACGCTGAAATGCTCACCGAGGAGACTGCGTCATGCGCTACCGCTTAGATATGACTTTGCGTCAGGCCGAAGGCTCGCTGTTGCGCGTGCTCGGCACCACCCAGCGCCGGGGTTATCAGACCATCGGCGTCAATGGCGAAACCAGCTCCGACGGCGATCGCTGGCACGTCAGCCTGATCGTGGAGAGCGATCGCCCGGGCGAAGTGCTCAAGTCGCAGCTCGACAAACTCTACGACTGCCTGGCCGTGGAGGTGGCGCCATGTTGAGCACATCCGCCACCGCTGCCGCGCCCGAGGCGCCGGCCGCAGCACCCGCAACGGCACCGTTGCAGCAATGGTTCGATGGCGAAATCGCCAGTGCCGAACGCCTGCACGCGCCGCTCACCAGCCACGCCCTGCATTACGGCACCGGCGTGTTCGAGGGCATCCGCAGTTACGCCACCGGCGCTGGCGGCGGCGCGGTTTTCCGCCTCGATGCGCACCTGCAACGCATGGCGCGTGGCGCGCGGGCATTGGCGATGCGCTTCGATGCCGACCAGGCCAGCACCGCGATCATCGACACCCTGCGTGCCAATCGCCAACGCGATGCCTACGTGCGCCCGTTGCAATGGTACGGCGAGGGTGGCCTTGGCCTGGATGTGGCGCCGCTGACCTCGCACCTGATGGTCGCCACCCTGCCCTGGAACAGCCATCTGGGCGGGCATCGGGTGCGTCTGACGGTGTCGCGGCTGCGCCGTACCCCGGCCACCTCGGTGCCGGCGCTCAAGCTGTGCGCGGCTTCGGTGAAGCCTTGTTTCTCGATGCCAACCAGAACGTGGTCGAGTGTACCGGCGAAAACGTGTTCCTGGTCAAGGATGGCCGTGTCACCGCCGTCGCCCATGACGATGCGCTGCCCGGCATCACCCGCGAGACGGTGATCGAACTCACCGGCGCACAGGTGCGCCCGGTCACGCTGGCCGAACTGCACGACGCCGACGAAGTGTTCCTCACCGGCACCTCGGCCGAAGTGGCGGCGATCGAGGCACTCGACGACACCGTGTACGGCGACAACCCGGTCACCCGCGAATTGCAGTCGCTGTACGCGCGGCTGGTTCGCGGCGAGGTGAGCGGCTATGAACACTGGCTTACACGTTTTTAAGGGGCGTCAAATGCAGAACAACGGACACGCAGTAATCCGGGGAACCTGTGAACACGTCCAAGTCGGCGTTATTGCGGGCAATGCTGGATTGCCGCGTTGCTTCGCATCGCGCAAGCACCCGTCGGATCCACGCCTTCGGCGCTTGATCCGACCTACGGCGTCGGAACATCGGGAACGTACACCACGACACGTCGAAGCGAACGTCCCAGCCCCGCGCCGTAGGTCGGTTCAAGCCGCGCAGCGGCGGAACCG
>PGZC01000065.1 GCA_002839995.1 Gammaproteobacteria bacterium HGW-Gammaproteobacteria-4 | reverse complement strand
TCCGGAAAACAGTTTGCTCAGCCACGATCTGCTGGAGGGCGCGTATGCCCGAGCCGGCTTGATTTCCGACACGATCCTTCTGGAGCACTATCCCGCGCAAGTGCCGGCGTTCATGCAACGCTTGCACCGCTGGGCGCGCGGCGACTGGCAGTTGTGGCCATGGCTGTGGCCGCGGGTACGCGTCGGCGATGGCAGCACGCAAGCCAACCCGCTCAGCGTCATCCAGCGCTGGAAGATTGTCGACAACCTTCGGCGCAGCCTGAATCCACCGGTGGCGATGCTGTTGTTCGCTGCGGCATGGCTCGGTGTTTTGCCCGGTTCGATCTGGGTGTGGACGCTGTTGTTGATGGCGGCACAGGCAGCGCCGCTGTGGTGCGAGTTGCTGGGGTTGCTGACCCGGGCCACGTTGGCGCCGGGCAGCGCGTGGGCGCGGCTCAAAAGCGCGCCGATGACGCTGCGCCGCGCGGCTCAGCACAGCATCGTGTCGTTGCTGTTGTTGCCGTGCGAGAGCCGGATGCTGGTCGATGCGGTCGGTCGCACCGTGTTCCGGATGGCGGTCAGTCGGCGCAACCTGCTCGAATGGACGCCGGCGGCGCAGGTGCAGGAGAAACTGCGTGGTACCTCCGGATCGGTTGCCCTGCGTGCATGGCGCGATGGCTGGATTGCACCGGTTTCGGCGCTGTCGTTGCTGCTGCTGATCGCCTCATTTCAGCCTGCCGCGCTGATCGCAGCGGCGCCGCTGCTGTTGGCATGGTCGATCGCACCGTGGGCGATGGTGTGGCTGGCACAACCGCCATATCCACCGCAGCGCGCGATCAATGACCGGCAAACGCGTCAATTGCGGCGTATTGCGCGGCGCACCTGGTTGTACTTCGAGCAATTCGTCGGGCCGGACGATCATTGGTTGGCGCCGGACAATTACCAGGAAGAGCCGCGCGCCGTGGTCGCGCACCGGACCTCGCCGACCAACCTGGGCATGGCATTGTTGTCTGCGCTTGCGGCGCACGATCTGGGCTATCTCGACAGCAGTGCGCTGGTCGCGCGCCTGCGCAGCAGCATGGACAGCATGGCCAAGCTGGAGCGTTATCGCGGCCATTGGCTCAACTGGTACGACACCCGCGACCGCCGCCCGCTGCTGCCGCGCTACGTGTCTACCGTCGATAGCGGCAACCTGGCGGCCAGCCTGCTGGTGTTGGCGCGTGGGCTGGAGCAGATCGCCGGCGAGCCGCTGAACTGGAATCGGTTGACGCAAGGCGTGATCGACACCCTGGATGTATTGCACGAGACGGTGCAGCAGGCGTGCGAGGACGCGGGCGCACATGCCGCGACCGCCCTGCTCAAGGCCGTGCGTTCATTGCGCGCGGAACTGGTCGCAAGCCTCGACTTGTCGTCGGGTGCGGGTGTGGTTGAACGAGTTGCAGCGCCAGGCGACGAACGCGCGCCGCCACCTCGATGATCTGCAACCCTGGTTGCGGGCATGGGCCGAGCGGCCCGCTGTCAGTCGAGATGACGCCGAGCGGCCCGCTGTCAGTCGAGATGACGCCGAGTGGCCCGCCGTAAGTCGGGATGACGCCGGCAGCGCATCGCTGCCGCAGCTTTACGAAGCGTTGGTGGCCACGTTGGCAACGTCGCCGCCGCTGGCTGCGACGCCGGGCTGCTATCGCGAGGCACTCACTTGCCTCGATGCGCTCGACGCCGAACTGCACAACACGGCGCTCAGCCCCGAACACCGCGATGCCGCGCTCGACTGGAACGCCGGTCTGCGCGAGCGACTGCAGCGCTCGGCCGCGGCGATCGACACGCTGCTGCGCGATCTGGCCGAGCTTGGGCAGCGGGCCGAGCACTGGCTGGTCGCGATGGAATTCGGTTTTCTCTACGATCGCAGTCGCCACCTGTTTCGCATCGGATTCAACGCCACCAGCGGTCAGCGCGACCCGAATTACTACGACCTGCTGGCATCGGAGTCGCGGCTGACCAGCTTCGTTGCCATCGCCAAGGGCGACGTGCCGTTCCGGCACTGGCTGCACCTGGGCCGCCCGTTCCGGCGCAGCGGCCAGCGCATCGCGCTGATGTCGTGGAGTGCAACGCTGTTTGAATACCTGATGCCGAGCCTGTTCATGAACACGCCGGTCGACAGCCTGCTCGGGCGCGCCTGTCGCACCGCGATCGCAATGCATCACGAGTTCAGCGAGCCACTGGGATTGCCGTGGGGAATCGCCGAGTCCGGCTACTATCAACTGGACGAGCAGGCGCATTACCAATACCGCGCGTTCGGCGTGCCCGGCCTGGGTTTTCGCAGCGACCTCGGCGACCGGGTGGTGGTGGCGCCGTACGCCAGTGCGATGGCGTTGCCGTTCGACGCGGCACGGGTGGTGCGCAACCTCGAGCGTCTGGGCAAGCTCGATGGCGTGGGCCAGTTCGGCCTGCACGAGGCGATCGACTTCGGCCGCACCGGCAAGGCGTCGCCGCGTCGGGCGCGGATCGTGCGTTCCTACATGAGCCATCATCAGGGCATGATCCTGCTGGCATTGGATAACCACCTGAATGCCGACGCGATGCCGAAACGCTTCCACGCCGACGCTCGCGTTGCCGGCATTGCCATGTTGTTGTACGAGCGTATCCCATCCACCACGGTGGCGTCGGAAGCCTGGGGCCGACCGCGACAATCGCGGATATTCCAGGCGGCGGTGGGCGCGCGCACCTGGAGCGTGCCGGTGCGCAGCCACGTACCGCACTACACGCTGCTTTCCAACGGCCACTACGGATTGATGCTCAATGCCGATGGCGGCGGCGGCAGCAGCTGGAACGGCATCGCGCTGACCCGTTGGCAGCCCGACCGCAGCGGCAACGCATGCGGCCATTGGTTCGTGATCGAGGATCGCGACGACGGTGCGCGAATCTCGGTCGGCATCGACCCGGTCGGTGGTGACCCGCGACATTGCACGGTGCAGTTTGGACCGCACCTGGCCGAATACCGGCGGCGCGAGCGTGGCCTGTTTTGCCAGATGACGGTCGCGGTGGCGTCGCAGCACGACGTCGAGGCGCGCAAGCTGATGATGCGCAACGAAAGCGCACTGCCACGTCGGCTGCTGGTGACTGGTTTTGCCGAACTGGCGCTGGCACCGACGCGCGAGTTCGAGCGGCATCCGGCGTTTGCCCGCCTGTTCGTGGAAAGCGAATGCCTGCCTGACGAGTCGATACTGATCTTCCGCCGACGTCTGCGCGGCAGCGCCGAGAAACCGTTGTACCTGGCGCATACGGTGCTGGCGACGCCGGGTCACGCCTACCGATTCGGCTGGGATACCGATCGCGGCGTGCTGTTGGGGCGCTGGGGCGAGAACGCCCGGCTACGCGCTGCGGCGCAGGGCGTGGACGGTTTCACCGGTAGCGTCGGCGCGGTGCTCGATGCCGCGATCGGCACCGGCATCGAGCTGACGCTGGCGCCCTATGCGCAGATCGAGATCGGTTACCTCACGGCGATTGGCCGCTCGCGCCGCGAATTGCTGGCGACGCTGCGCGGCTACCGCTCGCTGCCGCAACTGAACTGGGTCATCGAGCAGGCACGCATGCAGAGCGAGCAGGAGCTGCACAACCTGGAGATCGATCCGGATATGTGCCAGGAGATGATGGCACTGTTGTCGGCGGCGTTGGTGCCGCGCCGCGAATTGCGCGCCGCGCGCGAGGATCTGCTGCGCAGTCGCAGCATCCAGTCGGCACTGTGGGCGCGCGGCATTTCCGGCGACTGGCCGATCGTTCTGGTGCGGATTCGCGATGCCAAGGACCTGGGCATGATCGAGCCGTTGTTGCAGGCACATACGTTCTGGTGCGGGCGTGGTGCGCGCATCGATCTGGTATTGCTTGACGAAGAAACGGCGGGTTACGCCCAGCCGGGCCGCGACCGGTTGCGCCAGCGCATCGACGCGGTGCGTGCACGCACCTTGCGCAAACTCGATGGCGCAGTGGTGATGGTGGCGGGCGAGGACTTGTCGCCGCACGATCGCGCGGCATTGAGCGCAGCGGCTGCCGTGTTTCTCGACACCGGGCGCGGCACCTTCGCCGAGCAATTGGCGAAGGGCATGCAGGGCGAGCCGGAGTTGCCACCATTGCTGGCCGGCGGCACCAATACCGTGCCGCTACCGACACTGCCACTGAAGCGCCCCGCCGATTTGCGTTTCGACCACGGCCTTGGCGGCTTCAGCGCCGATGGCCAGGAATACGTGCTGCATCTGGCGGCTGGACAGTCGCCGCCGGCACCATGGTCGAACGTGATCGCCAACCCCGGGTTCGGCTGTCTGGTCACCGAGAGCGGGAGCACTTGCACCTGGGCCGGCAACAGCAGCGAATGGCGGCTGAGTCCGTGGTCGAACGATCCGGTCTGCGATCGCAGCGGCGAGGCCATCTATCTGCGCGACGAAGAAACCGGCGAGGCGTGGTCGCCGACGCCGCGACCGATGCCTGCCGACGGCGCGTACCAGGTGCGGCACGGTGCCGGCTACAGCGAATTTCGCCATCACAGCCACGGCTTGCTGCAGAGCTGGCGCATACATGTCGATCGCACGGCGCCGGTGAAAATCTGCCGCCTGCAACTGACCAACGTCTGGCCGCAGCCCCGACGCATCACCGCCACATGCTATGTCGAGTGGGTGATGGGCAACGTGCGTGCCGACAACGCCGCGTTCATCGTCGGCGACTACGACCCCGGGACGTGTGCCCTGTTGGCGCGCAACGCGTTTGCCCGCGACGGCGGCGATGCCACCGCGTTTCTGGCGTCCAGTCACGGACCGCATGGACTGACCGGCGATCGCACCGACGATCCCTGCGCCGCCTATCAGGTTCACATCGACCTGGCCGCGGGTGCCAGTCACGAGGTGATGTTCCTGCTCGGTCAGGGCGACGACCGCGAACAGGCCATCGCGCTGGCTGCCCGTTTTCGCGCGCCCGCCGCGGTCGAGGCCAGCTGGCAGGGCGTGCGCCGCCACTGGCAGGATTTCTTCGCTGCGGTACAGGTGCACACGCCGGACCCGGCCATGGATCTGTTGCTCAACCGCTGGTTGCCGTACCAGGTGCTGGCCAGTCGCGTATGGGCGCGCTGCGGCTACTACCAGTCCAGCGGTGCGTTCGGATTCCGCGATCAATTGCAGGACGTGATGGCGCTGACCTGGGCGGCACCGCAACTGGCGCGTGCGCAAATCCTGCGTGCCGCCGGCCGCCAGTTCCAGGACGGCGACGTGCTGCACTGGTGGCACGAAGCGCCGCTGCGCGGCGTGCGCACGCGCTGTTCGGACGACCTGCTGTGGCTGCCGTTCGTGGTCGCGCAGTATCTGGACAGCACTGGGGATGTTGCCGTCCTCCAGGAACAGGTAGCTTATCTGTCCGGCCCGCCGTTGCGGGCCGACGAGGCCGAGCACTATGCCGAATTCCTGCCGGGGGACGAGCGTGGCACGCTCTACGAGCACTGCCGGCGTGCCATCGACCGCGCCTGCACGGTAGGCCCGCATGGCCTGCCGACGATCGGCAACGGCGACTGGAACGATGGCTTCAATCGGGTCAGCACCAGCGGTCGCGGCGAAAGCGTGTGGCTGGGCTGGTTCCTGATTCGCGTGTGCGGCGATTTTGCGCCGATCTGCGAACGGCAGGGCGATCCTGCCCTGGCCGCGACCTACCGCGAGTTGGCGCAAACGCTGCGCGATAGCGTCGAGGCGGAGGGCTGGGACGGCGCCTGGTATCGCCGTGCCTACTACGATGACGGCACGCCGCTGGGTTCCGCAGGTAATGACGAATGCCGTATCGACCTGATCGCGCAGGCGTGGTCGGTGCTGGCCTCGGATCATCCCGGCGAGCGCGCGCGGCGGGCGATGGCGGCGGTGCGCGAACAACTGGTGAAGGAGCCGGATCGCCTGATCCTGTTGCTGACGCCGCCGTTTCAGCACACCGGCAAGGACCCTGGCTACATCAAGGAATACCCGCCCGGAATCCGCGAGAACGGCGGCCAGTACAGCCACGCCGCCACCTGGGCGGTATGGGCCAGCGCCGCGCTGGGCGATGCCGAACAGGCGATGCGCTGGTTCGATCTGCTCAATCCGATCTCGCGCACCACCAGCGCGGACGCGGTGGCGCATTATCGGGTCGAGCCGTACGTGCTGGCCGGCGATGTCTACGGCGCGCCACCGCATATCGGCCGTGGCGGCTGGACCTGGTATAGCGGCGCCGCCGGCTGGTTGTACCGCACCGGCGTGGAAGCCTTGCTCGGACTGAAGCGGCATGGCGATGAACTGGAAGTGGCGCCGTGCCTGCCGCGCGCATGGCCCGGTTACCAGGCACAGTTGCGCCGTGGTGCCGCCCGCTACGAGATCGCAGTGACGAACCTCAAAACCAGCGGCAGCAGCAGGGTGACGATCGTTATCGATGGGCGGGAATTGCCCGGCAATCGGTTGCCCTTCATCGACGACGGGCAGACCCATCGCGTCGACGTGCAATTGCAACCACCCGCATAGCGTTCTGCCATGTCCCTTGCCGCAAATTTCGATAACGTATGTTCATCCCCTTGTCGTGATCGTCACGAAGGGCTTCGGTCGCTTCGCGACAGCGCTCGCTGGGCGAGCTACGCCTTCGCTGCGCTCGGTCGCTACGCTCTACCTATCCTATGGGCACGGGGCTCGGGAGAAGCAGGTGGTCCGCAAAGGACGCAAGGTTCGCAAAGGAAAGCCCGCATCTTGATTCGTCCTTTTTTGCGCCCTTCGCGTTTTTTGCGGACCCAATGCTTTCAGACGTCGGCGTAACATTGGGCTCGCACGAGCGTTGTATCGCAATGCATGCCGATGCTATAGTACGCGGCCCGCGGGTGGCGGTGTTTCGCACCCCGGCAACGATTGGGCGGTTAGCTCAGCGGTAGAGCACTACCTTGACATGGTAGGGGTCACAGGTTCGAACCCTGTACCGCCCACCAGTAGCGTGGCAACGCGGTTCGCGGCCACGCTGCCGGAAGCAACGGGAATCCCATGTTTCACTGCAACCGGATGCGGTTGCCAATCACAGGAACCCGGCACAACCGCCGGAGCAGTGTGCGACATGAGCACTACCCAGCCTGCCTGAACCCCTCGGTCAATCCGCTTGCCGCGCCAGCGCGCGGAGCAGGGCGCCGAGGCGCCTCTTTCATTTCAGACAGACGGCCGCATCGCGCGGCCCCTGGATAGTGGAGCAGCACACCATGGTCAATATCACTCTTCCCGATGGCAGCGTGCGCGCGTTCGACGCACCGCCAACGGTTGCCGAGGTTGCGGCATCGATCGGCGCCGGTCTGGCCAAGGCCACGCTGGCTGGCAAGGTCGATGGCCGTCTGGTCGACGCCAGCCACACCCTCGCGCACGATGCCAGCCTGGAAATCGTCACCGAGAAACACGCCGATGCGCTGGAAATCCTGCGCCACTCCACTGCGCACCTGTTGGCGCAGGCGGTGCAGCGCCTGTTCCCCGGCGCGCAGGTCACCATCGGCCCGGTCATCGACAACGGGTTCTACTACGATTTCGCCTACGAGCGCCCATTCACGCCGGAAGACCTGCCGCTGATCGAAGACGAGATGCGCAAGATCGTGGCGGAGAAAGCGCCGATCGCGCGCAGCGTCAAATCGCGCGACGAGGCGGTGGCATTTTTCAAGGGCATCGGCGAGCACTACAAGGCCGAGATCATCGAGTCGATCCCGGCCAGCGAAGACCTTTCGCTGTACACCCAGGGCGAGTTCACCGACCTGTGCCGCGGCCCGCACGTGCCCAGCACCGACAAGCTGCGCGCCTTCAAGTTGATGAAGGTGGCGGGTGCCTACTGGCGCGGCGACAGCAACAACGCGATGCTCTCGCGCATCTACGGTACCGCGTGGCTCAACGACAAGGATCTCAAAGCCTGGCTGACCCAGCTTGAGGAAGCGGAAAAGCGCGATCACCGCAAGATCGGCAAGGCGCTCGATCTGTTCCACCAGCAGGAAGAAGCGCCGGGCATGGTGTTCTGGCACCCGCGCGGCTGGGCGCTGTGGCAGGTGGTGGAGCAGTACATGCGTGGCGTCTACCTGCGCTCGGGTTATCAGGAAGTGCGTTGCCCGCAGGTGCTCGACGTGTCGCTGTGGAAGCGCTCCGGGCATTGGGACAATTACCAGGAAAACATGTTTTTCACCGAGTCGGAAAAGCGCAGCTACGCGGTGAAGCCGATGAACTGCCCGGGCCACGTGCAGATCTTCAATCATGGCCTGCACAGCTACCGCGATCTGCCGATCCGCTACGGCGAATTCGGCGCCTGTCATCGCAACGAGCCGTCCGGTGCGCTGCACGGCATCATGCGGGTGCGTGCCTTCACCCAGGATGATGGCCATATCTTCTGCACCCCGGATCAGATCGAGTCGGAGGTCACCGCGTTTCATCGCCAGGCGATGGCGGTGTACGGCGACTTCGGTTTCACCGACATTTCGCTGAAGATCGCGCTGCGCCCCGACAAGCGCCTGGGCGACGACGCCACCTGGGACAAGGCTGAGCATGCGCTGCGCGCAGCCCTCGCGGCGGCCGGGGTGAGCTGGGACGAACTGCCGGGCGAGGGCGCGTTCTACGGCCCCAAGATCGAGTACCACATGCGCGATTCGATCGGTCGTGGCTGGCAGGTCGGCACCATGCAGGTCGATTTCATGATGCCCGAGCGTCTCGGCGCCGAATATATCGACGAGCACAGCCAGCGCCGGCACCCGGTGATGCTGCATCGGGCGATCGTCGGCTCGATGGAGCGCTTCATCGGCATCCTGATCGAGCACCACGCCGGGCAACTGCCGGTGTGGCTGGCGCCGGTGCAGGCGGTGGTGATGAACATCACCGACGCCCATGCTTCGTACGCCGACAGCGTGTGTAAAGCGTTGTTGGAAAAGGGATTGCGTGTGCATGCCGACCTGCGCAACGAGAAGGTCGGCTACAAGATCCGCGAGCATACCCTGCAACGGGTGCCCTATCTGCTGGTGGTGGGCGAGCGTGAGCGCGACAGCGAAACGGTGTCGGTACGCAGCCGCTCCGGAGAGGACCTCGGCAGCATGCGTATCGCCGATTGCGTCGATCTGCTGTCGGCCCGGTCCGAGGTAACTGCGTAGCAGTACACTAATAGCGCTTGCGGCGCGCACCAATACACCGCAAGCTATTGCATCGAATCGGGCGCCGATGGCGTCCGGTTCTGGCCCGGCTACCACGTAGCCGGAATCAGTAAACGGTTGGAGGATTGGCGAATCAGTACCGAAAAGCAGAACCGCAAGAATGGCGAAATCCGCGTGCCGCGGCTTCGCGTAATCGGCGCCGATGGCGAAATGATCGGTGTGATGACACGTGACGACGCGCTGCAGATGGCTGGCGATTCCGGGCTCGACCTGGTCGAAATCCAGCCCAACGCCGATCCACCGGTATGCCGGATCATGGATTTCGGCAAGCATCGCTTCGAGCAGCAGAAGAAAACCCAGGCTGCGAAGAAGAAGCAGAAGATTGTCGAAATCAAGGAGCTCAAGTTCCGTCCGGTAACCGACACCGCCGATTACCAGGTGAAGATGCGCAACCTGCGTCGCTTCATCGAAGAAGGCGATCGGGTCAAGGTCAATATCCGGTTCAAGGGGCGCGAGATGGCGCACACCGAACTGGGACTGGCCATGGCCGCGAAGATCGAAGCCGACCTGGGCGATGAAGTGACCATCGAGCAGCGGCCGCGCCTTGAAGGCCGGCAGATGATCATGATGATCGCGCCCAAGAAGAAGTAACGCCTTTGCGTGCTGCCGACGTGAACCGACATGGCCCAGGACTGCTGTGTCGGTGCGCTATTGGCGCTTGGCGTGACGCAGCACGACAGTCGCCCACAGGGTGGGCTCCCACAGAAGACCGACAACGCTCAGCGTGATGGGCAGGGCGCAGATTGCATCAGGCTTGCAAAATGCTTTGCATAACAGCATGCAAGCTGCCATAATTTGCGGCTCACTCAGTATTTTTGAGCGCGAGTTTCACTGGACCAGCCCTGCGCAAGCAGGGCCTTAAAACCGGCACGGGCAGGATGGAAAGCGCGGTGACCCCGCCGCCCAGGTCAGTAACGAGCAGTACAACAAGGACTTCCAATGCCCAAGATCAAGACCAATCGGGGTGCCGCCAAGCGCTTCCGGAAGACCGCTTCCGGCAAGTACAAATGCGGCCACGCCAACCGTAGCCACATCCTCACCAAGAAGGCCACCAAGCGCAAGCGCAACCTGCGGCAGACGAACCATGTTCGTGCCGAGGACGCCGGTCGTCTGGATCGCATGCTGCCCTATCTCTGAGGAGGACTGAACAATGGCACGAGTCAAACGTGGTGTAACGGCGCGTCGGCGTCACAAGAAGATACTCAAGCTGGCCAAGGGTTATTACAACGCCCGCCACAAGGTGTTCCGCGTTGCCAAGCAGGCGGTCACCCGGGCCGCGCAGTACGCCTACATCGGCCGCAAGCAGCGCAAGCGTCAGTTCCGCAGTCTGTGGATCGTGCGTATCAACGCCGGTGCGCGGATCTACGGCCTGAGCTACAGCCGCTTCATGAATGGCTTGAAGAAGGCCGGTATTACCCTCGATCGCAAGGTGCTGGCGGATCTCGCCGTGCACGATATCGCTGCTTTCGGCCAGTTGGCCGAAAAAGCGAAGGGTGCGCTCGCGGCGTAACGCCAGACCTCACGCAGCGCTCACTCCGGTGACGCGTTTGCGACAATGCGCAGCATCACTGGCGGCATCGCCGGAGCGTGGGGAAGGGCGAAAGTCCTTCCCCATTCGCGTTTTCAGGGCCGCACCAATCGTGCGGTGAGTTCGAATACAGTCGAGGTCAATCATGGGCGACATCGCGTCCCTCATCGCGTCCGCCGCAGCGCAGGTCGATGCCGCCGACAGCATCGAGGCGCTGGAAGTGCAGCGGGTGCTGTTGTTGGGCAAACAGGGGCAGATCACCGGTTTGCTGAAGCAGCTTGGCGCGCTGCCCGCCGATCAGCGCAAGGCGGCCGGCGAAGCGGTCAATCGCGCCAAGGATGAGATCGGTGCGCGCATCGCCGCGCGCCGCGAGCAGCTCGAGCAGGCTGCCCTGGCGGCACGTCTGGCCAGTGAGCGGCTCGACGTTACGCTGCCCGGCCGAAACGGCAGCCGCGCCGCGTTGCACCCGATAACCCGCACCAGCGAGCGCATCGCCGAGATTTTCGCGCACATGGGCTACGAGCTGGCCGACGGCCCGGAAATCGAGGACGACTGGCACAACTTCGAAGCCCTGAATTTCCCGCCGCATCACCCGGCGCGGGCGATGCACGATACCTTCTACTTTCCCGATGGCCGCCTGCTGCGCACCCATACCTCGCCGGTACAGGTGCGCTACATGCGTGAGCACAAGCCGCCGTTTCGCATGATCGCCATCGGCAAGGTCTATCGCAGCGATTCCGATCAAACCCATTCGCCGATGTTCCACCAGATGGAAGGGCTGTTGATCGACGAGACATCGAGCTTCGCCGATCTCAAGGGCACGCTGAAGCAGTTCGTCGATACCTTCTTCGAACGCGATTTCGCGATGCGTTTCCGGCCCAGCTATTTTCCGTTCACCGAGCCGTCGGCCGAAGTGGATATCCGCTGGCAGCAGCCGGACGGCAGCGCGCGCTGGCTGGAAGTGCTCGGTTGCGGCATGGTGCATCCCAATGTGTTGCGTAACTGCGGCATCGACCCCGAGCGTTACACCGGCTTTGCGTTCGGTATCGGCATCGAGCGCTTCGCGATGTTGCGCTACGGCGTCAACGATCTGCGTGCATTTTTCGAAAACGACCTGCGCTTCTTGCGGCAGTTTGCTTGAAGCCGGGACTCGGGACGCAGGAAAAACCAGAGCAACAACACAGTAGCAAGTGCGAATGTCCGCAAAGGACGCGAAGGACGCAAAAAAAATTCAAATTAAAAAATGGGCTTTCCTTTGCGAGCTTTGCGTGTTTTGCGGACCCTTTGTTTTTTCCCGAGTCACGGATACTGGCTTGGCTAAGGAAGCTCTGAACAACCGTCATCCGCCGTCATTGCGAGCGTAGCGATGCAATCCAGTTCTTTGTTTTTCCGAACATTTCTGGATTGCCGCGTCGCTTCGCTCCTCGCAATGACAGCTTGTTCAGAGCATCCCTAACTTCACTTGATTGAATAGTCACGGGTAACCAAATGAAATTCCCCGAAAGCTGGCTTCGCCAACACGTTGCCCACAATGCCACTGCCGAGGGTCTGGCTGAGCGCCTGACCGCGATCGGTCTGGAAGTGGAGGAAATGCAGCGTCTGGGCGAGGGTCTTGACGGTGTGGTGGTGGCGCGCATCGTCGCGTGCTCGCCGCATCCGCAGGCCGATCGCCTGCAGGTTTGCGTCGTTGATGCCGGCGGCGCCGACCCGGTACAGATCGTCTGCGGTGCGCCCAATGCCCGGGCCGGCCTGGTTGCGCCGCTGGCCGTGGTCGGTGCGAGCCTGCCCGGTGGTATCGCGATCAAGGCGGCGAAGCTGCGCGGCGTCGAGTCGCAGGGCATGCTGTGCTCGGCGCGCGAGTTGGGTCTGGATAACGATGCCTCGGGCCTGATGGAATTGCCCGCCGATGCGCCGGCCGGTCAGTTGCTGCTCGATTATCTCGGTCTGCCCGACACCAGCTACGAGATCAAGCTCACGCCGAACCGCGCTGACTGTTTCGGCATCCGCGGTATCGCGTACGACGTGGCGGCGGCCACCGGTGCCGAGGTGCTGCCGTTCGTGGTCGAGCCGCTGGCGGCGACGATCAGCGATGCCATCGCGGTGCACCTGGATGCCGGCGCCGCGTGTCCACGCTACTGCGGTCGGGTGATTCACGGGGTGAATCCCGATGCCGTCACGCCGTTGTGGATGCGCGAGCGGCTGCGCCGCTCCGGCGTGCGTCCGATCAGCTTTCTGGTCGATGTCACCCAGTACGTGATGCTGGAACTGGGCCAGCCGATGCATGCGTTCGATCGTGATCTTCTGAAGGGGCCGGTTGGTGTGCGCCTGGCGCGCTCCGGCGAAACCCTGAAGCTGCTCGATGAGCGCACGGTCACTCTCGATGACGGGTTTCTGGTGGTTACCGACGCCGATCGGCCGGTCGCGCTGGCCGGGGTGATGGGTGGCTGGGATACCCGCGTCACCGATGCCACCACCAACGTGTTTCTGGAAAGCGCGCATTTCGCGCCGGACGCGATCATCGGTCGCGCACGCCGCCTGGGCATGCACACGGATGCCTCGCATCGTTTCGAGCGCGGCGTCGATCCGCAATTGCCGCGTCAAGCGCTCGACTACGCTACCCGCCTGATTCTCGGGAATGCCGGCGGCGAACCCGGCGCGGTGAGCGAAGCGAGCGTGCCGGGTGCATTGCACGCAGCCGCTGCGGTGCCGCTGCGACGGGCGCGACTGGCGCGGGTGTTGGGCATCGCGGTGAGCGATGCCGAGGTCGAACGCATCCTGCGCGCGCTTGGCATGACGGTTGCGGGTACCGCCGATGGCTGGGCTGTGCTGCCGCCGAGCCGCCGCTTCGATATCGCCATCGAAGAAGACCTGATCGAAGAGATCGTGCGGATTCATGGCTACGAGGCGGTGCCGACGACCCTGCCCAGTGGCAGTTTTCCGCTGATCGTGCCGAGCGAGACGCGCGTGGCCGAGGCCGAGCTGCGCCGACAACTGCTGGCGCGCGATTATGCCGAGGCGGTGTGCTTTTCCTTTCTTGAGGCGAAAACGCTTGCGCATTGGCAGCTCGATCGGGGCGCGGTGGCGCTCGCCAACCCCTTGAGCGAGGAACTGGCGGTGATGCGCACCGCTCTTTTGCCGGGGTTGGTGCAGGCGCTGGCGCGCAATCGCGATCGCCAGCAGGATCGGGTGCGGCTGTTCGAGCTGGGTCGCGTGTTTCATGCCGATGGCGTTGGCGAGAGCCGGCGTATCGCGGCGGTAGCGTGTGGGTCGGCGCATGCCGAGCAATGGGGCGTTGCCGGGCGCGAGCTGGAGTTCCACGACATCAAGGGCGATCTGGAAAGCCTGCTGGCACTGGCCGGCCTGGTTCAGGTGCACTGGACGGGAGTCGATCAGCCCTGGTTGCACCCGGGGCGCTCGGCGTGCGTGATGCGTGGCGAACAGGTGCTGGGTTGGATTGGCGCCCTGCACCCGGCGTTGTTGCGCGCGCTGGATCTCGATACCGAGGTATGGGTGTTCGAGATGGAGCTCGATGCGATCGCACAGCGCGAACTGGCCCGGGCGCGGCCACTGTCGCGGTTCCCGTCGGTTCGCCGCGATCTGGCGGTCGTGGTGGCCGAGGCCACGCTCTGGGCGGCGGTGGAAGCCAGTGTGCGCGCCAGCCTGGGCGAGCGCTTGCATTCGCTGTCGTTATTCGACCAGTATCAGGGTCCGGGGCTCGAAACCGGCACAAAGAGCCTTGCTATGGGCTTGATTTTGCACGACGTATCGCGCACTCTTACGGATCACGACGCCGACCGCGCCGTGGCCGACGTTGTCACTGCCCTGGGCCGTGATTGCGGCGCAAGAATCAGGGGGTGACATGGCGTTGACCAAAGCAGAGATGGCAGAACGGTTGTTTGAGCAGGTCGGCCTGAACAAACGTGAAGCCAAGGAGTTCGTGGACGCGTTCTTCGACGCGCTGCGCGGCGCGCTGGAGCGTGGCCAGCAGGTCAAGTTGTCGGGTTTCGGCAATTTCGACCTGCGCAGCAAGAACCAGCGCCCCGGGCGTAATCCCAAGACCGGCGAAGAGATTCCAATTTCAGCGCGAACGGTGGTGACGTTCCGCCCCGGCCAGAAGCTGAAGGAACGCGTGGAAATCCACAGCGGGGATCCGCGTGCTTGATCCGGGCAGTAATCGCGAGCTGCCGCCGATTCCGGCCAAGCGGTACTTCACCATCGGTGAGGTCAGCGAGTTGTGCGACGTGAAGCCGCATGTGCTGCGTTATTGGGAAACCGAATTCGGCAACCTGAATCCGGTCAAGCGCCGCGGCAATCGGCGCTACTACCAGCGCCACGACGTGCTGATGATTCGTCAGATCCGTGCCCTGTTGTATGAAGAGGGTTACACCATCGGTGGTGCCCGGCAACGGCTCGAAGGCGAAGCCGGACGCAGCGAATCGAGCATGAGCGCGCAGGTGATCCGCGAAGTGCGGCGCGAACTGGAAGAAGTGCTGCTCCTGTTGCGGCGTTGAGGGTTCGAAATCCGCGCTTTCGAGGCGCCTTATTCCGGGTATAATGTGCGGCCGCACCGACTGGTGCGGCGCGAGTGGATACATGTCGGGGCGTAGCGCAGCCTGGTAGCGCATCTGCCTGGGGGGCAGAGGGTCGTGGGTTCAAATCCCGCCGCCCCGACCAATTCGCCGCGACGCCGCGCAATGCGGCGGGCAACGCACGGCGCGCGTCAAATCCCGCGAAACCTCTTGAAACCTGCGCGAGCGAAGCAGTCGCCTTGTTACACTGTGCCTTGCTGTTTACCCGGTGACTCCCATGCACATGCTTTATCCCGATATCGACACCTTCGACCACGGCATGCTGCCGGCCTGCACGGCGGGCCGGGCGGCGGTTGCAATGCCAGGATGCGGCGCTTCCACGATCCCAAGGCCTATCGCATCATCCTGTTCGATCAGCGTGGTGCCGGCCGCTCCACGCCGCACGCGGACCTGATCGACAACACCACCTGGCATCTGGTGTCCGATATCGAAGCGCTGCGCACGCACCTCGGCATCGAGCGCTGGCAGGTATTTGGCGGCTCCTGGGGCTCCACGCTGGCGCTGGCGTATGCGCAAACCCATCCGCAGCGGGTGCGCGAGCTGGTGCTGCGCGGCATCTTCATGTTGCGGCGCTGGGAGCTGGAATGGTTCTACCAGGAAGGGGCATCGCGCCTGTTCCCGGAAGCATGGCAGCAATACCTGAGTGCAATCCCGCCGGTCGAGCGCCACGACCTGATGTCGGCCTTTCATCGCCGCCTGACCAGTGAGGATAGCGAAACCCGGCTCGCCGCGGCGCGTGCCTGGTCGGTGTGGGAAGCTGCGACCAGCCTGCTGCACCCGGACCCTGCGTTCATCGACGCGCATGAAGACCCGGCGTTCGCGCTGGCATTCGCCCGCATCGAATGCCATTACTTCGTCAATGGCGGCTTCTTCGAGGTCGATGACCAGTTGTTGCGCGATGCCGATCGGCTGCGCGATATTCCCGGCGTGATCGTGCATGGCCGCTATGACGTGGTGTGCCCGGTCAACAATGCCTGGGATCTCCACCAAGCCTGGCCGAAGGCCGATCTGGAAATCTGCGGCAGTTCCGGGCACTCGGCGTTCGAGCCGGAAATCGCCAGCGCGCTGGTGCGTGCCACCGACCGTTTTCGGTAGGGAGCAGGGGCCAGCGGAGAGATGCAGGTCGGCTCAAGCGCAGCGGCCGCTCCTGTGCATCCATGCACTCGCGGCACTCGCACATCCATGTGCAGCGGCCGCTCCTGTGCATCCATGCACTCGCGGCACTCGCACATCCATGTGCAGCGGAGCCGACAACGATTTCCCGGTAGTGCCGGGGACTTGCGCAGAGCGTAGAGCACATTGGGTCCGCAAAGAACGCAAAGCTCGCAAAGGAAAGCTCAAGTCTGAAAGTGCCTGTGAGCCTGTATCATTTGCTGCCAGCTGATCGATCGATAGCCCATGTCTGCATTCCCCGACAACCGTAATGAATCACGCATGGACGACCTCAGGCTGCCGCCGCAGGCGGTGGAGGCGGAGCAGGCGGTGCTTGGTGGCCTGATGCTGGCGCCGGAAGCGCTGGACCGCGTCGCCGACGTGCTGGTCGAGGAGGATTTCTACCGCCGCGACCATCGCGCGATTTTCCGCGCGGTGCGCGAGCTGGCATCCAAGAACAGCCCGTTCGACGCCATCACCCTGGGCGAGTGGCTGGAGCTGATCGAGCTGGCCAGCACCACGCCGTCGGCGGCGAATATTGCCGCGTATGCCGCCATCGTGCGCGAAAAGGCGGTGATGCGGCAGCTGATCGACGCCGGCTCGAAGATCGTTGATAGTGCGTTTCAGCCGGCCGGCCGCGACAGCCAGGAAGTGCTGGCACAGGCGGAACAGGCGGTGTTCCGCATTGCCGAACATGGCCGCCGCGGGCGCCAGGATTATGTGGCGCTGCGCGATGCCATGCGCGAGGCGTTCACGGTGCTGCAGGCGCGCTACGAAAACCAGTCCGATGTCACCGGCGTACCGACCGGGTATACCGAGTTCGACCTGATCACCGCCGGTCTGCAACCCTCGGACCTGCTGATCCTGGCGGCGCGCCCGGCGATGGGCAAGACCAGTCTGGCCTTGAATATTGCCGAGTACGCGGCGCTGAAAACGCGCAAGGCCTGCGTGGTGTTTTCGATGGAAATGTCGGCGCCGCAGTTGGCGTTCCGCCTGATTTCATCGATCGGCCGGATCAACCAGCAACGCCTGCGTACCGGGCAACTGGAAGACGAGGACTGGAGCCGGGTCAACCACGCAATACGGATGCTGTCGGAAGCGAAGATGTTCATCGACGATACGCCGGCGCTATCGCCCGATGTGCTGCGCTCCAAGGCGCGGCGGCTCAAGCGCGAACATGACCTTGGCCTGATCGTGATCGACTACCTGCAATTGATGCAGGTGCCCGGCAACAAGGAAAACCGCGCCACCGAGATTTCCGAGATTTCGCGCAGCCTCAAGGCGCTGGCCAAGGAACTCAATGTGCCGGTGATCGCGCTCTCGCAGCTCAATCGCGGCCTGGAAACGCGTACCGACAAGCGCCCGGTGATGGCGGATCTGCGCGAGTCGGGTGCGATCGAGCAGGATGCCGACCTGATCGTGTTCATCTACCGCGACGATTACTACAACCAGGATTCGCAGGACAAAGGGCTGGCCGAGATCATCATCGGCAAGCACCGCAACGGCCCCACCGGCACGGTCAAGCTGCGTTTCTTCGGCGAGTACACGCGCTTCGACAATCTGGCCCACGACAGTGTCGGTCGGATGGAATAGGCGCCCGCAAATCGCCATCTTTCGGCAGTGTGATGCCGGTTTCCGGGGCGATGCTGCAACCACGATTGTTTCGCGAGTCTGATCTGCCCATGAGCCGCCCCACCTGCGCCCACATCGACCTGGATGCCCTGCGCCACAATCTGGCCGCGATCCGCCTGCGAACGCCCGCCTCGCGGGTGATGGCGGTGGTCAAGGCGGATGGTTATGGCCATGGCCTGGAGCGGGTCGCACGCGCATTGACCAGCGCCGACGCGTTTGGGGTGGCGGCATTGGCCGACGCCCAGCGATTGCGTGCGGCGGGCCTGAACCAGCGCATCGTGTTGCTCTCGGGTTTCGATGAACCGGCGGACCTGCCGTTGCTGCGGCACCTGGCGGTCGATACCGTGATTCATCACCCGAGCCAGCTCGCCATGCTCGACGCACTCGATGCCGGCACGCCGATCCGCTGCTGGCTCAAGCTCGATACCGGGATGCACCGGCTCGGTATTCCGGCAGCGGATGCGGCAGCGGTGGCGGCGCGGCTGCGCGCGCTGTCGGTGGTCGATCCCGAACTGGTGCTGATGACGCATTTTTCGCGCTCCGACGAGTTCGGCGAGGAAGCCACGCCGGCGCAGATCGCCTGCTTCGAATCCGCCTGCCAGGGCATTGCCGGCGCGCGTTCGCTGGCCAACTCCGCCGCGGTACTCGGCTGGCCCGCCGCGCATGCGGACTGGGTGCGTCCGGGTGGGGCGCTGTACGGCATTTCGGTGGTGGACGGGCGCAGCGGCGCGGATTTCGGCTTGCGTCCGGCGATGCGCTTGTGTACCCGCTTGATTGCGGTGAACCGGATTCGTGCCGGCGAGCCGGTCGGTTACGGAGCCCGCTTCACCTGCCCCGAGGACATGGCGGTGGGCGTGGCCGCCATCGGCTATGGCGA
Source organism: Gammaproteobacteria bacterium HGW-Gammaproteobacteria-4 (assembly GCA_002839995.1). Lineage (GTDB taxonomy): Bacteria > Pseudomonadota > Gammaproteobacteria > Xanthomonadales > Xanthomonadaceae. Next base: position 453 of record PGZC01000065.1, on the reverse strand, counting down.
TGGCTATCCGCGACATGTGCCATCGGGTACGCCGGTGCTGGTCAATGGCCAGCGCGTGCCACTGATCGGGCGGGTGTCGATGGATCTGATGACGCTCGACCTGCGCCGCCAGCCCGACGCACAGGTCGGCGATCCGGTGCAGCTCTGGGGCCCGGAACTGCCGGTCGAAGAAGTCGCCGCCGCCGCCGGCACCATCGGTTATGAACTGACCTGCTCGATCACCCGCCGGGTGCAGTTCATCGAGGGCTGAGTGCCGCTGCGTGGGTTGCGCCAGGCTCGTGATCACGGTGCTTCACGAAGCGCTGACGTGGTGATGACTATCGTGTAGCAATGAACACAGTACTGATTACCGGCGCCAGCGGTGGCGTGGCCAAAGCCGCTGCCACCCAGTTGCATGATGCGGGCTGGGAGCTGCTTCGGGTTTCGCGCGACATCGATTCGCTCGATCCTGCG
>PGZC01000103.1 GCA_002839995.1 Gammaproteobacteria bacterium HGW-Gammaproteobacteria-4 | reverse complement strand
CTGCTGTTGCTCCTATGTCAACTCTACACCGCGACAGCCACGATACCTCCCGTGAAGTCCGCCTGGACCACCGTCGCGGCGTGGGCGTGCTCGTCCCTGAGCATCGTCTTGTAGAGCGTCCGCGAGATATGGCGCTTGAGACACCGAAGCGCCTCTCTCTTGCTCATCCCCTCTCCCCGCTTGCGCTCCATGAACTCGATCGCCGGCGGATGCATGCGCGCCTGCGTGACCGCGATCATGTGGATCGTGGAGTTCAGGGAGCGGTTACCGGTTCGGTTCAGGCGGTGTCTGTCCGACTTGCCCGATGAGACCGGGAGCGGGGCGGTGCCGACATGCATGGCGAACGCCGCATCGCTCCTGAAGCGTGATGCGCCCGCAGTCTGGCCGACGAGATGCGCGGCCGAGAGTGCCGAGCACCCCGCTATCTCCATGAGCTCGGGCGCCAGGACTCTCATCCGATCGCGTATCTCACGTTCGAGATCCCGGATGCTTCTCGTGAGATCGCGGCAGCGGTCGACCTGTTCGAGTGCGATGCGCCGGCGCATGCTCTCAGGCAGTGAGTGAAGCACCGCCTGAAGCCTGTCGAGCCAGACGTAGCGGTCAAGCACGCGTGGGGGCAGCTCGAGTCCGACCTCGAGGTCATGGCAGTTCCAGCGCAGTCGCTTCTGGATGCGCTGACGCTCTTCGACCAGGTCATCGCGGTGATCGACGAGCAGACGGACGTCGTGCTCGGGACCCGTCAGGGTCGCGTGTGGCAAAGACGGCTCACGCAGCGCGGCTCGGGCGACGCATGCGGCGTCGATAGGGTCGGACTTGCCGTACGTCCTGGCCGAGGCACGAGCGCCGGCCATCATCTTGGGTGGAACGCGTACCACGGTCTCGCCCCGGGGAAGCAAATGACGCTCAAGCCGGCCGGAGACGTGACGGCAGTCCTCGACGGCGAAGTACCGATCCGAGCTCAGTTTGCGCGCCCAAGACAGGAGCCGGTCGTGCCCGGCTTCGTCGGTGGTGACGGTCACCTCTTCAAGGACCACACCCGTCGCCGCTTCGATAGCCACTGCAGTGTGGGTCTTCATATGTGGGTCGATGCCGATTACGATCATGACTGTCCCCTTCCGCCGGATGCTGACCGATCGCGGGGACCGCCGAAGGACACGCCTTAACTGGGGCCTCTGGCCAGGCTCCTATCAGGTCACGACGGCGACCCCTCGGATCTGGCGGTGGGGGACGTAACAGCAGACGGTCAGCTCACACTCGAGCGACAGAAGCGCGGGTGAGTCACCCCGCCACCGAATCCGAGGCTACCTGACTCGCGTCAGATATCCCACGGGGGCAGAGTGACATTAA
>PGZC01000102.1 GCA_002839995.1 Gammaproteobacteria bacterium HGW-Gammaproteobacteria-4 | reverse complement strand
GCGACCACTGACCACCACCCAGTGTTCGGCGCGGTGATGGTGCAATTGCAGGCTGAGCGCGGCGCCGGGTTTGACGCTGATGCGCTTGACCTGAAACCGCGCGCCGCTGTCCACCGCATCGTAGCTGCCCCACGGCCGATACACCTTGCGATGAATGCCGGCCTCGGGCCGCTGCGCCTGCTTGAGCGTCGCCACGATGTCCTTCACCTCCTGCACCTTGTCGCGATGCGCCACCAGCAGCGCGTCGGCGGTGTCCACCACCACCACGTCGTCGAGGCCGATCAGGGCGACCAGGCGATGATCGCCCCAGGCCAGCGTGTTGCGGCAATCGCGCGCGATCACATCGCCGTGATGAGCATTGCCGCCACCATCCTGCTCGGCCACCGACCACAACGCGGCCCACGAGCCGACGTCGTTCCAGCCGACCGCGATCGGCAGCACGGCGGCGGCATTGGTTTTCTCCATCACCGCATAGTCGATCGAATCGGCCGGGCAATCACGAAACGCAGCGGCGCCCAGGCGCACGAAATCGACATCGTGCCGCGCTGTGGCAACCGCCTGCCGGCAGGCCGAAAGCATCTCCGGCGCGAAGCGTTGCAGTTCGCCAATGAAACGCGAGGCACGCAGCAAGAACATGCCGCTGTTCCAGTAATACCCGCCGTGTTGCAGATACGCCTCGGCGGTTGCCCGATCGGGCTTTTCCACAAACTCGCGCACCGCGCGCACGCCGGCGACATCGGCCACCGCTGCACGAAAGCCCACGTCATCGGCGATCACATGATCCGACGGCAACACCAGCAGCAACGGGTCGTCGCCATCCGCCATCGCCAACAGCGCCGCCGCCGCAATCGCGGGCGCGGTGTTGCGGCCAACCGGCTCCAGCACGATGGCGGCCGGCTGGCAGCCCACTTCGCGCAACTGCTCGGCCACCATGAAGCGGTGCGACTCGTTGCTCACCACCAGCGGCGGTTTCGCGTCGAGGCCCTGCACCCGCAGCCACGTCGATTGCAGCAGCGAGCGCTCGCCCAGCAACGGCAAAAACTGCTTGGGATGCGCCTCGCGCGACAGCGGCCACAGCCGGGTGCCGGAACCGCCGGACAAGATCACCGGCACCAGTGGTGGAAACTGCGACATGGGCGAACTCAAGAACGACGGCTTCGCAGCCAGGACGCCACAGTTTACAGTGTCGCCTTTCCCGCAACCTCGCCGCCATGAGCCAATCCGACCGCAGCAGTGCCCGCCTCGCCTGGGCCATAGCCGCCCTCAACCAGCACGACGCGGTGCTGGTGCCGGCCTCGGCCGACGCCAGTTTCCGCAGCTACTGGCGGGTGGGCGATGGCGATAACAGCCTGATCGTGATGGACGCGCCGCCAGCGCAGGAGGACATCCGGCCGTGGCTGGACGTGGCCGCGCGCCTGTCCGCTGCCGGGCTGCATGTGCCGCAGGTGCACCGTGCCGACGCCGAACACGGTTTCGTGCTGATGAACGATCTGGGCAACGCGCTGATGTTGCCGGCCTTGAACGCCAACAGCGTGGATGCGCTCTACGCCAGCGCGCTCGATGCCCTGCTGACCATGCAGACGCGTGCCGATGCCAGCGGCCTGCCGCCTTACGACGAAACGCGGCTGGTGAGCGAGATGGAACTGATGCCGACCTGGTTTTTGCAACGCCACCTCGGGGTAACGCCGCAGTGCGAGGACTGGGACATCATCGAGAGTGCGTTTCGTGCGCTGCTGAACAACGCTGCCGCGCAACCGCAGGTGTTCGTGCATCGCGATTACCATTCGCGCAACCTGATGATCGGCACCGGCAATGACCCGGGCATCATCGATTTTCAGGATGCCGTGCGCGGCCCGATCAGCTACGACCTGGTCTCGCTGCTGCGCGACTGCTACATCGCCTGGCCGGACGAACGTGTCTACGCCTGGGTGGAGGCTTACCGCCAGCGCGCGCAGGCCGCCGGCCTCACCACCGTCAACGGCGCCACCTTCCGCCGCTGGTTCGATTTGATGGGCCTGCAACGGCACCTCAAGGTGCTCGGCATCTTCTGTCGGCTGTGGTATCGCGACGGCAAGCGCGCCTACCTCGACGACCTGCCGCTGGTGTGGCGCTACACCCGCGACGT
>PGZC01000101.1 GCA_002839995.1 Gammaproteobacteria bacterium HGW-Gammaproteobacteria-4 | reverse complement strand
ATCGAGCCGCGCTTTGAGCAAGCGTGCCAAGGCTGGTGATTCGATGATGTTCTCGTGCCGGCTGTCGATTCGGTCGATGAATATATTGCCATCGATCAATCGTCTCCAGCCCAGCGTCGGGCTGAACCGATGAAGGATTCCCGACTGCGCCAGTACAAGGTACATGTTCGCCGAGAGCGTCGACGCGCGATAGCGGTGGAGTGCGCGGCGATTGTTTGCCTGAGCGCGCTCGATTCCAGCTTGAAGGCCGGCTTCGTCGATCGGAGGCAATCCAAGATGTCGGATCAACCCGACATCGCCCGGCTGACGGAATGCCTTTCGCAGCAATACCCGTTGCCGCACCGCATCCAGCACGCCAATCGCCAGCAACAGCGAATATCGACCCCACGAAGACAAGCGAATCATCGCAGCCTCGAACAGACCGGCAGTGGGAGGCACCGCTTTCATCGGCGCGTGGGTATCGAACAGCGCCAACAGTTCGACATCGTCGCCCGCGTCATGAATCTGGTGCGCGATTGCGAACGCCACGAGTCCACCCATCGAACCACCCGCAAGTCGGTACGGGCCTTGCGGTTGAACCTGGCGAATCTCGTGCAGATAGTCGTGCGCCATTTCTTCGATCGAGCGCTCGTTGGCATCGACACCGGCGACTTCCGGCGACTGCAACCCATATGCCGGCACGCCGAGATCCATCGCCAGTGCGCGATAGTTGAGCGCATGTCCACCGACCGCATGAACAAAGAAAACCGGGGTACCTTCGCTCGCCTTGTTGAGTGCCACGAGGCAGCGAAGCAAGTCCGGCACGGCTGATGTCGGCCCCGCGTCGCCATCAGTTCGCTGACGATGGATCAACGCTGCCAATTCATGGCACGTCGAGTGTTGCAGCAGCGCCGCCAGCGGCAGATTGATGCCATGTCGATCGCTCAGGGCAGCAAAGATCCTGACCGCAATCAGCGAATCGCCACCCAGTTCGAAAAAGTCGTCGTCGGCGCGAACCTCAGACACGGCCAGCATTTCACGCCAAAGTTCGCGCAGCATCCGTACCAGACTGCTGTCGATATCGTTGCCGACGCGATCCGCCCTGTCCAACTGCTGCGGACTGGGTAACGAGGACCGGTCCAGCTTGCCGTTGGCAGTCATCGGCAACTGGCTCAGCACCACCAGATACTGCGGCCGCATGTAGCGCGGCAAGCACTCGGCAAGCCTGGCCCTCACCCGCTCGATCAGATGCGGGTCATCACCATGGGCACCGCAACACACTCGCGCACACCCGCGTCGCCGGCCGCAGCGCTTTCGATATCACCGGGCTCGATCCGGTAGCCGCGCAACTTGATCTGATGATCGACACGGCCTTCAAAGTACAGCACGCCGTCACGTCGGCGGCCCAGATCACCGGTTCGATACATCAAAGTACCGTCGGCAATAAACGGGTCGCGCACGAAGCGATCGGCGGTTGCGTCCGGACGATTCTGGTAACCGTCGGCCACGCCCTTGCCCGCGATCCATATCTCACCGATCGCGCCGTCGGGAAGCAACCGGCGATGCGCGTCGAGCAGATATATGCGGGTGTTTGCGATCGGTCGGCCGATGGCGATCGCGCCGTCAACCCGATCGATGCGCGTCGAAGTCGACCACACCGTCGTTTCGGTCGGCCCGTACATGTTCCAGAGCTCGCCGCACAACGGCAACAGCCGGCTCGCCAATGCCGGTGCGAGCGCCTCGCCGCCAAGCAACAGGCGCACGCCGGCCAATACTTCGTGCCGGTTGACCTCCAGCAACAAACTCGTCAATGCGGGTGTCGTCTGCAATACCGTGACGGGATGACGCGCCAACAATTCGCAAACGGCGAGCGGGTCG
>PGZC01000100.1 GCA_002839995.1 Gammaproteobacteria bacterium HGW-Gammaproteobacteria-4 | reverse complement strand
TTCCAGCGCCCGCCAGGCGGCGCTGCGGCCGGCGCGATCACCATCAAAACAAAAGTACACGTCGGGCGCGTTGCGAAACAGCAGTTCGGCGTGATCGGGCGTGGTGGCGGTACCCAGCGTGGCCACTGCGGTATCGACGCCGAACTGAAACAGGCTGACCACATCCATGTAGCCTTCCACCACCACCAGTTGCGGGATCTTGCTGTGCGCCTGGCGCACCTGCCATAGCCCGTACAGCTCGCGTCCTTTGTGGAACAGGGGGGTTTCCGGCGAATTGAGGTACTTCGGGCCGTCCTCTTTTTCCAGCACCCGGCCACCGAACGCGATCACCCGGCCGCGGCGGTCGTGGATCGGAAACATCACCCGCGCGCGAAACTTGTCGTAGACCCGGCCGGCGTCGTTCTTCGACAGCAGGCCGACGCGATCGAGCACCGACAGCCGCTGCGCATCGCTGCCCAGCGCGCTCTTCAGGCCTTCCCAGCCATCCGGCGCATAGCCGAGGGTGAAACGCTCGCGGGTTGCGACATCCACGCCGCGCCGGTCCAGATATGCGCGGGCGACATCGCTGGTTTGCAGTTGCCCGGCAAAAAACCGCGCGGCGGCATCCAGCGCGGCGTACAGCGGCGCGCTGTCCTCGCTACTGTCGCGGCGCACCGCGTCGCGCGGCACCTCGATGCCGGCGCGCTTGGCCAGTTCCTCGACGGCGTCGAGAAACTCCATGCGGTCGTATTCCATCAAGAACTTGATCGCCGTGCCGTGCGCGCCGCAGCCGAAGCAGTGGTAGAACTGCTTGGTTGGGCTGACCGTGAAGCTGGGCGAGCGTTCGTCGTGAAACGGGCAGCGGCCTGAATACTCGCGACCGGCGCGCTTGATCTCCACCCGCGCGCCGATCACCTCGACGATGTCGGTGCGCGCCAGCAGGTCATCGAGAAATGCGTCGGAGAGGCGGGCCATGGCCGACCAGTTTAGCAGTCCGTTGAACTTGACCGAGCGTAGCTCGGTCGCCCACAGGGTGGGCTCCTACAGGTGAGCGCATCCGCATTTCTGTAGGAGCCCACCCTGTGGGCGACCTGCCAGACTGATCGTTGATGCGGGTACTTGCATCAACCGCAAGCCAAATCCATCACCGTAACGCGCGCAAGCGAAAGCGCGAAGTGCCGAACCAGCCGTTGCGTCGGCGCGGACGATGGGGAGCGCGTGGCGGTCCGCAGGTACTGGCGGCTACGTGAGCCGGGGGTTAAGGTGAACACTCGTCCACACATGGCAGGAGTTCAGCCATGTCGCTTCGCCACCTGCCGCTATCGCTGCTGCTGATGCGCTTGGGCGTACTGGCGGTGATGTTGCCGTGGACCCTGGATAAATTCGTGCGGCCGGAACACCAAGCCGTCAGCCCGCCAGACGCGCCTTTACCAGTGCCGAAACCTGGCCCATGTCGGCGCGGCCAGCCAGCCTGGGCTTGAGCGCGCCGATCACCTTGCCCATGTCCTGCGGGCCGCTGGCCCCGGTCTGGGTGATGGCCTCGCTGATCGCGGCGGCCACTTCATCGGCGCTCAGTTGCGCCGGCAGGTAGCCCTGGATCACCTCGACCTCGAAGCGCTCGACGTTGGCGAGGTCCTCGCGGCCGGCGCTCTCGTACTGATTGATCGAATCGCGGCGCTGCTTGAGCATCTTCTCGAGTGCGGCGAGCACCTGCGCGTCATCCAGGGTAATGCGCTCATCGACTTCGCGCTGCTTGATCGCGGCATTGATCAGGCGGATCACGCCAAGACGGGTCTTGTCGCCGCTTTTCATGGCGGCTTTCATGTCGTCGCTGAGTTGTTGTTTGAGTGACATCGCTGGGACTCCTGCGGCTGTGACTTCGGATTTTCAAAACGCAAAAAAGCCGGCAGCGCCAAAGCACGGCCGGCTTCTTGCAAGGGCGCTGCGCCGTTACTTAATAGGGTTTCGGCCAGCACACCGGCTTTTTCGCAGGTGCGCTTGAAGCGGCGCAGGGCAAACTCGAAAGGCTCGTTCTCGCGTACTTTGACGTTCGGCATAAGGGTTCTCGTTGATACGGTTACCGCCCGAAGCTGCGGGCGAGCCAGGTATGATACGCCGATGGCCCCTGAACTGGCAACACCAACCACGACCAGGCCCCACTTGCGGGTGCTCGGCATCGAAACCTCCTGCGATGAAACCGGGGTGGCGATCCATGACAGCCAGCGCGGGCTGCTGGCGCAGGCGCTGTACAGCCAGATCGCATTACACGCGCAATACGGCGGCGTGGTGCCGGAGCTGGCCAGTCGCGACCATGTGCGCAAGCTGCTGCCACTGATACGCCAGACGCTGGCCGAGGCCGGGTTGACGCTGGGCGATCTCGGTGGCGTGGCCTATACCGCCGGGCCGGGCCTGGTCGGCGCGCTGCTGGTCGGCGCCGCCACCGGCCGCGCGCTGGCCTGGGCGCTGAATGTGCCGGCAATCGGGGTGCATCACATGGAAGGCCATCTGCTGGCGCCGTTGCTCGACCCCGATCCGCCCGCGCCGCCATTCGTGGCATTGCTGGTTTCCGGCGGACACACCCAGTTGGTGGATGTGCAGGGCGTCGGCGACTATCGCCTGCTCGGCGAAACCCTGGACGACGCCGCCGGCGAGGCGTTCGACAAGACCGCCAAGCTGATGGGCCTGCCCTATCCGGGTGGCCCGCAATTGGCGGCGCTGGCCGAACGTGGGCGCGCTGGCGTATTCACCTTCTCCCGGCCGATGACCGATCGCCCCGGACTGGATTTCAGCTTTTCCGGGCTCAAGACGCAGGTGATGCTGGCGTTTGAGCGCAGCGATCGCAGCGAGCAGACCTGCGCCGACATCGCCCATGCCTTTCAGGATGCGGTGGCCGACACGCTGGCGATCAAGTGCGAGCGCGCGCTCAAGCAGGGTAATGCTCGAGCCCTGGTGGTGGCCGGCGGCGTCGGCGCCAATCGCCGTCTGCGCGCACGGCTGCTGGCGCTGGGCGAGCGCCTGCGCGTGCGCGTGTGTTTTCCGCCGCCGGAACTGTGTACCGACAACGGCGCCATGATCGCGTTTGCCGGCGCCCTGCGCCTTGCCGCCGGGGCCAGCGAGCCGCTGGCGATCACGGTGCAACCACGTTGGGATATGGCGGGGTTGGCAGCGGTGCCGCAGCCGGTTCCGGCAAAATAGGCATCGTGTTCGCTCGCCAACAGGCCTAAGCAGATGGACAAAGTATTCATTGAAGCGCTGGAAATCGATTGCGTCATTGGCATCTACGATTGGGAACGCAAGATCACACAGAAAGTGGTTTTGGACATCGAGATGGCATTCGACAACCGAAAGCCGGCAGCCAGCGACAATATCGCC
>PGZC01000064.1:15189-18143 GCA_002839995.1 Gammaproteobacteria bacterium HGW-Gammaproteobacteria-4 | reverse complement strand
CCCGCCACCGTCCGGCAGCGCCGAGCCATCGCTGGCCACGTTCATCGCCCAACGCGAAAAATCGATATGCGGCAACGCACTGAACCAGAACACCACCAGACACGCCAATGCCAGCAGGGTGACGACCAAAGTGACCCGGAACGACAGCTCGACGCCGATGATGTTGAGACCGACGAACACCACGTAAAAACCGACCCACCATAGCGGCTGCATAGCATCCGGGGTGCCGAAGATGCTGCTCATGTAGCTGCCGATGAAGAACACGATCACCGCCGGGGTGATCACGTATTCGACGTTTTCCGACAGCCCGGTAAGAAAGCCTCCCCACGGCCCCATGGCGCTGCGCGCGAATGAATAGGCGGCGCCGGTATGCGGCATTGCCGGCGCCATTTCGGCGATGGAATAGACCAGGCCCAGATACATCACCGCGATGATGATGGTGGCGATCAACATGCTGCCCCAGCCGTTGGCGAGGCCCAGATTCCAGCCGGAAAAATGGCCCGAGATCACCGCGCCCACGCCCAGCGCCCATAGCGACCACACGCCGGCATAGCGGCGCAGCCCGCGTTTCTCGAAATAACTCTTGTCGACGTTGGTATAGCTCACACCCGATTGCTTGGACATGTTGCGCTCCCTCCCAGTGAACGATGGCTCCGGTGCGTTATTGGTACATCGCTTGCTATCCGTCGCTGTGGAGCCTTGCCAGCGCGGGCGTCAGCGCGGCGCACAGGCGGTCGGCCCAGGCGCGTTGCGTGGTGGTGTGCGCAATCAGGTCGTTGCGCAATTCGATCATGGCGCAGGCGAGGCCGCGCTGTTGTCCGTGCCGGTTCATGCTGTGATACACGCCATTGATCGGGGCATATGGCTGGTTGTCGCCGACGCACAGGCCAGAGTCGGCGCGAAACACCTGCAGCAGGTCATCGGCCAGGCGGCGGTCGTGCTCGGCCAGCACGCCAATGTGCCAGGGGCGGGCGATGCCGTGATAGCTGGGCGTGAACGAATGCATCGACAGCAGCGTGGTCGCCTGTCCGCGCGCCAGTCGCGCATCGATCAACCGTTCGAGCGCGTCGTGAAACGGGTGGTAGATCGCATCCTGGCGCAGGCAACGCTCGCTGGCGGTGAGCGCGCGGTTGCCGGGGATGGCGGTGTCTTCGCTGTGCACCGCGATGGAATCGTCGGCGTCGAGCGGCCGGTTCAGGTCGATCAGCAACCGCGAGTACGTGGCACTGATCAGCGGCGTGTCCAGGCGCTCGGCGCATGCCTGCGCCACTTCCAGCGCGCCCATGTCCCAGGCGATGTGACGCAACAGATCGCTTTCGCTCAGGCCCAGTCGCTGGTAAGGTTCCGGTATCCGGTTGCTGGCATGTTCGCACACCAGCACCAGCGCGCCGCGGCCATCGCGATTGTGGATGGCGAACGGGGAGTCGAACACGGCAGCGCTGTCGCGGGGCGGTGTGTCGGCGCAGTTCATGTCAATCCTGCTGGACGCATGTGGCGCCTCGGTTGGTAGCCGGTCGTGCCCGTCAATCGCGTTGCCTACCGCGTGCAAGTTCCCGCATTTTCATTGCACTGTCAATAACCGGGCGTGCCGTGGTCTCGACTGCGGTTGCGGCCGTTGGTGCGTTGCGCGCGGGTACGAGCGCGCTGGCGATGCAGCCACGTACAATCCGCGCATGAACGTGTTTACCCTTGAACGCGGCACGGCGCCGCTGCTGATCAGCCTGCCGCACGATGGCACGCGGGTGCCACCGGCGTTCGAGCAGCGGCTCACCGAAACCGCGCGTGCGCTACCTGATACCGACTGGCATGTGGGACGGCTGTACGCGTTCGCGCGCGAGCTGGGCGCATCGCTGCTGATCCCGCAGTATTCGCGTTACCTGGTCGATCTCAACCGGCCGCCGGACGATGAAGCCCTGTATCCGGGGCGGAACGGCACCGGTCTGTGCCCGGTGCAGTGCTTCGACGGCAGCCCGATCTATCGCGATGGGCAGGCGCCCGATATTGCCGAGATGGCCGAGCGGCGGGAGCGCTACTGGCAGCCGTACCACGCGGCGCTTGCCGACGAGTTGGACCGTTTGCGCAGCATGCGCGGTCGGGTACTGCTGTGGGAAGCGCATTCGATCCGTGGCGAGTGTCCGTTCCTGTTCGATGGCCGGCTGCCCGACTTCAATATCGGCACTGCCGACGGCCGCAGTTGCGATCCGCAGCGACAGGCGCGCATTGAGGCGTGTCTCGCGGCGCAGAGCGCGTACTCGTGGGTCGCCAACGGCCGCTTCAAGGGCGGCTACATCACACGCCATTACGGGCAGCCCGACGCCGGCATCGATGCCGTGCAACTGGAACTGGCACAGCGCAACTACATGGACGAGGCCAGCTTTGCCTGGTTGCCCGAGCGCGCTGCGCGCCTGCAGGCCAGCATCCGTGAATTGCTTGTCGCCGCGTTGTTGTAGCCCGGGTAGAGCCGCGCAGCGGCGAAACCCGGGGGTTCTCCGCGCCAGCGGTCCAACCCGGGACCATGACGAATCCGCGCGCGGGTCCCGGGTTTCGCCGCGCATGGATGTGCAAGTGCCGCGAGCGCATGGATGCGCAGGAGCGGCCGGCCCTGAGGGCCTCAACCCGGGCTACAGCTACCCATCCTCGGGGCTGGCCCCCACAAAAAATCCGGGTTTTCGCACCCTAAAGTTTTTCCGTGCCCTGCCGAACGCGCGTCGCGATTCATTGATTGTGGCCTCAAGCACAGGCCCGCGTTGACTTTTTTGCTATTTATCGCTCAAGTTTTTCTGGCTCGCGCCGTTACCACTCCTGAGGCGGCGATACACCCATTCGGGAGCTCCGCCGGAATGCGGTACCCAGGTCGGTAGGACACACCGACATTTTTGATTCCGATCGAGGAGAACTCTCATGCAAGTCATCAACACCAACATCCAGTCGCTGAATGCTCAGCGCAACCTGTC
>PGZC01000064.1:0-15051 GCA_002839995.1 Gammaproteobacteria bacterium HGW-Gammaproteobacteria-4 | reverse complement strand
TGAGCTCGGCGTGCAGTCGGCCAACGCCACCAACTCGGCTTCCGATCGTGCCGCGCTCGATCAGGAAGTGCAGCAGCGTATCGCCGAAATCGACCGTATTGCCTCGCAGACCAGCTTCAACGGCCTCAAGGTGCTCGACGGCACCTTCGGCAATGCCAACTTCCAGGTCGGCGCCAACGTCGGCGAGACGATTGGCGTCAATCTGAGCACCGGCGTGCGTGCCTCGCAGATCGGTCAGATTGCCACCTCCACCGGCACGGCGGTGACTGCCAATGCCCTGACAGCGGGCGGTGTCACCGTTGCCATCGGTACCGGTACCGCAGTTTCGATCGGCGCCTCGGTGGCCGGTGCAGGTGCGGGCCAGACGGCCGACAGCGCCTTTGCCAAGGCAGCGGCCATCAACGCATCCAGCGTGCCAGGCCTCACCACAACTGCCAGCAATTCGGTGACGGCCGCATTTGTCGCCGCCGGTGGCACCGCAGGCGACACGGTCGACTTGTCGATCAATGGCGTTGCCGTGTTTGCAGGGCAGGCTGCGGATACCGCGCTCACCGGTGGTGAGTTCGCAACCCAGATCAACCTGTTCTCGACCCAGACCGGCGTTTCCGCCAGCTTCGACAGCACCAGCGGCAATCTCACGCTGTCGGCAGCGGACGGCCGCAATATCGCGGTCACGCAAACCGTCAATGGCAGCGGCACGGGTGGTATTGCTGCCGGTGCGGTAGGGGTGAACCGTGGCACGTTGACGGTCAGCGCCGCCGAAAACATCAGCTTCACCGGTGCGTTTGCCGACCTCGGCCTTGCCGCGACGGTTACCAAGGACACCAACAGCTTGGCGACGGTAAACGTGAGCACGGTGGCCAACGCCAACGATGCGATCAATCGTGTCGATTCGGCACTGTCTTCTGTCAGTTCTCTGCGCAGCACCCTGGGTGCCATCCAGAACCGTTTCGAATCGACGATCAGCAACCTGCAGGCGGTTTCGCAGAACCTGTCGGCCTCGCGCTCGCGCATTCAGGATGCCGATTTCGCATCGGAAACGGCGGCACTGAGCCGCGCGCAGATCCTGCAAACCGCGGGTATCACGGTGCTGTCGCAGGCCAACTCGTCGCCACAGGCGGTTTTGCAGTTGCTGCGATAAGCGGCAGCGCGTCAAGACGCTCCCAGTAGTGTTGTCGGCAAGGACGCGGGGCGGCAAGCAATTGCCGCCCCGTTTTTGCGTGTTGCCGGTCATGCCGTGGTTAGCGGCAATACTGTTCGGTTAGGGAACCTCTGAATAAGCCACATCTGGCGTCATTGCGAGCGTAGCGAAGCAATCCAGCGTCTTGATTCTCCGAGTATTTCTGGATTTCCACGTCGCTCCGCTCCTCGCAATGACAGCTTGTTCAGAGCATCCCTAACCGAACAGTATTGTGGTTAGCGGCGACCGGTGGCCAGGTAGGCAGCAAGCACAGCGCCATCCTGGCGTTGGCACACTCTGTGCTTTGGGAACAGGCAGAGGGTTGATCGCAGCGCTTTGCTTGATTGCTGCATCGGAGAACGAACGTGGAAGGCATTTCGGTTCCTGGCATTGGTTCGGGTCTGGACATCAATGGGTTGGTGACCCAGTTGGTGGCCGTCGAACGCGCTCCCGCACAGCAGCAGATCGATACCCAGCGGACACGGGTCAACACCAAGTTGTCGGCACTGGGTCAGCTCAGCGCGGCGCTCGATGGGCTCAAGACGGCCTTCGCATCGTTGCGCGACGGCAGCATATTTCAGCAACGCAGCGCGTCCAGCAGCGACAGCGCGGTCGTCAAGGCGACAGCAGCCCCTTCCGCCAATAGCGGCACGTTTTCGGTCGAGGTGTTGTCGTTGTCGGCTTCGCAAAAATTGTCATCCGGGCCCGTCGCCAGCGCCGACACGGCGGTAGGCACCGGCACGCTGACGATCACAGTCGATGGCAACAGCGCGGTATTGAACTTCGACAGCAGCAACAATGCGTTGTCGGCCATCCGCGACGCGATCAATGCCGCGCCCGACAACCCGGGGGTCAACGCGTCCATCGTGACCGGCAGTGATGGCGCGCATCTGGTGCTGACCGCGCGCAACAGCGGTGTGGCCGGGGCGGTGAGCGTTACCGCCAACGGTGGCGATGGCGGACTTGCAGCACTCACGTTCGTCGCTGGCGGAGTTGGCAATGGCTTGAGCGAGATCACCGCTGCCGCCGATGCGCAGGCAGTGATCGACGGCATCACGGTCAGCTCGGGCAACAACCGGATCAGTACCGCCATTTCCGGCGTTACCCTGGATCTGGTATCGGCCAAACCCGGCACCCAGATCACAGTGGCGGTGTTCTCCGATCGCGCCAGCGTCGTCGCGGCAATCGGCAACGTGGCCACACGTTTCAATGCGCTGGTAACCACCTCCCGACAATTGGCGAGCTTCAACGCCAATACCGGGTCGGCGGGGCCATTGCTCGGCGATTCGACCTTGCGCGCAGTGCAAAACGACATCAGTCAGGCATTGGCCAGCCGCAGCAATGGAGCGGGCATCGAGTCGCTCAGCGATCTGGGTTTGCGTTTCAATCTCGATGGCTCCATGTCGCTTGATGCGACAGTCCTGAGCAAGGCGCTGGATGACGACACCGGTGCGGTGGCTACCGCATTTTCTGCGGACTCGCCGCTGGGACAGAAGCTGGGCAGGGTCTTCGATCGCTTTCTTGGCAGTCAGGGTGCGATCGCCACACGCAGCAGCAGCCTCACGGCGAGTCAACGCCAGCTGGACAACCAACAAGAACGCCTGGATTTACGGATTGCGGCAACGGAGAGCCGGTTGCGCGCCCAATTCACCGCGCTCGACGGCTTGCTCGCCAGTCTGAAATCCACCGGCGATTTCCTCAGCCAGCAGTTGGCCGGAGCCGCTGCCGGCAACGGCTGATCATTTTCCATGGGCAGGATGCAGCGAACATGAGTGGATACGGTGCCATCGCCAAATATCAAACCGTTGCCGTACACGGCGACGTCGAGGCCGCCAGCCCGCACCGGCTGATCGAGTTGATGATGGAAGGCGCGCTCGACCGGATCGCGCAGGCACAAGGGGCCATGCAGCGTGGCGAGGTGGCAAGCAAAGGTGAAAACGTGTCCAAGGCGATCAATCTGATCGAAGGTCTGCGTGCCAGTCTCGATCACAGCCATGACGCGTCGGTATCGGGCAACCTCGATGCGTTGTACGAATACATGGCGCGGCGCCTGCTGGAGGCCAATTTGCGCGGCCGGCGCTTGAACGATAGCGCTGCCAGCGCGTTGGATGACGCATTGGCGTTGACCGCTGCCATGCATGCGGCGGCGCTGCGCGACGATTGGTCCGGCCTCGCGGCGCTCGACGCCCGCCGCCGGGTTCTGGTCGAGCAGGCATGCGCGCGACCGAACCTCGATAGCGACGGACTGGCGTTGCTGCTGGCGCGCAACGATGCGCTGATCGCGCTGGTCAGAAACCGGCGCGAAAGCCTGGCGGATGAATGGCGCGACAGCCAGCACAGCCAGCGTGCAATGCGCGATTACCAGAGCATTGCGCGCGATCAGGGCGCATCATAGGTGTCGATCAAGACAGGGTTTATGCCTTTAGCTGTCATTGCGAGGAGCGAAGCGACGTGGCAATCCAGAGATGTTCGGAGAATCGATCGCATCGCGCCATCTCCGACCGTGTCGGCTCCACGCCTGCGGCGCTTGAGCCGACCTGCGAAGCTAACGTAGGCGCATTCGACCCTGACCCGATCTTTCTGGCGAGGTGAGCCGTGAACGACACGATTACCGAGCGCTTTGCGCAACAACTGGCCTATGAAGGCGAGTTGCGTTTCGAGTGGCGGCCGCTGGCGGCATTGCCTACCGGCGAGGCATTGATGCGTCTGCGCGATGCCAATCTGACCGTGCTCAATCTCGTTTCCGCGGTCGAGGAGCATCGCGCCGATGGGGCCGACGACGAGGGCGGTGGCGAGCTGGTTCGCCTGGATGCCAAGGTCAATCTGCTGCTGGAACTGGTGCAGCGGCTGGTGGCGCGCGATCAGCTGCCGCCAGCAGGAATGCGCGTGCGCTTCAACGCCCATGGCCTGAGCGTTGCGCGATCGGAACGGTTGGTCGGTGAACAGTGGGTGACGGTTTACATTCACCTCGATGCCTGCCGGGCGATGCCGCTCGAGCTGCCGGCGCAGGTCGTCGCATTGCCTGATCAAGCCCGGGTACTGCTGGCATTTCAGGATATCGGGCCAGTCATTGAAGAAGCGCTGGATCGGTTGGTGTTCCGTTATCACCGCCGCCAGATCGCGATCGATCGACGCACTTCGCGCGAAGAGTGATCGCGTTCCGATCCGCGTGTGATGCGCGTATCACTTCGTTCCGGCGCGTTTCGCAGCACGTGGAATGCACCGCCGGGAGACTGTGACGCGCATTGCAGTGCGCATCGCAATGCGTGTCGCAATTTTGCAGCGAGCGCAACGTGACTGCATCGTTATGTGCGGTAGCCCACATGTTTTTTGCACATTGCGCAGGACTATGTCTACGCGTTGAGGCATTCGGGCGCTGTGTTGCGGGGGCGTTGGCGATCCGCTTGGGGAGCCCGATTCCGTTAGTCTTGCGGGGAGTGTGCGATGGATCGGACAGTCGTGTGTGTGGTCGATTTGATCGGGGCGCGAGGTGTTGCCGGCGCGCTGGCCGATCAGGGTTTTGCGACGCATGTGTTGTCGTGCGATGGCAGCGTGCAACCGCCGCTGCATGGCGCGCCGGACGCGATCCTCATCGGCGATCTGCCTGCCGATGCCGATCTGGATGCGTGGCACCAGGTCCTGGCGCCGCACGCCGGCAAGGCGGTGGTTGTCGCCGCGCAGCAATCGTCCGCCGCATTGATGCTGATGCAACGTCTTGGCGGTGGCATCAAGGCGAAGTATCCGTTGGCAAGGCCGCTCGCCGAACTCATGGCGCAAGCGGGTGGTGTCAAGCCGATCGAGGCTGGCGACGGCATGCGTCAGGTTGGCAGCTCCGCGCCGATGCGCAAGATCCGCGACCTGATTTCCCGCGTCGCCGATTTCGATACCAGCGTGTTGATCCTCGGTGCTTCGGGCACCGGTAAGGAGCTGGTTGCGCGCGCCCTGCATCAGATGTCGAGCCGCCGCAACAAGCCGTTTGTTGCCATCAACTGCGGTGCAATTCCGGCGGAATTGCTGGAAAGCGAGTTGTTCGGCCACGAGAAAGGCGCGTTTACCGGCGCAGTCAGTGCCCGCAAGGGTCGCTTCGAAATGGCCGAGGGTGGCACCCTTTTTCTCGACGAAATCGGCGATATGAGTATGCCGATGCAAGTCAAGTTGCTGCGCGTGTTGCAGGAGCGCGTGTTCGAACGCGTTGGTGGCAACCACACGCAACACTGCGATGTGCGCATCGTCGCTGCGACGCATCGCGACCTGGAATCGGCGATCGCCAGCGATCGCTTCCGCGAAGACCTTTACTATCGTCTCAACGTATTCCCGATTGAAATGCCGTCGTTGCACGAGCGCATTGCCGATTTGCCGGAGTTGATCGCCGAGTTCAGCTCGCGCTTGCGCGGACGCGGCCTGATGCCGGCAACGTTCAGCGACTGCGCGCTGCGCGCCATGACGGCTTACGACTGGCCCGGAAACGTGCGTGAGCTCGCCAATCTGGTCGAGCGCATGGCGATCATGTCGCCAGGCACGCCGGTGCAGCGGCGCGATTTGCCGCAGCGCTATCGCTGTGGCGACGATCACGCCATGGCGGCGGCGGTCGAGGCATCCGTTGCGGTGGGCGAATGCGAAGGCGTGAGCCTTGAGGAGCGCGCCATGCTGCTGCCCAACGATGGCATCGATCTGCGCGATCATCTCGCCCAGATCGAGGTCAACCTGATCAGGCAGGCCCTGTCGTTGTCCGACGGCATCGTTGCCGGCGCTGCCAAGCTGCTCCACGTCAAGCGCACCACGCTGGTCGAGAAGCTGCGCAAGTACGAGATGACCACGGCGGATATGCACTTTTGAGGCGGGCCTTGGGCGTGCTTGCCCGGGAGGCTTGCCGCACCCGCCAGATGCACAGGTCGCCCACAGGGTGGGCTCCTACAAAATAACCGTCGCACTTACCTGTAGGAGCCCACCCTGTGGGCGACCGAGCGAAGCGAAGGCATAGCTCGCGTAGCGAGCGCTGTCGCGCAGCGACTGACCGAGCGAAGCGTCGGGGCGAAGCCCCGCGTAACTGCGAAGCGGTCGAGGGCGGGACAGGCGAAGCCTGTGTCGCGAAGCGACCGACCGAGCGATGCGAAGGCCCCCGGTCCCGACCCGACGGTAAATTGACGCGACGCATCCGCAGACTATCCAACGATCTGATCCATAACAATAAATTGCGCTGGCACGGATTTCGCTTCGCCATTCCCGGGTCACTCTTTCCGAGTAGCCGGAGAAGCGCATGCAGACACAGACCGATCCCCGCGTACTGGAACTGTCGCAGGCGTTCGCGCTGTTCAACGACACCTCTCGCGTGCTGGCGGAGTCGTATCAGGAACTGGAGCGCCGCGCTGCCGACTTGAGCCGGCAACTGGCGGCGGCGCACAGCGCGCGACTGCGCGAACTGGCCGAAAAGGAACGCCTGGCCGAGCGGATGCAGGCGCTGATGGAGGCGTTGCCGGGCGGCGTGGTGGTACTCGATGCGGAGCGCCGTGTGCTGGAAACCAATGCCACCGCGCGCGCCCTGTTCGGCCAGCCGTTGCTGGACCAGCTATGGGCGGACGTTGCGGGCCGCGCGTTCGGCGCGATGGGCGACAGCGGCAACCTGAAACTGGGCGATGGCCGCGAGTTTTCCTTGTCGCAGCAGGCGCTCGTCGATGGCGGCACGGTGCTGTTGTTGGCCGAGGTCACCCAGGCACGAACGCTGCAAGCCCAGTTGGGGCACTATCAGCGCCTCTCGGCATTGGGTGAAATGAGTGCGCGATTGGCGCATCAACTGCGCACGCCGCTCAGCGCGGCGATGTTGTATGCCTCGCGTCTCGCCGAAGGCGCGCTTGCGCCGGAGACGGCGGCGCGCCTGGGTGGTCGCACGATCGAGCGCCTGCGTCATCTCGATCGTTTGATCAACGACATGTTGCGTTACGCGCGTGCCGAGCACGACGACGTGGGCGAGTACGTACGGGTGTCATCGTTGATCCAGCGCGCGCTGGAAAACGTCTCGCCCGGGTCGGGCGCAGCGCGGGTGGCAGTCGACGATTGCAGCGGCAACGCCGAGCTGGTCGGCAATGCCGGGTTGCTGGTCGGTGCGCTCGGCAACCTGATCGACAACGCGCTGCGCGTCAGCCCGCACGACGCGGTGGTCCGTCTTGGCGCGCACCGGAAAGGTGGCGATGTGGTGCTTGCGGTTGCCGACGATGGCCCGGGCGTGCCGACTGCACTGCGTGAACGCGTTTTCGAGCCGTTTTTTACCACGCGCAGCGATGGCACCGGCCTTGGCCTGGCGGTCGTGCGCAGTGTCGTTTCCGCGCATGGCGGCAACGTGGTGGTAGCGCAGACATCCGACGCCGGCTCGGTTTTCGAAATTCGCCTGCCCGAGGCGCGGTCTGCGACCGCGTTACCGGGTGGTGGCTCGGTCCGGTTGCATGAAGCGTTGGCCATGGGAGTTGCCTGAAATGAATGATGCGCGCGTGTTGATAGTGGAAGACGACGCCTGTTTGCGCGAAGCGCTATGCGAAACGCTGGATCTGGCCGGCATCGCTGCGGCCGGTGCCAGCGATGGCGAACAGGCGTTGATCATGATCGAGCGCACTGGCTTTGCGTTGGTGGTCAGTGATGTGCAGATGCAGCCGATGGATGGACGCACCTTGTTGCACCGCATTCGCGAGCATCACCCCGATCTGCCGGTGGTGATGATGACGGCCTATGGCACCATCCAACAGGCCGTCGATGCGATGCGCGAGGGCGCCAGCGATTATCTGGTCAAGCCGTTCGAGGCGGCGGTACTGGTCAACATGGCCAAGGCCCATGTGTCGAACCTGGCGGGCGAGGGCGTGGCGATCGCCGACCCGAAAATGCTCGAGGTGATGGACCTCGCCCGCCGCGTTGCGGCCAGCGATGCGACCGTGTTGATCAGCGGCGAAAGCGGCACCGGCAAGGAAGTGGTGGCGCGCCATGTGCATGCCAGCTCGCCACGCGCCAAGGGGCCGTTCGTGGCCATCAATTGCGCTGCGATACCCGAAAGCATGATCGAGGCGGTCCTGTTCGGTCATGAAAAGGGCGCCTTTACCGGTGCCGCAAACGCGCATCCGGGCAAGTTCGAGCAAGCGCAGGGCGGTACCTTGTTGCTGGACGAAGTCAGCGAACTCGATCTCGCCTTGCAGGCGAAGCTGCTGCGCGTGTTGCAGGAACGCGAAGTCGAGCGGCTGGGTTCGCGCCGGGCGATCGCCCTGGACGTGCGGGTATTGGCGACCACCAACCGCCGGTTGCGCGAACAGGTCGTGTCCGGGCAATTTCGCGAAGACCTGTATTACCGCCTGAATGTATTTCCGCTGCACGTGCCGCCGCTGCGCGATCGCCCCGGCGACATCCTGCCGCTGAGCCGGTCCTTGCTGGCACGGCATTGCCGTGGTCGGCGGCCCGCGCCGACGTTGACGGCGGCGGCAGAGGCGGCACTGTGCGCTTATCGCTGGCCGGGCAACGTGCGCGAGCTGGAAAACCTGCTGCAGCGGGCATTGATTCTGTGTGCCGGGCCGGTGCTGGATGTTGCCGAGCTGCGCTTCGAGGCCGGCACACTGCCGCCGCCGGCCGTTTCGAGCGCGACGGGCGCTCGCCCGGCCGTCGCCGACGGCGCGGATGCCGGCGAAGACTTGAGTCTGGATCGGAGCACGCGCGAAAGCGAGCACGCCGCCATTATTTCGGCGCTGCGCCAGGGCGATGGCAGCCGCAAGGATGCTGCCCGCCGCCTCGGCATCTCCGAACGGACCTTGCGTTACAAGCTGGCACGCCTGCGGGAACAGGGTTTGGCGGTGACCGACGGCGCCATTGGAAGCGCCGGCACGATCTGTGCATGAGATGGCTCACGATGCGCATTTCATCAACGAGCGACGGAATTTCGACATGAGGCAGCCGCGATGAGCCAGATCGACATCAATGGACTCCTGACCCAGATGCGCACGCTGGCGGCGCAGTCGGGCCTGGACACCACTGGCCCAGTGGCCGAGGCCGGCAAGCCGGGCGTGGACTTTGGGCAGGCGCTGCGCGCCGCGATCGATGACGTCGATGGCGGCATGAAAACCGCGATGTCGCTGACTGAACGTTTTACCCGCGGCGAACCCGGCGCCGAGCTGCCGCAGGTGATGGTCGCCATGCAGAAGGCCGACCTCTCGTTCCGGGCGATGAATGAAGTGCGAAATCGCCTGGTCGAAGCCTATCGTGACGTGATGAACTTGCAGATGTGATGTTCGGGACTCGGGACTCGGAAAAGCAAGAGCAACAACGCAGGAGCAAGAGCCGATGTCCGCAAAGGACGCGAAGGACGCAAAGAAAACAAACCAAGATATGGGCTTCCCTTTGCGAACTTTGCGTGTTTTGCGGACCATTCGCTTTTCCCGAGTTCCGAGCCCCCAGAAGATGTTCGGTTGATGGAGACGTTTTGAATCATGGCTGACAATCCCACCGCAAGGCTTCCCGCACGCCTGCCCGGTCCGGCCGGCCTCGCCCAGATTCCCGGGGTAAGGCAATTGCTGGTGTTGCTGGGGGTTGCCGCCGCAATCGCGATCGGTATCACCGTGGCGGTGTGGTCGCGCAGCCCGGTGCTGGCGCCGCTGTATACCGGCCTGGATGAGCGCGACGCCAGCCAGGTGGTGCAGGCGCTGCAAAGCTCGGGCGAGTTGTTCAAGCTCGATGCCAGCGGCACCGCCGTTCTGGTATCCGAGGGCGATGTGGCGCGCCTGCGTCTGCGCCTGGCGGCGCAAGGGCTGCCGCAAGGCAGCGCCGGCGGGGTTGCCGCCGAGGCAGAGGTATCGCCGTTCGGGATGAGCGATTTTGCCGAAAAGGCGCGCTATCAAAAGCGGCTCGAGGGCGAGTTGATGGCGTCGATCGGCAGCTTGCAACCGGTGAAGGCATCACGCGTGCACCTGGCGCTGCCCAAGCAGAGCGCATTCGTGCGCGATCGTCGGCCGGCGTCGGCGTCGGTGGTGGTCACCCTGTTTCCCGGGCGTCGTCTGGAGATGGCGCAGGTCAATGCCATCGTGCATCTGGTCGCGTCCAGCGTACCGGATCTGGATCCCAATCAAGTGTCGGTGATCGATCAAAAAGGCGAGCTGCTGACCGCCAACCGCGCCAACGATTCGTCGGCGCTTGCCGACGGTCGCTTCCGGGTGATGCAGAACGTCGAGCAGGCCTATGCCGGTCGCGTCGTCGAGTTGTTGACGCCGCTGGTGGGGCCGGGCAGGGTGCGTGCCCAGGTGGTCGCCAATCTCGACTTTACCGAGACCGAACGCACGTCCGAACAATACGATCCGGCCGCCAGCGTGTTGCGCAGCGAACAGGTGTCGAACCAGCAGCGCGGCAACGCCAACAGCGGCGATGGCGTGGGCGTGCCCGGTGCGCTGAGCAATCAGCCGCCGCTGATGCCGGCACAAGCGACGGCAGCGGATCCGGCGGGCGCGGTCGGCGTCAACACGGCAGCCGCCACGGCGGCAACTCCGCCGCCGACCGACCAGAGCAGCAGTGCGACCCGCAACTTCGAGATCGATCGTGTCATCAGCCGTACCCGCGAGCCGACCGGTACCATCCGCCGGCTGTCGGTTGCCGTCGTGGTCGATAACAAGGCGAGCATCGACGAGGATGGCGAAGTGGTGACCGAGCCATTGTCGCAGGTCGAGCTGGCGCAGATGATGGAACTGGTGCGCGGTGCGGTGGGTTACGACGAAACGCGCGGCGATACCGTGAGTGTCATCAACGCACCATTCCATGTCGAACCCGATGCCGAGGCGTTGCCGCCACCGCCGTTGTGGCAGCAACCGGCGATTCGTGAAATCGGCAAGCAGGTGCTGGGTGCCATCGTGTTGCTGGTGCTGGCATTGTCGGTGCTGCGGCCGTTGCTGCGCTCGCTGGTTTCGATGACGCCGGCACCGGCGCACAATCCCATGCAGGTTTTCGCCGGCGCCGAGAGTCTGGATGCGGGCGATGGCGCCCGGCCGGCGATGTCCGGCGGGGGGGCGTTGCCAGCCTTGCCAAAGGTCGGCTTCGAGCAGAAAGTGGGGCTGGCCAAGCGTATGGTGAACGAAGATCCGCGCCAGGTGGCGCATGTGGTAAAGACCTGGTTGACTGAAGATGGCAGCTGATCCGCAAAACAAACTCGCTGCCGCGCTTTCCGGCAGTCAACGCGCCGCGGTGTTGCTGATGGCGCTGGGCGAGGATGAGGCGGGGCAGGTGCTGCGCCACCTGTCCGCGCGCGATGTGCAGTCGGTGGGCGGTGCGATGGCGGCGCTGAAGAACGTGTCGCGCGACCAGGCCGACGCCGTGCTCGATTCGTTCACCCAGGTCGTCGAGCAGCAATCCACGATCGGCGTGGCGGCCGAGGACTACATCCGCAAGATGCTGATCAATGCGTTGGGCGAGGAAAAGGCCAGCGGCCTGATCGAGCGCATCCTGCAGGGTCGTGCCAGCAAGGGCATGGAGTCGCTCAAGTGGATGGAGAGCCGCGCGGTCGCCGAAATGATCGGCATGGAACATCCGCAGATCCAGGCCATTATCCTGGCGCACCTGGAGCCCGACCAGGCGGCCGAGGTGATCGGCTTCCTGCCGCAGCGCGCACGTTCGGACGTGATCATGCGCATCGCCACCCTGGACGGGATCCAGCCGCATGCGTTGCAGGAACTGGACGATGTGATCGCCAAGCAGTTCTCCGGCAACAACAACAAGTACAAGTCGAACACGGTCGGGGGTCACAAGGCAGCCGCCAACATTCTCAATTCGATGGAGACATCGGTCGAGGCGGCGTTGATGGAATCGATCAGCAAGAGCGACGAGAACCTCGGACAGAAGTTGCAGGAGCTGATGTTCGTGTTCGACGACCTGTCGCGTCTGGACGATCGCAGCCTGCAAACGCTATTGCGCGAGGTCTCGTCCGATCGCCTGGTGATCGCGCTCAAGGGTGCCGATAGTCTGTTGCGCGACAAGATTTTCGCCAACATGTCCAAACGCGCCGCCGAGATGTTGCGCGACGATCTTGAGGTGAAGGGGCCGGTAAAGCTGAGCGAGGTCGATGGTGCGCAAAAGGAAATCCTGTTGATCGCGCGTCGTCTTGGCGATTCCGGGCAGATAAGCCTCGGCGGTGGCGGCGAAGAGTATGTCTGATCCCTTTGCTCGCGATAATGTGTCCGAGGCGTCGCGCTGGCAGTTGCCGGAGTTCGCCACACCCGATCAGGCAAAACGTCCGCGGGCAACGGCGAGCGTTCACCACTTGCAGGATCTGGAAGCTCAGGCACGCGAAGAAGGCCACGCGCAGGGACTGCTGGAAGGGCGTGCGGCGGCGAAACTCGAACTGACGCAACAGGTGGCGCGACTGACTGCAATTCTCGGCGCGCTGGCAAGACCGCTCGACGATGTCGATGTCGAGGTCGAGCAGGACATCGCGCAGCTGGCGATGGCCGTGGCGCGACAATTGATTCGACGCGAACTCAAGACCTCGCCCGATGAAGTTATCGCTTCGGTGCGCGAGGCATTGGCGGCATTGCCTGCGGCGGCACGCGATGTGCGTGTTTCCGTGCATCCCGACGACGCGCTGCTGATCCGCAGTCATCTCGGTGAAGCGCATGCAGCCGGTTCATGGCAATTGCTGGATGATCCGCTGATTTCGCGTGGCGGTTGCGTGATCAATACCGATCATTCGCGGATCGATGCGCGCGTGGAAACACGGCTCGCACGCGTGGTTGGCGCGGTGCTTGGCGGTCAGCGCCTGGCCGACGAGAAGCCCGATTCTGATCAGCGTGCGCCGGATCAGTCCGCGCCGGACCAGGCAAAGGCGGCGGACGATGACTGACGCTGTCGCCCCGCGGCGTGCGCAACGGCGCAAGGTTTGGCGCGAGCGGCTGGGCGAGCGCGTGCGCATCGCCAATGAGCGGATCGAGCTGGTTGCCGAAGGCACCCTTACCCGCGTCGTTGGTCTGGCGCTGGAAGCGGTTGGTTGCGAGGCGGCCATGGGTGGCCGCTGCGTCGTCGTGGGCGGCAACGGTCGCGAGCTTGAAACCGAAGTGGTCGGATTTTCCGGTGATCGATTGTTTCTGATGCCGGTTGGCGATGTTCACGGCATTTCCCCGAATTCGCGCGTGATTCCGCGGCCGGGGCATTCCGAAATCGCCGTTGGCGATGCCTTGCTCGGGCGTGTGATCGACGCCAGCGGCAATGCGCTTGATGGCCGTGGTCCGTTGCGCTGCGAGGCGCGGATCGCACTGTCCGGCGCGCCCATCAACCCGATGGATCGGCACCCGATCAGCGAACCCATCGATGTTGGCGTGCGCGCGATCAACGCCATGATGACCGTCGGCCGGGGCCAGCGCATGGGCTTGCTGGCGGGCAGCGGTGTCGGCAAAAGCACCCTGCTTGGCATGATGACGCGCTATACCGATGCCGACGTCATCGTGGTCGGGCTGATCGGCGAACGTGGCCGCGAAGTGAAGGAGTTCGTCGAAAACACGCTCGGCGAATCCGGGCGCAAACGCGCGGTGGTAGTCGCGGCGCCGGCCGACAGCCCGCCGCTGTCGCGCTTGCGCGGTGCCTGGGTGGCAACCGCGATTGCGGAATATTTTCGCGATCGCGGGCAGAAGGTGCTGCTGCTGATGGATTCGTTGACGCGTTTCGCGCAGGCGCAGCGCGAAATCGCGCTGGCGATCGGCGAGCCGCCGGCAACCAAGGGTTATCCGCCGTCGGTGTTTGCGCGTCTGCCGGCGCTGATCGAACGCGCCGGCAACGATGCCAGCGGTCGTGGCTCGATTACCGCGATTTATACGGTGCTGACCGAGGGCGACGACTATCGCCACGATCCGATAGCCGACGCGGCACGCGCCATTCTTGACGGGCAGGTGGTGTTGTCGCGCGATCTTGCCGAAGCTGCGCATTTTCCGGCCATCGACCTGGAAGGATCGGTCAGCCGCGCGATGGACGCTATCGTTCCCAGGCAGCACCTGCAATCGGCGCAGCGCTTGCGCCAGCTCTACTCGGCGTATCGTCAGCAGCGCGATTTGATCGCCGTAGGCGCATATCAAAAAGGTAGCGACCCGCGTGTCGATGAGGCGATTGCGCGCTGGCCGGAGATCTCGGCTTTTTTGCAGCAAAGCGTCGATCAACGTGCCGGGCTTGCGGCTTCGGTCAAAGAGCTCGACCAGGTGTTGGCGGTTGGCCCCGGGGGGCGTAAATGACCCGCCGCACGCAAACCATGCAGCAGGTATCGCAACTCGCGGTTGATGCCGCCGATGCGGCTATGCAGGAGCTGGCCCACAAGCAGCAGGCGTTGACCGAGGGCGAGGCGCAGTTGGCCGAGTTGCATCTGTTTCAGCGCGAGTACCAGCACGGCGCGCGTGGGGTGCACAGCATGAGCGAATTGCTCAACCGGCAGCAGTTTCTGGAACGCATCAGCGACGCCATCGGGTTTCAGCAGCGCCTGGTCGAACAGTTGCGCGAGGCGGTAGCCGCGCAACGGCAACTCTGGTTGCAGGCACGCAATCGCGCCAAGGCGCTGGGTGGGGTTGCCAGGCACCTTCAGGCCGATGACGACCGCGCCGACGAGCGCAAGGAGCAACGCGAGGCCGATGAGCGCTCGCAACGCCCGGCCGCCAGCAAGTTCCGGGATCAGGTTTGAGATAACGCAGGGACTCGGGACTCGGAAGAGCCAGAGCAACAACGCGGAAGCAAAAGAGCGGATGTCCGCAAAGGACGCGAAGAGCGCAAAGAAAGCCAATCAAGATATGGGTTTTCCTTTGGGAACCTCTGAATAAGCCACATCTGGCGTCATTGCGAGCGTAGCGAAGCAATCCAGCGTCTTGATTCTCCGAGTATTTCTGGATTGCCACGTC
>PGZC01000063.1 GCA_002839995.1 Gammaproteobacteria bacterium HGW-Gammaproteobacteria-4 | reverse complement strand
GCCGCGCTGCACTTTGCGCCACAACACCGGCGACAGGTTGAAGCCGACCAGATAATCGAGCGCTCGCCGCGCCTGCTGCGCGTTGACCAGATCGGTGCGGATCTGGCGCGGGTTGGCGACCGCCTCACGGATCGCACGCGGGGTGATTTCGGTAAACACCACCCGGTGCAGCACCTTGCCTTCCAGCAAACCGCGTTCGCGCAGGATCTCGACGATATGCCAGGAGATGGCCTCACCCTCGCGATCCGAGTCAGTGGCCAGGTACAGGGCCTCGGCGCCCTTGGCCGCCTTGGCGATGGCATCGACGTGCTTGATGCTTTTTTCGCTCAGTGCGTAGTGCATGGCGAAGTCGTGCTCGGTATCGACCGCGCCTTCTTTCGGAATCAGGTCGCGGACGTGGCCATAGGAGGCCAGCACCTGGAACTCCTTGCCGAGGTATTTGTTGATCGTCTTGGCCTTGGCCGGCGATTCGACGATGAGCAGGTTTTTGGCCATGGCTGGTGATGCTCCACAAACACACAACAAAATGAAGCCCGCCACGGGGCAGGCAAAATCCGATCACACGGCACCGCGAAAAATCTCGCGAGCGGCCCGAGTGCAAGGTGCCCGGAGCAGTCGCTTTCGGCATCCTGCCCCTCGCGTGTTGCACACGCATGTTTTCTGCATCGCAGGAACCGGACAACATTCAGTACATGAGGATTCCGAGCACCGCGCAACAATGTACAGGACGTACGAATGCTGCGGGCGCATGGATGCGCAGGAGCAGCCGCAGCAATCGGGTCGTGCAGCACGTTTTTTCGAGGCGCCCTTTTTTAGTGAGCACACAGCTTGCCGGATGTGTCAAGCGCTGCTGCGCCCCACCCAGGGTTTCGTCAAAGGTCATCCGTCGGCGCAGGATGCTCGGGGTTTTGTCATCGGTGCGAAGTAACGCAGGTCGGATCAAACGCCGTAGGCGTGGCTCCGACAGGAGCCTGCGGAATTGTCAACGAATACCGCGATGCCGATGTCGGCTGCACCGCTGCGCGGCTTGAGCCGACCTACGACGCAAAGCGGAAATTCGCGAACCTTTCTCGATTTCCGCCCCTGGATCAGTTGCTTGGGGATGAAAACGACGGAACCATGGCGCCGCACCTGCAAGCCGCAGGTCAATGCAATGGCTCGGCCTCGTCCTGGAAAATCTGGCCTTCCATCCAGGCAAACGCCGCCTCAGCGCCAGGCTGATTGAACAACACCATCAGCACCACCCATTTGAGATCGTCCAGGTCGATCTCGTCCTGATCCAGTGCCATGACCCGGTCGAGCACCAGCTCGCGCTGCTCGCCGTCGAGGACGCCGTTCTGTTCGAGAAACATCAGAAAGCCGATGCATTCGGGGTCGAGCCGCAGCAGCTCGACGTCGGCATAGACACGCACCGGTTGCGCGGTATGACGCACGGCACCCGTCTGCGGCCGCTGCCGCGCCAGCGCGTCCAGCCAATCGAATGCCTTGTTGATTTCGACGGCGCTGAAGCCGGCCTGGGTCAGCCCCTGAAAGATCGGGCCATTGAGTATCGATTCGCGATCGCCGGCAGCATCCGGGTCGTCGTAGAAGTAGTGCTCGAACAGGTACAGCAGGACATCCAATATGGTTTCTTTCATTATCCTCAGCCTGCGCCAAAACGGTGCGGTGCATGTGGGTCGCCGATGGCGTTTCAGGCGCGCCGGCTGTAACGGCCATGCCCGGCACTCACCAGACCTTCCATTTCCATGATCAACAGCATGGATGACAGGGCGGCTATCGTCAATCCGGTGCGTTCGGCCAACTGGTCGATTCCGACCGGGTCGAAAGCCAGGGCATCGAGCACCTGGCGGTAGGCGGGGTCGGCCTCGTGACCGGCTTTGGCGGTCGCCAGCGGCGGCGGTTCGCCGTCATGCAGGCGTGTGCGCAACGCATCCGCCAGCTCGCTGGCGAGCGGGCCGAGCGCGGCAATGACCTCGTCGGCGCTCTCCACCAGCGCAGCCCCCTGGCGAATCAGGCGATGGCAGCCGCGCGCCACCGGGTTGTGGATCGATCCGGGGATGGCGAACACCTCGCGCCCAGCGTCACCGGCCAGACGGGCGGTAATCAGCGCGCCAGAGCGCTCGGCGGCCTCCACCACCAACGTGCCCAGCGCCAACCCGGCGATGATCCGGTTGCGGCTGGGGAAGTGCTCGCGGCGGGCCTCGGTGCCGGGCGCGAACTCGCTAACCAGCGCGCCGCGATGCGCAATGCGGGTCGCCAGATCGCGATGGCCGGGCGGGTACACGCGATCCGGCCCGGTGGCCATCACCGCCACGGTGTGCCCGCCCGCATCCAGCGCGCCGGCATGAGCCGCGCCATCGATGCCCGATGCCAGACCGCTGGTGACCGTCAAGCCGGCGCCGGCAAAGGCCGTTGCAAATGCGCGCGCATTATCGCGGCCACCGGCGCTGGGCGAGCGGCTGCCAACGATGGCGATCTGCGGCTGCCACAATGCCGCCACCTCGCCGACCACGAACAGACACGCCGGCGGGCTGGGAATACGCCGCAGCAAGGCAGGATAGTCGGGGTCGTCCCAACCGACGACATGATTGGGCGCCTTGCCGAGCCACACGCGATCGCGCTCGGACGCGCCCGGGTCGGGCTTGCGCAACGCCTCGATGCTGGCCTCGGACAAGCCGGCCGCCCGCCATGCGGACGCGCCCGCGGCCAGTACCGCAGGTGCGTTGCCGTGGCTCTCGATCAATCGGCGCAGCGACACCGCGCTGTTGCTGGCGCGCACCAGCGTCAGCCACGCCAGCGCGCGCTCCGGCGCCGAGACGTCGCCCACCGCGTCAATAGGTATCGGGCTGCTTGAGCAGGTAGCCGGTTTTGACCTGGCGCACGCCATTCATGACCAGGCCGTAACTGACCTTGTCGAAGGTGCGGAACACCATCACATGGCCGGAAAACGCGTCGGGCACTTTGGTGCTGTCCCACACCGCGCCGCTGTAGGTGCCGTGTTTGACCCGATCCGGCACCTCGGGGCCCTCGCCCCAGATCGAATACACCTGACCATTCTCGACGCCCTCGCGGGCCCCGATCGACAACGACACCACACTCAGCGAACCGGCGTTGATGCCGTCGGCAACCGCCATGACCCGCGCGCCGGCGGGAATCGCGCGCGGCGGATGCGGCACGAATTCCAGATCGTAGGGCTGCGGAGTTACCGCCACCAGGCGATCCCCTTCGCGGATATCGCGGCCTTCGTCGAGCACCAGCAGACTGGTCGCCTCGCCCTCGATCGCGATCACCTGCGCGCGCGCCTGGGTCATCACCTCATAGCCGAGCAGTTCCTTGCCGCCGCTGGCGACGTCGCGCCAGGTCTTGGACCACTCGATGCCGTACTCGCTCTTGCCGCGCCAATCCAGATCGGTGGCGCGAGTGCGCCGGGTTTCGCCGCCGTCATCGATGCGCGCATAACGCACCGTCGGCCGCACCACGGCATAGGTATCGCCGTTGTGGGCGTCCTGCAAACCACGCACGTAGATCAACTGCCCAGCCGCGCCACGCAAGCGCCCCTCGTCCAGCGAAATGACGTAGGGCAGGTCATCGACTCGATCGAGGATGCGCAGGTCGCGCAGAAACGGCTCGATTTGCGCCAGTGGGATCGGGCTGATCGGATACTCGTGGATCTCGGCCTGACGCTCGGTCACCTGCAGGCGCGGCTCGCCATCCAGGTAGGCCAAGCTGATCACGTCGCCGGGATAGATCCGGTGCGGGTTGGCGATCTGCGGGTTGGCCTGCCAGATTTCCGGCCATAGCCAGGGCTTGGTCAGGAAACGGGAGGCAATATCCCACAGCGTGTCGCCTTTGCGCACGGTGTAGGCACTGGGGTGATCGGGTCGGAGATCCTGCGCCACCGCATAGGTGGCGAGCGTCAACAACGCAATCGAAAAGACTGCAAGAAGCCGTTTAAGCATGGCGGCCAACTTCCTGATTTACCGGGCAGACGGTGCCGACTATAGCCCAAGTTCGGGCACAACGAAAATGCGCCGCTCGCCGGTTACACTATGCCCTGGTGACTTGTCCGGCGAATTTTGCGCCCCCACTATCGAAACCATGGCCAGATTATCCATCCTGGAGTACCCCGACCCGCGCCTGCGCACCCGTGCCAAACCGGTGGCTGCGGTGGATGACGCGCTACGCAACCTGTTCGACGACATGTTCGAAACCATGTACGCCGCGCCCGGGGTTGGCCTGGCCGCAACCCAGGTCGATGTCCACCAGCGGTTCATGGTGATCGACGTGTCCGAGGAAAAAAACCAGCCGCTGGTGTTCGTCAACCCGGAAATCCTGGCGCGCGATGGCGAGCAAAATTGCGAGGAAGGCTGCCTCTCGGTGCCCACCATTTTTGCCAAGGTAAGCCGCGCCGAGCGCGTTCGCGTGCGCGCGCTGGATCGCCACGGCAAGGCATTCGAGCTCGACGCCGATGGCCTGTTGGCGGTCTGCATCCAGCACGAAATGGATCATCTGGACGGCAAGTTGTTCGTCGATTATCTCTCGCCACTCAAGCGCGAGATGGTGCGCAAGAAGCTGCAAAAGCAGCGTCGCGCCGAAACTGACGCCGCCTGATCCCATGACCCAAACTCTGCGCCTGGTGTTCGCTGGAACGCCCGAGTTTGCCGTGCCGTCGCTGCGCGCTGCCGCTGCGCACGGCGAACTGGTGGGCGTTTATACGCAACCGGATCGTCCGGCCGGACGCGGGCGCACGCTCACTGCCTCGCCGGTGAAGCAGGCGGCGCAAGCGCTTGGTATTCCAGTGCTGCAACCCGAAACCCTGCGCGACGTGGACGCGCAGCAAAGCTTGCGCGCGCTCGCCCCGGATCTGCTGATCGTGGTCGCCTACGGCCTGATCCTGCCCAAGGCGGTGCTGGCGATCCCGCGCTACGGCTGCTGGAACGTGCATGCGTCGCTGCTGCCGCGCTGGCGCGGTGCCGCGCCGATCCAGCGCGCCATCGAAGCCGGCGACCGCGAAACCGGCGTGTGCCTGATGCAGATGGCGCGCGGGCTCGACACCGGTCCGGTGTTGCTGCAACGAAGCACACCGATTACCGATTCCGACACTGCCGGCAGCCTGCACGATCGCCTCGCGGAACTCGGCGCACAGGTGTTGGGCGATGGCCTCACCGCACTGCGCGCCGGCTTGCTCCCGCAGGCCACAGCGCAGCCCGAGGCCGGCGTCACCTACGCGCACAAGCTGGACAAGGCCGAAGCGCGACTCGACTGGAGCCAGCCGGCAACCGTGCTGGCGCGCAAAGTGCGCGCCTTCAACCCGTGGCCGATCGCCGAGGTCGAACTGGTGGGCGAGCGGGCGCGCATCCATGCGGCCGTCGCGCTGAGCGATGCGATTTCGGCTGCGCCCGGCAGCGTGGTGCAGGCGGGCCGCGAGGGCATCGATGTCGCCTGCGGCCAGGGTGTGCTGCGCCTGCTCACGGTGCAACGTGACGGCGGCAAGGCGCTGGCCGCACGCGAGTACCTCAACGCACGCCCGGCATTGCAACTTTCATGACTGGCGTGAACACCTCCGGCGCGGCGATTCGTGCCTTGGCCGCACAGACCCTGGTCGCGGTACTGGAACAGGGCCGCTCCTTGCGCCCGGTGCTGGCCGAACGCCTGCCTGTGATTAGCGATCCACGCGACCGCGCCCTGCTTGAGGCGCTGGTGTTTGCCGTACTGCGCCATCGCCGGCGCTACGAATACGTGATCGACAGTTGGGTGCCGCGGCCGTTGCCGACTACACAGAACGCCGTGCGCGCGCTGTTGCTGGTCGGACTGGCGCAACTGGACGCCCTGAATCTGCCGGTGCACGCGGCGCTGTCGGCCACCGCCGAGGCCGCGCGCACGCTGGGTCAGCCCAAACTGGTCGGGCTGGTGAATGGCCTGCTACGCCGCGCCACCCGCGAGCCGTGGCCGCAGTCCAGCGACGAGGCGATCCGCAGCAGCCATCCCAACTGGTTGCTTCGTGCCTTGCGCCGCGACTGGCCTGGGCACTGGCCGCAGATTCTCGCCGCCAACAACGAACAAGCGCCGCAGTGGCTGCGCGTCAATTCGCGCCGCGCCAGCCGTGACGCCGCCCTGGCGCGGCTCACCGAAGCTGGCCTTGACGCGCAGGCACCGGCTTTTCCGGCGATGGCGCTGCGCCTGGATCAGCCGTCGCCGCCGACCGCCCTGCCCGGATGGGATGAAGGCTGGCTCAGCGTCCACGACGGCTCCGCGCAACTCGCGGTCGAAGCGCTGGCGCCGCGACCCGGCGAACGTATCCTCGATGCCTGCGCTGCCCCGGGTGGCAAATCGGCGCATATTCTGGAAGCGGCTGGCGCGGTTGAACTCACCGCGATCGATCTGGAGCCGGGCCGGCTCGCCCGGGTGCGGCAAACCCTGGATCGCCTTGGCCATTGCATCCCCGTCGCCCTGATCGCTGCCGATGCCGCACAGCCGTCGCGCTGGTGGGACAACACGCCGTTCGACGCGATCCTGCTCGATGCGCCATGTTCGGCCACCGGTATCATCCGCCGCCAGCCCGACATCAAGTGGAACCGTCGTGGCAGCGATCTGCCGGCGCTGGTCAAGACCCAGGCGCGCCTGCTCAAGGCACTGTGGCTGCTGCTGCGCCCCGGCGGCCGGATGCTGTATGCCACCTGCTCGCTGCTCGCCGCCGAGAACCACGAACAGATCGCCGCCTTCCTCGCCCGCACCCCCGATGCGCAAGCCGTGCCGCTGGATGCGCGTTACGGCCACGCCAGCGGCGCCGGCCGCCAACGACTGCCCGGCGACGACGGCATGGATGGATTTTTCTATGCCTTGCTGCTGAAACGCAGCCCGTAGTCAGCGATAAAACCCGTCAATCACGAAGTCCCTCGTCTCCCGGCAAGAGCACGAGCGGATAGTCCGCAAAGGGCGCAAAGAAAACGAATCAATATGTAGGCTTTCCTTTGCGAACCTGGCGTCCTTTGCGGACCACCGCTTTTCCCGAGTCTCCAGCCGGCATGCTGACTCCCATGTCGGATCCGCGCCTTCGGCGCTTGATCCGACCTACGGCATCGCGCACACAGGTCGGCTCAAGGCGCTTGCGCCGGAGCCGACATCGATGCCCGTTTGTCGTTCTGCTTCCTTCGCGTCCTTTGCGGACCACCGCTTTTCCCGAGTCTCCAGCCGGCGTGCTGACTCCCAGCGCCTTCGGCGCTTGATCCGACCTACGGCATCGCGCACGTAGGTCGGCTCAAGGCGCTTGCGCCGGAGCCGACATCGATGCCTGTTTGTCGTTCTGCTTCCGTTGCGTCCTTTGCGGACCCAATGTGCTTTACGCTCTTCCCCGAATCCCGAGTCCAAAGGACGGGTAACGCGTAGACCCTGCTATCGTTTGCGGCCATGACCCCACTCAGCGCCCCCGACCGCCGTGAACTCCTGTGGTTTTTCGCCATCGCCGTGCTGGTGCTGGCGGCGGGCTACGGCCTGCGCGACCCGTGGCCGGCCGACGAACCGCGCTTTGTGCTGGTGGCCCGGCAGATGGTGGAAAGAGGGCAATGGTGGTTCCCGCAGCGCGGGCAGGAGTTGTATGCCGACAAGCCGCCGTTGTACTTCTGGCTGCTGGCGCTGGCCTACCAGGCGATCGGAAGCTGGCGCTGGAGTTTTCTGCTGCCCTCGCTGCTGGCGGCGCTTGCGACGCTGGCACTGACCTGGGACCTCGGCCGGCGCCTGTATTCGCCGCGCATCGGCCTGTGGGCCGCCGGCGCGGTGCTGATCTGCGCGCAATTCGTGTACCAGGCCAAGCGCGCGCAGATCGATCCCACCGTCGTGTTTCTGATCACGCTGAGCCTGTGGGGCCTGCTGCGGCATCTGTTGCTCGGCCCGGATCGGCGTGCGTATCTGCTGGGCTGCTTCGCGGCCGGGCTCGGCGTCATCACCAAAGGTGTGGGGTTTCTGCCGCTGCTGCTGATCCCGGCGTTTGTCGCGCTGCGCCGGCTGGGTTTCCGCGGCATGGCCGACATTGCCCGTGGACAGGCGCGCTGGTGGCCGGGCATGGCGATGTTCGCGCTGGCGATTGCATTGTGGCTGCTGCCGATGGCAACGATGGCGCTGGCCGACGGCGATCCGGCGCACCGCCAGTATCTGCATGAACTGCTGTTCCGGCAGACCGCAACCCGCTATGCCAATGCCTGGGGTCACCAGCAACCGTGGTGGTATTTCGCGCAGGTGATCGCCACCAGTTGGCTGCCATTCGCACTGGCGCTGCCGTGGCTGCTCACACTCTGGAAGCAGGCGTGGCAGGCGCGCAATGCGCGGGTGTGGCTGCCGCTGCTGTGGGGCATTGCGGTACTGCTGTTCTTCAGCCTCAGCACCGGCAAGCGCGACATGTACATCCTGCCGGCATTGCCGGCGTTGGCGCTGGCCGCAGCGCCGTACCTGCCCGCGTTGAGCGAACGCGCCGGATTGCGTCGGCTGCTGTTCGCGTTCGTGCTGCTGCTCGGCGGGTTGCTGGCCGCGGGCGGTGCCGCCGCGCTGTGGGGCGATCCGCACTTCGAGCTGAAGATCGAATCCGAACGCGGCTTGCCGCCGGCTTCCGATGCGCTGTGGTGGTTGCTGCTGGTGCTGGGTGGCGCTGTGCTGGCGGCAGCGATGATGCTGCGCGTGCGGCGCGTGCTGATCGCGGCGGCGGTTGGCATGAGCGTGCTTTGGCTGGGCTACGGCTTTGGCGTACACCCGATTCTGGATGCGCAGAACTCGGCGCGCGCGCTGATGCGCAGCGCCCGCGATCTGGCCGGGCCGAACACCGAAATCGGCCTGGTGCTGTGGAAAGAACAGAACCTGTTGCAGGCGGTCGGTCCGGTCGCCGAGTTCGGTTTCAAGCGCAGCGCCGAACAACAGTTTGCCGCAGGGCTGCAATGGCTGCGCCAACGACCGACGCAGCGGCAATTGATGGTCGCCGAAGCCGCACTGCCGGACTGCGCAGTACAAACGCAAGCCATCGCGGTGGGCGATGCCAACCGCCGCCGCTACTGGCTGCTCGATGCCGCTGCCGTGAGCGCTTGCGCAACCGTGCCGTAAGCCGCGCTCACTCGCGCTGCGTCGCGACCCAACGCGCCAACGCCTCGCGCCCGATCTTGGCGTTATGGCGGATATCGACCGGAAAGCGCGGATGAAACACGATCCGCTGCACGCGTGCGGTGTGGACATGGCGAGCGCCGATCGCCAGCAACTGCGCGCGAATGCGCGGATGCTCGCGACGCGGCAGGCGCGCGCGCAGTTCCACGCATAGCACCGGCTGCTGTGCGCCGGCGTTGCCGACGCCGACCAGCGCGGTACGCAAGACTTCCGGGTGGGTGTTGAACACCGGCTCGACCTGTTCGGTGTACAGCGGGCCATCGACAGCTTGCACCCGCTGCGT
Source organism: Gammaproteobacteria bacterium HGW-Gammaproteobacteria-4 (assembly GCA_002839995.1). Taxonomy (GTDB): domain Bacteria; phylum Pseudomonadota; class Gammaproteobacteria; order Xanthomonadales; family Xanthomonadaceae. The sequence goes on along the minus strand of PGZC01000063.1, from coordinate 5,269 downwards.
TTTGCGACCGCAGAACCAGAGCCGGCCGTCATGATCGAACCAGCCCAGATCGCCCATCCGGTGCACGATGCGCTCGCTGCCATCGGCGAGGCGCTCGCGGATCTTGGCCAACGCCGTTGCGGCGGGGCGATTGAAATACGCGTCGGTGACACTGGGGCCGGCGACGGTGATTTCGCCGACCTCACCCGGTTGCGCGCGTTGTGCCTCGGACCAGTCGGCAATCGCATCGTCGCGAATGGCGATCAGGCGCACCTCGTTCGGCGGCACCGGCCGGCCGACGCAGGTACCGGAACCGGTTTCGGTGGCGGCGCGCGTGGCCTGCAACTCGCTGCCTTCGATCACCGCCACCGGCAGACACTCGGTGGCGCCGTAGGGCGTCCACAGCCTCGCATCCTCCGGCAGCAGTTCACGCAGCCGCGCCACCACCGCCGCCGGCACCGGTGCGCCGGCGGACATCAGCCGTCGGAGGCCAGGCAGGGGTTCGCCATACGCTGCCAGTACTGCCATCAGTGCCGGCGAGCCGAACAGGTCGGTGACCGCGAAGCGTGCGATGGCGTCGTGCAACTTGCGCGGATCGGCGCGCGCCGGCCGGGTCGGGTCCATGTCCGGGATCACGCTGGTGCTGCCCAAGGCCGGATCGAACAGGGCGAACGGCGGGAAGGTCGGCAGGTTGACGGCACCGGGTTCGATTCCGAACGCCGCGCCCAGCATCTGGATCTGCGCGATGAAATGGCGGTGGCGATAGACCACGCCCTTGGGCACACCGGTGGAGCCGGAAGTGAACAGGATCGCGGCAACGTCGTCGGGCGCGGTATCGGCCAGTTGCGGCCCGGCGCCCGCACCCCAGCGTTCCAGCGTGCGCAGGCTCGGCCCGGCAAAGCCGAAGCGCCCGACGCTGACGCACTGGCGCACATGGCCGCGTCCCCAACCCAGAATGCGTCGCGCCCACTGCGCCAGCGCGATGCCGATGAACGCCTGCGGTTGCGCTTCGCCCAGACAGTGTTTGAGCGCACGGCGATCGATCCCCGGATCGACCAGCACCGGCACCGCACCCGCCTTGAACAGCGCGAACATCAGCGCGAAAAAATCCGGCCCCGGACGCACCATAACTACCGCGCGAGTGCCGCGAACGATGCCGACACGCGCCAGCCCCGCCGCAATCGCATCGGAGCGCCGGTCGAGCTGTGCGTAAGTCAGCGTAATGTCGTAACGCGCCATGCCATCATCACCGCGCGCACCAGGGCAACGCAGGGCAATGGCATCGGGTTGCTGGCGCGCCATGCGCACCAGCGCCGCGGCGATGTTGGATTCGCAGTTCATGGCATCACGACAGGGTGGTGGGCATCCCGGATTACGGCCGTTGGCCTAATCCGGGCTACAGGGATTCCGATCGAGGAAGTTGCGGATTGCCGGCACCAGCGCCTCGGCTTCGTCTTCCAGAATGTAGTGCCCGCCGTCGCGGAAACGCTGCACTTCGGCCTGCGGCAGCGCGGCGACGAATTGATCCAGAAAGTGGTGGTCGAACACGAAATCGCGCATGCCCCAACCGATGAAGCAGGGGCGGTCAGCGAACGCGTGCAGGCGCTTGCCACTGGCTTCGACCAACGCCCAGGCCGGATCGCCCGATGCCAACGGAATATCCTGCACGAAGCGCAGGGTGGCGATACGATTGGCCCAGGAATTGTAGGGCGACACCAGCGCACGACGCTCGTCCGGCGCCATCCGACGGCGTACCCCAAAGCGTGCGGCGCCCTGCGCAAACGCGTTGAAGCCGCGGATCAGCAATGCGCCGATGGCGAGATCGCGACCGAGCTTGAGCTGCCACGGCAGCCGCTTTTTCATCGGCATCAGGAAGGCGGCGGTGTTGAGCAGCACCAGCCGGCGCACGGCGGCGGCATGTTGCAACGCCCAGCCAAAACCGATCATGCCGCCCCAGTCGTGCACCACCAGGGTGACGTTCTCGCGCACGCCGAGATGGTGCAGCAACGCATCCAGATCCGCGACCCGCGATTGCAGGGTGTAGCGGTAGTGCGCATCATCGGGCTTGTCGGACAGACCCATGCCGACATGATCGGGCACGATGCAGCGATAACGATCGCGCAAGCCGAGCACCGCGTGGCGCCAGTAATAACTCCACGACGGATTGCCATGCAGCATCACCAGCACCTCGCCATCGCGCGGACCTTCGTCGAGATAATGCATGGCGATGCCGGGGCGAACCTCGCTCTGAACAAGCTGTCATTGCGAGGAGCGAAGCGACGCGGCAATCCAGAAATGTTCGGAAAAACAAAGAACTGGATTGCTTCCCGCCACGGCCTTCGGGCTCGCGGCCAAAGGCTTGAACGCTCGCAATGACGGCGGATGGCGTTTGTTCAGAGCTTCCTGAGTGATTCGGATTATTGGCGATACGCGCCAGCGGCACGCTGCCGGGCCGATGCTTGCGGTTGTAGCAGCTCAGGTACAGTTCCAGCGTGGCCAGGTCCTGCATCGGGTATGGCAACAACTCCGGGCTGTATTCGATGCGATCCTCGGTACGAATGGCGACGCGCCACGGCTCGAAATCGAGCGCGCGCAGTTCCTGCTCGAAGCCGCCGACGGTGATCGGATTGAGTTCCTGGTACCACTGCCAGTATTGCGCGGGACTGGCGAACTCGCCACTGCGATCGATGTAATCCGGCGTGACGGAGAACACCAGTTCGCGCAACGCCTGCGGCGATTTTTTCAGGTGCACATGCGGCTCGGAACTGAACTCGCCCAGATGATGGCCGAAATTGCCGTAATACAGACCGGGGTGCACGAACAGCAGGCCATCGGGACGCAACACGCGGCGGATCTCGTGCAGCGCCTGCTGGTAGCCGCCGGCGATATGTTCCAGCGATCCCCAGGACAGCACCACATCGAAGCTGTCGTCGGCGAACGGCAGGTGATTGGCGTCGGCGTCCATGAAAGTCAGCGCGTCGGGGATCACGTCAGGCGACAGGCCGTTGTTTTGCAGAATCTCGGGCAGTCGCGCAAAGCCGCCGAACGGATCGATACCGATCAACTGCTCGGGCTGGCAACGCAACGCAACGCCGAGCGCGGTGATGCCGTCGCCGCAGCCCACATCGAGCACCCGGCCGCGCAACAACGGAGCGTTGCCGAGCATGTAGTCCGAGATCACGCTCGCGGCGTGATCGAAATGCCGGAAAAACCAGTCCGCATGCCCGCGATGCCAGCTCAGCCGTTCCAGCGCCGGAGTGTCGTCGATGGCGGCGACCTGCCAGTGTCCCTGCAAATCGGTCGGCGTGGTCGTGGAGTCGCCAGCGGCAAAGCGCAACTCGGCGGCGGCAATGAACACCTCCTGCATCGCCTGCCGGCAATGCAGGCTGGCGCGTGCGCGCTGCGCCACCAGACCATCGGCACACAGCCAGCGCACGCGATAATGGCCGCGCGGCAACCAGCCGACATGCACCTGCGCCAACAAGTTGGAGCGATACGCGGGCGCCTCGCTTCCGGCATCGAACAGGTCCAGCCCGACATCCGGCGCGAACACCAGCGCCTCGTCGATCGCCAGCAGCAGTTCCAGCACGCAGGGCTGCCCGGCAATCGGCGCGGCGGGCAGGCACGTGAACGATTCGATATGCATGCAGGGAATTGGGTAACGATGTCGGGGGCAGCAGTGTAACGCAGGGCTTTGTCGACGGTGCGCGCGGTCAGTCGCTTCGCAACAGCGGTCGCTTCGCGGCCTACGCCTTCGCTGCGCTCGACCTGCCTGCCGGCAGGCCGGTCGCCCACAAGGTGGGCTCCTACAAGGGGCGGGTCGCGAACTTTTGTAGGAGCCCACCCTGTGGGCGACAGGTGGCGCTACACCGCGACGTGCCGATCGATCGCTGCTGTTACCGCTCGCTACGGTCGGCCACACACACAAAACCCGCCTTGCGGCGGGTCTTGGGTGTTTGGAGGACTAGGGCTACGGCGGGCTATCCTGCCCGCCGCCCTGTCGGGCCATCGCCGCGTTGCGGCGATGTTCGCCTCCGGCGTCCTGCCTGCGGCGTCGAACCTGCTTGCGGGCCAACCAGACACGGTTGAAGAACACGCTTTCGTGTTGGCTGGGGGACTAGGATTCGAACCTAGATAGGCAGAGTCAGAGTCTGCAGTCCTACCATTAGACGATCCCCCAATCGGGCTATCGCCACCGTGGCGATACGTCGAACAGGATCAGCGCTTGGAGAACTGGGTCGCGCGGCGAGCCTTGCGCAGGCCGACCTTCTTGCGCTCGACTTCGCGCGCATCACGGGTCATGAACCCGGCGCGGCGCAACTCGGTCTTCAGCGTGTCGTCGTATTCGACCAACGCGCGCGAGATGCCCAGACGGATGGCGCCGGCCTGGCCGGTGGTACCACCGCCACTGACGGTGACCTTGATGTCGAACTTCTCGGTCAACTTCGTCAGTTCCAGCGGCTGACGCACGATCATGCTCGCGGTTTCGCGACCGAAGAACGCGTCAATCACGCGGTCATTGACCACGATGTTGCCGTTGCCCGGACGCAGGAACACGCGCGCGGTGGAGGATTTGCGACGGCCGGTGCCGTAGAACTGCTGATTGACCATTGGTTTGAACCTGGTTTATTGAAAAGTACGTACAGCGATGTACGTGCTGTTGCGAGAAACTCGCGTGATCAGATGTCGAGCACCTGCGGCTGCTGCGCCTCGTGCGGATGGCTCGGGCCGGCATACACCTTGAGCTTGCGGTACATCGCACGGCCCAGCGAGTTCTTCGGCAACATGCCCTTGACCGCGATTTCGATGACGCGCTCCGGGTGGCTCTGCAACATGTTCGACAGCGACTGCGTCTTGAGGTTGCCGATGTAGCCGGTGAAGCGGTGATACTTCTTGTCAGCGAGCTTGTTGCCGGTCACGGCAATCTTCTCGGCATTGACCACGACCAGGTAGTCGCCGGTATCGACGTGCGGCGTGAACACGGGCTTGTGCTTGCCGCGCAGGCGCAGCGCCAGCTCAGAGGACAGGCGGCCCAGCGTCTTGCCGGCGGCATCAACGACATACCAGTCGCGCTGTACGGTTTCGCCTTTGGCGCTGAAAGTCTTCATGGGGTTCCCAAGTAGCGGGTCTGAAAAGAAAGGAGCGGAATGATAACGGGCTTGGCGACTTATCGCAAGTGCTGTGCTCGGTGCTGTTAGCCCAAAGCCGTAATGTCCCCTTTGTCCAAAGCTAAAGTGTCCCCTTTTCCATGGTGGGGACATGACGACGGGGAGCATCACGATGAGTCAAC
>PGZC01000062.1 GCA_002839995.1 Gammaproteobacteria bacterium HGW-Gammaproteobacteria-4 | reverse complement strand
TTCCACTTGGCGCCAGAACAGCAGCGCCTTGAGTCCGCGCTCGCTGCGTACGCAGAACAGGTTGCTGCCGCAGTAGCCGCCGTCGCTGAAGCGCAGCACCGTGCGCTTGCTCTCCGGAAATGCCGTGCGGACGCAGTCGTAGGGCACCAGCCCGACCACGAAGTCGGCATCCTGTGCCAGCGCGCGTTGGCAAAATGCGTCGATCATGGCGCCGGTGAGCAAGGCGTGATCGGCGGTGGTGATCAGCGCCGGGTAACTGCCCTGTTGCTCAAGCGCCGACACGGCGCTGGCAGCCGGACCGGTGGCAGGTGCCAGCCAGCGGATATCGCCGGGCGCCAGCAACGCCTGCAAGTGTGTGCTGTCCGCCACGATGGACTGCAACGGGCCGCACAGCACACCGTTCGCGGTGAAGGTGCTGGCGCGCAGCGCGGCGAAAACGCGCTCGATGGCGGTCTGCCCAGCGACATCGACCAGCACCCCGGCGGCGACGCCCATCGCCAACGCCAACGGGCTTCCGCCCGGGCGCTCGCCGGCCAGTACGACGAAAGCCAGTTTAGCGTCCGGCAATTTTTCATCCGGCAGTGTTGCGTTCGCCATCACCCCAACGCCTTGTCGAATACGCGGTAGCGCTTGGTGATATAGCCGCCAAGGCTTTCGATGATGTTGCGCATGCCCTGGTTGTCTTCCAGGATCCACGACATTTCGGCGCGGTTGACGCCCTTGCGCAGCGCTGCCGGCAGGCCGGCCTTGATCACCGCGTAGGCGAGCGTGGGGCCGAGCCGGGTGTGGTGGAAGCGCTTGCGCACCCCCATCAGCGACACCCGTACCGAATGCGGGAAACGCACCTTGAGCCGCCACAGCAGCCGGGCCCAGCCAAACGGCAACAGTTTGCCGGCCAGGTCGGCGATCGCCTCGTTGATGTTCGGCATGAACGCCATGAACGCCACCGGCTCGCCATCGATCTCGGCAATCTGGATGAAATCGGCCGGAATCAGCGGAAGCAACTCCTTGCCGATGGCGGCGAACTCGGCCGCGGTGAACGGCACGAAGCTCCAGTTTTCCGACCACGCATCGTTGAACAGATCGCGCAGGACTTCCAGGTCGGCCGCCTTGCGTTTGCGGTCGAACGGCCGGACGTGGATCTGACCCGCGAAGCGGGACAGCAGGTTTTCGAGGCTGTGTGGTGTCGCGAATGGCACGTCCAGCTCGTAGGCGAGCAAGTCCTTGACACCGACATACCCCAGATCGAGCAGGCGCCGTTCGTAGTAGCGTGTGGCGTGACCCATCATCAGGTAGGGCGGGGTGTCGAAACCCTCGACCAGCAGCCCGGTTTCCTGATTGATGTTCAGGCTGAACGGCCCACGCACGCGGGTCACGCCATGTTCGCGCAGCCAGGCCTCGGCGGTGGCGAACAGGGCGTTGAACACCATCGGCTCGTCGGGTGCTTCGAGAAAACCGAAGAAGCCGGTTTGATCGGCATACCGCTCCAGATGCAGTCGATCGACCTGGGCGCTGATCCGGCCGATCGGCTTGCCATCGCGGTAGGCGACCCAGAGCTGCCACTGCGCATGTTCGGACAGCGGCTGCGTGCGCGCCAGCGCTTCGCGCCGCTCCAAACGCAGCGGCGGCACCCAGTTCGGGTCGCCGCGGTAGATCGAAAACGGCACCTCGATGAAATCATCGAGACCACGGCGGTCGGTGACCGCAAGGATTTGCAGCGGGGGCAGATTGACCATGGCGTGAAGTTTGCCAGAAAAGACGGGGCTCGGGACTCGGGAGAACCATAAATCAGATTGGGTCCGCAAAGGACGCCAAGTGCGCAAAGGAAAGCACGAAGCCGAGCCAGTAGAAGATGGGCGGAGCGCGGCGAAACCCGACAGTCGCCCACCCATCGCTGTTATTTGCGTCTTTTGCGTTCTTTGCGTTTTCCCGAGTCCCGGGCAGGTGTTGATGGGTTTCGCTGCGCTCGCCTCATCCGGATCGCCGCGACTATCGCGCCCCCTCTGCCGAAAACCGCGCGCTACCCTACAATGCAACGATGACGGATTCTTCCGATGTAATCGTTCTGGGCGGCGGCGTGATCGGCCTGGCCTGCGCCCATTACCTGTTGCAGGCCGGGCGACAGGTGCGCGTGCTCGAACAGGGCACAGTGGGTTGCGGCAGCTCGCATGGCAATTGCGGCACGCTCACGCCCAGCCATGCCACACCGTTGGCAGCGCCGGGCATGATCGGCGAAGCACTGCGCTGGATGTTCAAGCCCGATGCGCCATTTTATGTACGTCCGCGTTGGGACCCGGCGCTGGCGCGCTGGCTGTTGGCGTTTTCTCGGCGCTGCAATCGCGACGACTGGCTGCGTACCGGCGAGGCCAAGGCGCGGGTGCTCAGACGTTCGCGCGCGCTGATCGAAGCGCTGGTGCGCGAGCAGCAACTGGATTGCGAGTTCAGCGCCAGCGGCTTGCTGTACGTGTTTCGCAGCCACGAAGCGATGCACAAGGCGAGCGAAGAAGTGCCGGTGCTGGCGCGTCTTGGCATTCGCGCGGAATCCTGGGACAGCCGTCGCCTGGCGTCGGAAGAACCCGCGTTGTTGCCGGGTCTGGCCGGCGCCCTGCATTTCCCCGGTGATGCCCGGCTGCGGCCGGATCGCTATGTCGCCGAGTTGGCGCGCATCGTGCGTGCGCAGGGCGGAATGATCGAAGAACGTTGTCGGGTGGTCGGCTTCGAGCGCGAGGGCGATCGCGTGAGCGCGGTGCATACCGAGCGCGGTCCGCGCCGTGCCCGCGATATCGTGTTTGCGCTGGGCGCATGGTCGCCGACGGTCGGCCGCCAGCTCGGGCTGCGTCTGCCGATCCAACCGGGCAAGGGCTATTCGATCACCTACACCCGGCCGCCGCAAGCGCCCAACCGGCCGCTGGTGCTCAAGGAACGCAGCGTGTGTGTCACCACCTGGCGCGATGGCTTCCGGCTCGGCAGCACCATGGAATTCTCCGGCTACAACAGTTGCCTGAATCCGGCACGCCTGCGCGCGTTGGTGCGCGGGGCGCGCGAATACCTGCACACACCCGAAGGCCCGGAGCACGTCGAGGACTGGTACGGCTGGCGGCCGATGACGATCGACGACCTGCCGTTCATCGGCGCCGCGCCGGGCATGCGCAACCTGATGCTGGCTACCGGCCACGGCATGATGGGGGTCGGTATGTCGGCGGTCACCGGCCATCTGGTGGCCGATCTGCTGTGCCAGCGCGAGCCGATCATCGACCCGGCGTTGTGCGCGCCGGGGCGCGGCATTTGAGCGCGATCAGCTCGCAGGCCACCAGCGCCGTTGCAGCCACAGCGCGACATTGACCAGCATCACCAGCACCGGCACTTCCACCAGCGGCCCGATCACGGTGGCGAAGGCGATCGGCGAGGCCAGCCCGAACGCGGCAATCGCCACCGCGATGGCCAGTTCGAAATTGTTGCTGGCGGCGGTGAACGACAACGCCGTGCTGCGCGGGTAATCCACGCCCAGGCGGCGCGACAACCAGAAGCTGAGCACGAACATGATGGCAAAATACAGGGCCAGCGGCAGCGCGATGCGCAGCGCATCGACCGGCAATGCCAGCACCGCGCCGCCTTTGAGCGCGAACATCGCCAGGATGGTGAACAGCAGCGCGACCAAGGTGATCGGTGCGGTGCGCGGTACGAACACCTGGTCGTACCACGGCGCACCCTTGCGTCGGCGCAACCAGCGACGGGTCAGGAAGCCGGCCGCAAACGGGATGCCGAGGTAGATCAGCACCGCGCCGGCGACGGTGGCGAACGGCACCTGCACCGCGAAAGCCGTCAGTCCCAGCGCGCCCGGCAGCACATTCAGGAAAAACCAGGCGTAGACGCCGAAGAACAGCAACTGGAACACGCTGTTGAAGGCGACCAGGCCGGCGACGTACTGGTTGTCGCCGCGCGCCAACTGGTTCCACACGATCACCATCGCAATGCAGCGCGCCAGCCCGATCAGGATCACCCCCGCCATGTACTCGGGTTGATCGCGCAAAAACAGTACGGCCAGCGCGAACATCAGCAGCGGCCCGATCACCCAGTTGAGCAGCAGCGACAGCCACAACACGCGGCGGTCGGCGAACACGGCCGGCAGCGCTTCGTAGCGCACCCGCGCCAGTGGCGGGTACATCATCGCGATCAGGCCCAGCGCGATCGGCACATTGGTGGCACCAATGTGCATGGCATCCAGCGCGGTTGGCAGGCTTGGCCACAGTTCGCCCACTGCGACGCCGAGTGCCATCGCGACGAAGATCCACAGCGTCAGCCAGCGATCGAGAAACGACAGGCGTTTGGGTGCGCGGGGCGTGCTCATCGGAATTGCTCGTGGAAAGTGGCAGGAAGGCGGCGGTGATTCACAGCGAGTCGAGCAGCGCGCGCACCCGCGTGCCGATGTCGTCGCGCACGGCGCGGTAGTCATCGTCGTCGAGATCGCGCGGATCGCGCAGCGCCCAGTCCTCGCGGCGCTGGGCGGGGAGCCACGGGCAGGCATCGCCGCAACCCATGGTGATGACCGCATCGAAGCTCAGGCCGGCGAGTTCGTCGAGCGATTTGGAGCGTTGCGTAGACAGGTCGTAACCCAGTTCCGCCATGAAGCGCTGCGCCTTGGGGTTGATCCGCCCCGACGGCCGCGAGCCGGCGCTGAACGCCTGAACCGCCGTGCCGCCGAGGTGGTGTGCGAACGCCTCCGCCATCTGGCTGCGGTTGGCGTTTTCGATGCAGACGAACAACACCCGTTTAGTCATCGGCGTTTCACTCATCGGGCTTTCCGAGCCGGGCGGCTGGCGGCGCAGACCGCGCCCGCGCAACAGTTTTCGGTGAGGAATCCCAGTAGCGCGTCCATGTGCCCGAAGTGGGCGCTGACATGGATCGTGCGGCCGTCGCGGCGGTCGAGTACCAGCCCGGCCGCGCGCAGTTGATTCAGGTGCGCGCTCAGGGTGGCCGCTGGCAGGTCCAGCCGGGCACGCAACGCACCGACGCTGAGGCCGTCCGGCCCGGCCTGCACCAGCGCACGGAAGGCGGCAAGGCGATGGGTTTGGCTGAGCGCGCGCAGCGCCAGTACGGCGGATTTCGTGTTCATTGTTTCATGATTCCAGAAATATGGAAATATGTCCACATGACCGCAAAGCCGTGCATGAGCCTCCCCGGCGCGAAGCCTGGGTTGAGGCCCGCAGAGCCTGCCCTGGACTTGATCCGGGGCCGAAACTCGGGACCGCCTGGTGGTAGCGGATGGAATTGGGCAATCCCGGGTTGCGCGCCACGCGCGAAAGCGGACTACACGCTTTCCTTTGCGTCCTTTGCGTCCTTTGCGGACCGTTTGTTTTTCGATTCCCGCCTTCGCCTTGGGTAGTGCGATCGGGTAGCGGTAGTGCAAACTGTCGCGCATGAATACCAAAACGTTTGATCTGATCGTCCTCGGCGCCGGCTCCGGCGGCATTGCCGGCGCCATTCGCGCCGCGCGTCATGGTGCGCGCGTGGCGGTGCTTGAACCGCATGCGCTGGGCGGCACCTGCGTCAATGTCGGTTGCGTGCCGAAAAAGGCGATGTGGCTGGCGGCGGAGTTGGCCGAAGCGCAGCAACTCGCGGCAGAGCTTGGCTTTGACCGCAAACCCGGCGCGCTCGACTGGCCGGCTTTCATCGCGCGTCGGCAGCAGTACATCAGCAACATCCACGCCAGCTACCGCAAGCGCTTCGACGAGTTGGGCATCACCCTGATCGCCGAGCGCGGTGAACTGCTGGGCAATGGCCGGGTGCGCGCGGGTGCGCAGGAACTGTCGGCGGCGCATGTGCTGATCGCCACCGGTGGCCATGCGCGCCGGCCCGACATCGCCGGCAACGAACATGGTATCGATTCCGACGGATTTTTCGACCTGCGCGCCGCGCCGCGCAAGGTCGCGGTGATCGGTGCTGGTTACATCGCGGTCGAACTGGCCGGTGTGCTGCGGGCATTGGGTTGCGAGGTGCATCTGCTGGTGCGCGGCGAGCGTTTGTTGCGCACGTTCGATCACGACATCGGCGATGCCCTGCTCGAAGCGATGCAAACGCGCGGCGTCGAGGTGGTGTTCGGGCACGAGCTCGATCAGGTCAGTCGCGACGGCGACGGCATTCGCGTGCATTGCCGCAACGGCGATGTCGCCGAAGGCTTCGATTGCCTGCTGTGGGCGGTAGGCCGCGCGCCGAATGTGATCGCTATCGGCCTGGATGCGGCGTCCGTCGCGTTGGATGCGAAAGGCTTCATCGCGGTGGATGAATGGCAGAACACGTCGGCAAAAAACGTCTACGCGGTGGGCGACGTAACCGACGCGGCTGCACTTACCCCGGTGGCGATCGCCGCCGCGCGCCGGCTGATGGACCGCGTATTCGGCGGCAAACCCGATGCGCGCCTCGATTACCGCAACATTCCCAGCGTGGTGTTTTCGCATCCGCCGATTGGCAGCATCGGCCTGACCGAAGCGCAGGCGCGCGCCGAGCATGGCGATGCGGTCACGATTTACAGCAGCCGCTTTCGGCCGATGATCGGCGCGCTTGCCGGGCATCCGGAGCGTTCGTTGATAAAGCTGGTCTGCGTGGGCAACGACGAGCGGGTGGTCGGCATCCACCTGATCGGCCCGGCCAGCGATGAAATCCTGCAAGGCTTCGCGGTTGCGGTGAAGATGGGCGCGCGCAAGCGCGATTTCGACGACACCGTGGCGATCCACCCCACCGCTGCCGAGGAACTGGTGTTGATGGGGTGATGCGGCTGGCCCTGTGTGCGACTGTCTCGGGACTCGGGAAAAGCAAATGGTCCGCAAAAAACGCAAAGTTCGCAAAGGAAAAGCCATATCTTGATTTGTTTTTTGGCTCTTCGTGGAAACGTGTGGGTGATTCGATGCGATTGATCGCGTTGCAAGCTATGCGGGGAAAGGTTTTGCAGGCTTCGGGGTTGTGCTGAATGCGGTCGCGCTTTGCTGCTGATCACCGCTGTGAAACGCTCTCGGCTGAGCCGACCTACTGCAAGCGCCGCGCGTGGCTATCGTAGGTCGGATCAAACGCCACCGGCGTGGATCCGACATGGTCGTGCCCGTTTGCATGCATGTGCGTGAAACGGTGAAAACGAGCCGAATCACCCACACGGTTTCACGAAGACCCTGTTTTCTTTGTGTCCTTCGCGCCCTTTGCGGACTATCCGATATTGCTCTTGCCCGCGTATCGAGCTTGATGGGTTTCGCTACGCTCTACCCATCCTACGGAACTCGTGCGGTTGCCTTGCCACGCCAAGGTGTGCGGTTCAAAACACCAGGTTGACCATCACCAGCACCACCGACAGATAGATGAAGGTGAGCGGCAGGCCGAGCTTGAGCAAGTCGCGCGAGGCAAACCCGGCCGGTCCCATGATCACCGACAGCACCGGGTTGGACGGGCTGAGGAAGTTGTTGGAGGCCGACAGCGCAACGATCAGCGCGAACACGGTGGGGTCGCCGCCCACCGCCAGCGCGAAATTGATCGCCAGCGGCACCATCACCACGGTGGCGCCGACGTGGCTGATCACCAGCCCGAACGCTGTCGTCAGCAAACCAATCACCGCCTGCAACACCCAGATCGGCAAGTCCGGGCCGAGGTGGTCGATCACCCGTTGCGACAGCCAGGCCGCGGTGCCGGTGGAGTCCATCGCCCAGCCGAGCGGAATCAGGCCCGCCATCAGGAATACCGTTCGCCAGTTCACCGATGCATAGGCCTCATCCATGTTGATGACGCCGAGCACCAGCATGCCGGCGGCACCAGTCATCAACGCCAGCGGTACAGGCAGTTCGGCGGTGACCGCCAGCCCCAGCGCGAGGGCGAACATGAACATGGCGTGCCACAGCTTGTGCGGGCGCTGCTCGTCCTTGGGGTAATCGGTGACCACCACGAAATCGCGCTTTTCTGCGGCCAGCGCGAGGTCGGTCCAGATGCTGTGCAACACCAGCATGTCGCCGGCCTTGATCGGGATCTGGCGGATATCTTCGCGCCAGATTTTGCCCTCACGATTGATCGCCAGCGGGCTGATGCCGAGCCGGCGACGCAGTTGCAGATCGGCCGGAGTCTTGCCGATGAAGCGCGACGTGGGCGGCACCACCGCCTCGGAAATGCCGGCGCGCGCCGGGTTGAACAGATCGGCCAGTTGCCGCAGCCGAGGCGCCAGCCGCAGCAGGTTGTTCTGCGCGTAATCGGCGGCTTGCTCGCGTGGGGCCATCACCCCGAGCACGCTGCCGACCCAGATCATGGTGTCGGCGGGCGGCGCCAGCCGTGCCTCGTTGCCGGTTTTTACCGCCAGATACAGCGGCGCATTCTTTTGCGCCTCGGCCTCGCCCACCGACATGCCCACCAGCGGGCTTTCCGAGGTGACGGTCAGTTCCACCATGTCGCCGTCGATGCCGTAGGTGCGGGCAAAGTAACTTTCGGTGCGTGCCGGCGTGACGGTCGGGTCGTCGCGGCTGCCGAGCCAGCGCCGGCCCACCCAGCGGAAATAGAGCAGGCCGACCGCAAGCAGGGCCAGGCCGATCGGCATCGGCGCGAACATCGCCAGCGGCTTGATGCTGGCGACGCCCGAGGGCAGGTTGCCGTTGGCCGCGACCAGCAGATCGTTGAGCAGGATCAGCGGCGAATTGCCGACCATGGTCAGGCCGCTGCCCATGACGATGGCAGCAGCGACCGGCATCAGGATGCGCGCCAGCGACAGGCCGGTGCGAGCGGCCAGACGCGACGCAACCGGCAGGAACAGCGCCGCGACCGACGGGTTCTGCATCACCGCCGAGAGGCTGCCGGCGATGGCCGAGGTCATCAGGATCAGGCGCTCCTCGAAGCCGCGCGAGGCGCGCAGCAGGGCCATCGCCAGGCGATTGAGCACGCCGGTGCGGTCGAGCCCGGCGCCGAGGATCATGGTCGCGATCACGCTGATCACTGCGTTGCCGGAAAAACCGCCGAACAATTGCCGCGCCGGAACCAGGCCGAGCAGGCCGATGGCAACCAGCACCACCAGCGCGGTGACGTCGGCACGCAGCCGCTCGAAAGTGAACATCACCATGGTGAAGCCGACCAGACCGAGCACCAGCAGCATATCGGTCGTGAGTGCGTACTCGGACATGGTGTGCGGTCGGGCTCTCGGTCAGGCGGCGTGAGTCGGGGAATCCGGAGGGTTCCCCAGAGTAACAGCGCACGCCGCGGCGCAAACTACCGGTGAAACCGTCGGGTCATTTGCGTTCATACAACAAATCCCAGACACCATGACCCAGGCGCAGGCCACGCAGTTCAAAATGGGTTGCCGGTCGCCACGGCGGACGCGCGACGCTGCCGCCTGGGCCCGCCTGATTTTTCAGTTGCGGCTGGGCATCGAGCACTTCCCACATCTGCCGCGCGTAGTCGGCCCAGTCGGTGGCCAGATGCAGCACGCCGCCGACGCGAAGGCGCGAGACCAGCAGTTCGACGAACGCCGGCTGGATCAGGCGCCGCTTGTGATGGCGCTTCTTGTGCCAGGGGTCGGGAAAGAAAATGCGCACCTCGTCCAGTGCGCCGGGCGCGATTTCATTGCGCAGCACCTCAACCGCATCGTGGCAGTAGACGCGGACATTGCGGAGCCCTTGATCGGCCAGTGCGTTGAGCGCGCGGCCGACACCGGGGCGGTGCACCTCGATGCCGATCAGGTCGCGTTCGGGTTGCGCGGCGGCGGCAAACGCCAGCGACTCGCCGTTGCCGAAACCGATTTCCAGCACGTGCTCGGCGCGCCGCCCGAACAGCGCATCCAGATCGCGCGGCTGCGCGTGATAGTCAACGCCGAACTGCGCCCAGTGCTGCTCGAAGGCGCGTTGCTGGGCCGGTGTGAAACGGCCCTGACGCAGCACGAAGCTGCGCACCGGGCGGCGTTTTGGATTGCTTGCGTCGGTCTCGGGATCGGCGGTTTCGGGCGCAGCGTCGGCGCTGGTGTCCGCTGCGGCCATCAGAAGAACAGCCCATCGACCGGCGACGATGCGCTGGCATTGCGTCGGCGCGGAATGCGACCGGCCAGAAACGCTTCACGGCCGGCCTGCACCGCCTTGCGCATCGCGCCGGCCATCGCCACCGGGTCGCGCGCGCCCGCGATCGCGGTGTTCATCAGCACGCCATCGCAGCCCAGTTCCATCGCAATCGCCGCGTCCGAAGCAGTGCCCACGCCAGCATCGACCAGCACCGGCACCTTGGCGTTTTCGACGATTTCCAGCAGGTTGTATTTGTTCTGGATACCGAGGCCCGAACCGATCGGCGCCGCCAGCGGCATGATCGCCACGCAGCCGATGGCCTCCAGCTCGCGCGCGATGATCGGGTCGTCCGAGGTGTACACCATCACCTGAAACCCGTCGGCGACCAGCGTTTTTGCGGCGGCCAATGTCTGCACGACATCGGGGAACAGCGTTTTGCTGTCGCCGAGCACTTCAAGCTTGACCAGCGCGTGGCCATCGAGCAGCTCGCGCGCCAGTTGGCAGGTGCGTACCGCATCCTCGGCGGTGTAGCAGCCGGCGGTATTGGGCAGCAGGGTATAGCGATCCGGCGGCAGCGCATCGAGCAGGTTCGGTTGGCCCGGATCCTGTCCAAGGTTCATGCGGCGCACGGCAAAGGTGACGATTTGCGCACCGGCGGCTTCGCTGGCGCGCGCGGTTTCGTCCATGTCCTTGAACTTGCCGGTACCGGTAAGCAGGCGCGAATGATAGGTTTTGCCGGCAATCAGCAGCGGGTCGGTACAACGGAGCGCATTCATGGCGCGATTATCGCCGCTCGGCGCCGGTAGTGGTAGCCCGCTTTCACCCACCGCCGATCGCGTGCACGATTTCGACCCGGTCGTCGTCGTTCAAGCGATGCTGTGGATGCCGGCTGCGCGGGACGACTTCACGGTTCACCTCGACCGCAACCCGGCGTTCGCCAAGGCCGATGTGAATCAGCAGGGCGCTGATGGTGATGCCTTCGGGCACCGGAGTGGCTTCGCCATTGAGCACGATTTCCATGCCGGTTATTGTACGACCTCGTGCATTGCGGCTGCGGCACAGGCTGGCGCATAATTCCGCCATCGCGGGTGTAGCTCAATGGCAGAGCTGTTGCTTCCCAAGCAACTGACGAGGGTTCGATTCCCTTCACCCGCTCCATCTCGCTGAATCGGCTGCCTCACACGCATGGCGTGCGTGTCTCCGCCATCCGCGCTTGCCCACTTGGGGAAACTCTGAACAACCGCCATCCGCCGTCATTGCGAGCGCAGCGAAGCAATCCAGTGCATTGTTTTCCGAACATTCTGGATTGCCACGTCGCTTCGCTCCTCGCAATGACAGCCTCACAGACCTTCCTTGAATTTTCCCCAGACTGTCACTGTCAATGAGTACAAAGGTGTTGGGCTGGCGTGAATGGGTGTCGCTGCCTGCGTTCGGGCTCGCAGCCGTTCGTGCCAAGGTCGATACCGGCGCGCGCACCTCGGCGCTGCATGTCGATTGGCAGGAGATGTTCCATCGTGACGGTGTGGAGTGGGTTCGCTTCGGCCTGCATCCGGCCGATGTGGCTGCGCCCGGCAGCGCCGTCGAGGCGCCGGTTTTCGCGCGCAGGCCGGTGACCGATTCCGGTGGCCATGTCGGTGAGCGGGTGTTCATCCGTACCCGAATGGAACTGGCTGGGCTCGTCTTCGATGCTGAAATCAACCTGACATCGCGTCGCGCGATGCGCTTTCCCATGTTGCTGGGCCGCACCGCACTGGCCAACCGGTTTGCGGTCGATCCAGCCCGTTCTTTTGTGCTGGGCGAACCGCCTGGCGAGGATTCCAAGTCGTGAAAATTGCCATTCTGTCGCGTAACAGCGCCCTGTACTCGACCCAGCGCCTGGTGGAGGCAGCGCGCGATCGCGGTTATACCGCGCGCGTGCTGGATCCCCTGCGCTGCTACATGCGGATCGCGCCGGCCGGCTTCGAGGTGCATTACAAAGGCCGCGCACTGACCGATGTGGCGGCGGTGATCCCGCGCATCGGTGCGTCGATCACGTTCTACGGCACGGCGGTGCTGCGCCAGTTCGAAATGATGGGCGCGTTCACCCCGAACAGTTCCGATGCCATTCTGCGTTCGCGCGACAAGCTGCGTGCGCACCAGTTGCTGGCGCGCGAGGGCATCGGCCTGCCGACCACGGTGTTTGGCGACAACCCGGACGATACCGCCGACCTGTTGCACATGCTCGGCCCGGCACCGCATGTGATCAAGCTCAACGAAGGCACCCAGGGCAATGGCGTGATTCTGGCCGAAAGCCAGACCGCATCGCGCAGCGTGATCGAGGCGTTTCGTGGCCTGTACGCCAATTTTCTGGTGCAGGAGTTCATCGCCGAAGCCGAAGGCGCCGACCTGCGCTGTTTCGTGGTCGGCGGCAAGGTGGTGGCGGCGATGCGGCGTGCGGCCAAGCCCGGCGAGTTTCGCTCCAATTTGCATCGCGGCGGAACCGCCACTGCCGCCAAGCTGAGCCCGCAGGAGCGCGAGCTGGCGTTACGCGCGGCCAAGGTGATGGGGCTGGGCGTGGCGGGTGTGGATATGCTGCGCTCGAATCGCGGCCCGCTGGTGCTGGAAGTCAACTCCTCGCCGGGGCTTGAGGGCATCGAGGCCGCCAGCGGCGTCGATGTGGCGGCCGCCGTGATCGATCACATCGCGCGCAAGGCATCCAAGCCACGGCCGGCGGTATCGTAATCGGCGCGATCCAAAATCGGTCCGCAAAGGACGCCAATAACGCAAAGGAAGCGGAAAACGTTTGATCTCGGTTCCGCTACTGTGCAGCACATGGATCCGACATCGCTCGATCGCCGTAGGATGAAACGCGAAAGCCGCGCCGCTTCGCGTTCGGCAAGGTACACCGCTTCGCCAGGTTTCAAGCCGCAAAAAAAGGATCTTTTGCTTCCTTTCGCTTCCTTATGCGTTCTTGGCGTCCTTTGCGGACCCAATGCGCTTCACGCTTTTCCCGAGTCCCCAGTTTGTAGGTCGGCTCAAAGCCCGAAGGGCTGGAGCCGACTCCCGGACATAAAAGTTCTTGGCATTTTTCCTTTTGCGTTCTTGGCGTCCTTTGCGGACCAAGACCTTCACGCTTTTCCCGAGCCCCGAGTCCCGGCTTCAACCCATTCCGCGCTAAAATGTCCGGCTTCCCCTCGCAACATCCGCCGGAGCCTTCATGCGTAGCCATTATTGCGGCCTGATCGACGAATCCCTGATCGGCCAGCGCGTCACCCTGTGCGGTTGGGCCGATGTGTCGCGCAACCTCGGCGGGGTGTGCTTCATCGACCTGCGCGATCACGAGGGCATCGTGCAGGTGGTGGCCGAGCCGGAGAATCCGGCGTTCGTCGCCGCCAGCGAAGTCGGCTACGAGGATTGCCTGCGCATCACCGGCACCGTGCGCGCACGGCACAGCGTCAACGAGCGCCTGCGCAGCGGCAAGGTGGAGGTGCTGGCCGAGTGCATCGAGCTGCTCAACAAGTCCGACAAGCTGCCGTTCTATTCGCACGAGACGCCGGGCGAGGACGTGCGCCTGAAGTACCGCTATCTCGACCTGCGCAACCCGGCGATGCAACGCACCATGCGCAAGCGCACCGCGCTGGTGACGGCGCTGCGCCGTTACCTGGACACGCGTGGTTTCCAGGACATCGAAACCCCGATCCTGACCAAGGCCACGCCCGAAGGCGCGCGTGATTATCTGGTGCCCAGCCGCGTGCATGCCGGCGAGTTTTTCGCGCTGCCGCAGTCGCCGCAGTTGTTCAAGCAGTTGCTGATGATGGCGGGCTTCGATCGTTACTATCAGATCGCGCGTTGTTTCCGCGATGAGGATCTGCGCGCCGACCGCCAGCCCGAGTTCACCCAGCTCGACATGGAGTTTGCGTTCGTCACCGAGCGCGACGTGCAGGATTTCGTCGAGGGCATGATCCGGCAGATTTTCAAGGAGGTGCAGGATGTCGAACTGGCCGCTGAGTTCCCGCGCCTGACCTACGCCGAAGCCATGCGCCGCTATGGTTCGGACAAGCCCGACCTGCGCATCGCCATGGAACTGCGCGACATCGCGGCGGTGGTGCAGGGTTGCGAGTTCAAGGTGTTCGCCGAATGGGCGAACCATCCGCAGGGTCGCATCGCGGCGCTGACGGTGCCGGGTGGCGCCAGCCTGTCGCGCAAGCAGATCGACGACTACGCGGCGCACGCCGGCAAATACGGCGCCAAGGGCCTGGCGTGGATGAAGGTGGAAACGCGCGCCAAGGGCCGCGAGGGTATCAACTCGCCGATCGCCAAGTTCCTCGACGACGCCACGCTGGCCGCGGTACTCGATGCCGCGCAGGCCAACGACGGCGACATCGTGTTGTTCGGCGCTGGCCCGTACAAGACCGTGTGCGACTTCATGGGCGCGCTGCGGCTGAAGCTCGGTCACGACCTGGGGCAGGTCGAGAATGCCTGGAAGCCGCTGTGGGTCACCGACTTCCCGATGTTCGAGTGGGACGAGGGCGAACAGCGCTACTTCGCCCTGCACCATCCGTTCACTGCGCCCGGCATCGACGACATCGCCGACCTGCGCGCCAACGCGCGCGACGCGGTGTCGCGCGGTTACGACATGGTGCTCAACGGCAACGAGATCGGTGGCGGCTCGATCCGTATCCACCGTTCGCAAATGCAGTCGGCGGTGTTCGATCTGCTCGGCATCGGTGCCGAGGAGGCGCAGGCCAAGTTTGGCTTCCTGCTCGAAGCCCTGCGCTACGGCGCGCCGCCGCACGGCGGCATCGCCTTCGGCATCGACCGCATCGCCGCGCTGATGGCTGGTACCGATTCGATCCGCGACGTGATTGCCTTCCCCAAGACCGCCTCGGCGCAGTGCCTGCTCACCTCGGCGCCGTCGCCGGTGGCCGACGCGCAGTTGCGCGAGCTGCACATCCGCACCGAGGCCGAATAGGCCATCGACGCGGTGTCGGCCATGCCGGTACCGGTGTTGCTGTTGCACGGTCTGTGGATGCGCCGCGCCGCGCTCGGCCTGCTGGCACGACGCCTGCGCGCGGCGGGTTTTGCGGTGAGCACGCTCGACTCCCCGGGTGCGCGGCACGGTTTCTGCGCGATGGGAAATTACAGCTTTGAATACCGGCAATCAGCTAAAATTGCCGTCTCGTCAACCACAGGGGATCGCTTGAAGCCGTCGCGCAGCAGGTTTCCAGCGGTTCCCCTCATTCAAGTGCAGGTCGTGTCATGGGTAGAGGTCCATCGATCGAGGGTCGCAAGAATGCCGAAGACGCCAAGCGCGCCAAGGTGTTCACCAAGCTGATCCGTGAAATCACCGTTGCCGCGCGTTCGGGCGTCGCCGACCCGGCCAGCAACTCGCGCCTGCGCTCGGCGGTGGACAAGGCCTTGTCGGCCAACATGACCCGCGACACCATCGACCGCGCCATCAAGCGCGGCGCTGGCCTCGATGGTGGTGCCGACATGCAGGAATTGCGCTACGAGGGCTACGGCCCAGGCGGCATTGCGATGATCATCGATTGCTTCACCGACAACCCGGTGCGCACGGTGGCCGATGTGCGCCATGCCCTCACCAAGCACGGCGGCAACCTCGGCACCAGCGGTTCGGTGGCGTTCCAGTTCACGCGGTGCGGCGAGATCGTGTTCGCCACCGGCGGCGATCCCGCGGCCGAGGAAAAGGTGCTGGAAGCGGCGCTGGATGCCGGCGCCGACGATGTGGTCAACGAACACGGCGAAAGCGCAGTGTTGTGCGCGCCCGAGCAGTTCGAAGCGGTACAGCAGGCGCTGGTTGCAGCCGGGTTGCATGCCGCCCACGCCGGTGTGGTGATGCGCCCGAGCAATCGCGTCGCGGTGCCCGAGGAAATCGAAGACGATCTGATCGATCTGCTGGAAAAACTCGAAGCACTCGATGATGTCAGCGATGTGTCGCACAATGCCGCGTTGCCGGTGGAATGATTGGGTGAATGGTGCAAAGCCAATTGGTCCGCAAAGTACGCCAAGAGCGCAAAGTAAGCAGATAACGCCTGATCGTGCTTGCACTGTTGTCCTGCACAAGAATTCGACAGCTGTTGATCCCCGTGGGATGAAGCGCAAAATCCGCTGCTCTTCGCGTTCGTCAAGGTGCGTCGCTGCGCTTGGTTTCAAGCCGCAAGTCCGTGAGATTTTGCTTCCTTTGCGCTCTTGGCGTACTTTGCGGACGGCTGTTTGGCTTCAGGCTCCCTACCGTGGGTCTTGAGAGTCCCGGTTTTATCACACCTCCTGGAGAGCCCCCGTCTTGACGCCAGCAACGCCACCGCGTGGGCCGCTACCGATTCCCGGCCTGCAAGCGCCCGTGCGTATCCTCGGCATCGACCCGGGTTCGGTGCGCACCGGTGTCGGTATCGTGGATGCCGATGCGACCGGGCATTGTCTGCATGTACACCACGAAGCCTTGCATGTCGGTGGCGCCGAGGATTTCCCGCAGCGCCTGAAGGCGATCCTGTTCCGGTTGTGGGAGCTGATCGACGCCTGGCATCCGGACGAGGTAGCGATCGAACGCGTTTTTCTGGCCAAGAATCCCGATTCCGCGCTCAAGCTCGGGCAGGCGCGCGGCGCCGCGATCTGCGCGGTGGTGGCGCGCGATCTGCCGGTGCTGGAGTATTCGCCGAAGCAGATCAAGAACGCGGTGGTCGGGCGCGGTGCCGCCGAGAAGGGGCAGGTGCAGCACATGGTCGGCGTGTTGCTGAACTTGCGCGAGAAGTTGCAGGCCGATGCCGCCGATGCGCTGGCGGTGGCGATCACCCATGCCCATACCCGCACCCTGGCCGAACGCACCGGTACCGTAGGTTCGGAGTTGCTAAGGCGGCGCGGGCGCAGCCGGCGATGATGGTTTCTGGAGAGTTTTGACATGATCGGACGACTGCTTTGGCTTATTCGAGTCCCCCGAGCCCCTGGCAGGCTGTCGGACTTGAGCCAATGCGAAGAAACCGGAGCTTTCGCTACGCTCGGTCGCCCACAGGGTGGGCTCCTACAGGTTAAGCGCAACCGTGATTTTGTAGGAGCCCACCCTGTGGGCGACCTGCCGGGGAGATCATCGATGCGGGCGCTCGCACCAGACCAGCTTTTCTTCGCTGCGCCCGGCAAAGTCCGACAAGCTGCCAGCCCCCAGTCCCGAGTCCCGACTTCATCCGTTGGAGCATTGTCATGATCGGACGACTCAAAGGCATCCTGATCCACAAGCAGCCACCGTGGCTGGTGATCGACGTGCATGGCGTTGGCTACGAGCTCGAAGCGCCGATGAGCACCTTCTACGACCTGCCCGAGCTGGGCAGGGAAGTGAGCCTGTTCACTCACTACGCGCAGAAAGAGGATTCGGTATCGCTGTACGGATTCCTGCGCGAAGCCGAGCGCCGCCTGTTTCGCGATGTGCAAAAAGTCACCGGCATCGGCGCCCGGATTGCGCTGGCGATTTTGTCCGGCACCACGGCCGACGATTTCGCGCGGTTGATCCAGGGCGGCGATGTCACCGCGCTGTGCCGCATTCCGGGAGTCGGCAAGAAGACCGCCGAGCGCATGGTGGTGGAGCTGCGCGATCGCGCCAGCGCCATGGCTGCCGGCGGCGTGACATTGGGCCGTGATGGGGCAGTGCCCGCCGACCCGATCAGCGAGGCCAACGTCGCATTGCAACAACTGGGCTACAAGAGCGCCGAGGCCGCGCGTATGGTGGAGCAGGTGCGCGCCGACGGCGATGATGCCGAGGCGATCATCCGCAAGGCGCTCAAATCGGCGTTGCGCACCTGATGTGGGAACCCGCAACGATGGTGGCAGCAGCGAAGCAACAAGGGCGCTTACGGGTGCCAATCGATTGGCAACGATAGGGTCAAACTGAAATTATTGTGGAGGAATCTCAGTCCCCGTTTTTCCAAACCGCCACAATCTCACCGAACTTGTTTTCAGAGGCCGCTACTCGCGCCCACGACCGGGCTCGTGCAACAAGCGGTTCAGATCGTGGCTGCGCACGATCTTATTCGTTAGGAGCATCTGTCTCGCCGCCTAGGCTACGCGGGATAAAGCAGTTAAACACACTGGCTAGCAAAAGAGATGCGGCCCAAATGTATGCTCCGATTCCCAATCGTGTAACAGGTGTCCCCGAGCCCTCGTTAAACCACACCATCGCAGGCAAACAAATAGAAGCCAGCGTAAGAATTATTACGATTGCGGACGATGCCCTAGCCGGACTAAGGGCTATATTATTGAACACCACCAGCACGAAAAATGGATTCGCAAACCACCGAACCTCGATGATAAGAAATATTCCCATCCAACCAATTTGTAGAACTTCTAGGCCGGACAATGGTTCTCTATATTCGAAATAGAATGCAGGAAGATAGAGGCTTGCGACAAACCCGAGTGCTGCCGCTAATGACACTGCTATCGCGATTGATTTTTTCATGCGCCGGAGCTCATTTAGTAAAGACCTTGGACAGGGCACGCCCTGTAGCCACATAAATATGCACGCTAAACCCAGCGAAATTCCCCGCCTTTAGAGGATGTTCGGAGAGGATGTTGGTATAGAACAGAAACCGGGAAAACAGAAACCGGAGAACAGAAACGGCAGAAACCGGGACCAGAAACCGGAGAAACCTGAGAAACCGGGAGAGATGAAACCAGGAGAGATGAAACCATGAAACCAGGAAACCATGAAACGAGGACACCCACAATCTCTCCTGAAGTCCTGAAACGACGGCGAAACCTGAAACCAGGAAACCAGGACACCCACAATCTCTCCACCCACAATCTCTCCAACACGGCTTGCTGTCAATCACGCCAGATCGCGCTGGATTGCTCTGGGCCGAATTCTGGTGGCAGTGGGATGCCGCAATAACG
>PGZC01000061.1 GCA_002839995.1 Gammaproteobacteria bacterium HGW-Gammaproteobacteria-4 | reverse complement strand
CGCGATCGAACTTGAGCACACGCACGTCGAGCTCGTCGCCCACGTTGACCACTTCGGACGGATGGCGCACGCGCTTCCACGCCATGTCGGTGATGTGCAACAGGCCGTCGATGCCGCCGAGGTCCACGAACGCGCCGTAATCGGTGAGGTTCTTGACCACACCCTTGACCACCGCATTTTCCTGCAAACGCTCCAGCATCTTCTCGCGCTCTTCGGAGAACTCGCTCTCCACCACCGCGCGACGCGACACCACAACATTGTTGCGCTTGCGATCGAGCTTGATCAGCTTGAACTCGAGCTCCTTGCCTTCGAGGTAGGCCGGGTCGCGCACCGGGCGCACATCCACCAGCGAACCGGGCAGGAACGCACGCACATCCTTGATATCGACAGTGAAGCCGCCCTTGACCTTGCCGCTGATGCGGCCGGTGATGGTGGCGTTGCTCTGCAGCGCTTCTTCGAGCTCGTCCCACACCATCGCGCGCTTGGCTTTCTCACGCGACAGCACGGTTTCGCCAAAGCCGTTTTCCAGCGAATCCAGGGCCACCTTGACGGTATCGCCCACGGCAACTTCGAGTTCTCCGGCTTCGCTCCGGAACTGTTCGATCGGCACGATGCCTTCCGACTTCAGGCCCGCATTGATCACCACCACATCGGATCGGATTTCGACCACCACACCGCTAACGATGGACCCGGGCTTGAGGTTGGTCAGTGCAGCCTGGCTTTGTTCGAACAGTTCAGCAAATGATTCGGTCATTGAAAGGTTTCTCGGTTGAACACACGGGCCACGACGACCGCGACCCACCATTGTGTGACGCTTGCGCGCCGGTTGAGGAAACTCCCCGCACACCATGCGCGAGGACCGGTTCTGCCAGCGCACACCACAACCCGGCGGGCGCTACCGCTGCCGGAGCGATTCCGGCAACAGCGCGAGCACTTTCCCGATCACCGCGTCGATGCCCAAGCCGGTCGTGTCGATGGTGACGGCATCGGTGGCCGGCATCAGGGGCGCTACCGCGCGCTGGGCATCACGCTGATCACGAGCAACGATCTCGCGTAGCAGACTGCCCATCTTAACCGAAACCCCTTTTTCCTTCAACTGCTTATACCGCCGTTGTGCGCGCTCTTCGGCGCTGGCGGTCAGAAACACCTTGTATGGCGCGTCGGCAAAGATCACCGTGCCCATATCGCGGCCATCCGCCACCAGACCGGGCATGCGCCGTGCGCGCCGCTGCCGCGCGCTCAGCGCCGAACGCACCTGCGGTATCGCCGCAATGGCTGACGCCGCAGCGCCCGCCGTTTCGGTGCGCAGCTCGTCGGTGGCATCCACGCCATTGACCAGTATCCGCGGCTCCGCTTCCGGATCGCCTGCCTCGCGAAACTGCACCCGCGTCTCCTCGGTACACCGCAACAACGCGTCGGCATCGCTCAGATCGATGTCCGCCCACGCCGCCGCCAGACCCACCGCGCGATACAGCGCCCCCGAATCCAGATAGTGCCAACCCAACCGCGCCGCCAGCGCCCGGCTGATCGTGCCCTTGCCCGAACCCGAAGGGCCATCGATGGTTAGTACCGGTATGGTGCTCATGCATCCCTCATGTCGTGCTCCCCGGTGCCGCACCAAGGCCTGCGCAGGCGGCATTGTAAGGCACCAGCGAATGCCGTCCGCGGATGGGCGCGCGGAACCATGGCCGCAAATGCCTGCGTCGCCAAGCTCTTCGGCGTAACCCAGCCGCGCGTCTCTGACCTGATGCGCGGCAAGATCAACCTGTTTGACCTCGATGCGCTGGTGAACATGGCGGCGGCTGCCGGTCTTCACATCGAAATTCGGGTGCTCGAAGCCGCCTGGGCTTCTCGCATCCTATCTCGCTGATCTTTCCAGGCTTTGGCGGCGGCGAAATGGTGACCCCGATTTCTCATGCTGCCAAGGAAGCTCTGAACAACCGCCATCCGCTGTCATTGCGAGCGTAGCGAACAGGGACGTGCAAGTGCCGCAGGCGGGTGCTTCCGGCATCCTGCCTCCCGCACCACTTGTGCATCCATGCACATCGCAGGATGCGCAAGAGCGGCCGCTTCTCGCAATGACAGCTTGTTCAGAACATCCCTGGCACCCGCTACTCGCAATGCTGAACAATCAACTGCAATGCCTCGCGACCACGAAAGCGGTTGACGGCAAGTTGATACACGATGCGGATCGTTGCCGGTGGTGGTTGCCCTGCCCAGCCGCCGAAGTGGATCGCGGCGATGGCTGCGCCGCCCGCTTCGGGCAGCAATTCCAGGCGCAGGTGGCGTTCGCCGAGCAGCTTCCAGTCGAGAACGTCGAACACGCCGTCGAACAGCGGTTCGGGAAAGCCCTGCCCCCACGGGCCGGCCATGGCCAGGGCCTGTGCGTTGGCGAGGGTGAACTCATCGGGAAGCAGGGGGCCATCGGTTTCGATCTGGCGCGCCAGCATTGCGGGGTCGATGATTTCGGCGGCGCATTGGGTGAACGCCTCGGTGAACGCCGGCAATGCGTCGTGCGCCAGGCTCAAACCGGCCGCCATCGCGTGGCCGCCGAAGCGCTCGATCAATCCGGGATGACGGGCATCCACCAGCGCCAGCGCGTCGCGGATGTGAAAGCCCGGTATCGAGCGCGCGGAGCCGCGCAGCGACTCGCCGGCATGATCGCCATCGGTGCTGGCCGGCGCGAAGGCAAGCACCGGCCGATGCAGGCGATCCTTGAGCCGCGAGGCGACCAGGCCGACGACGCCGGGATGCCAGCCCGGGTCGAACAGGCACAGCGCTGCCGGCAGCGCTTCGGCATCCAGCACGATATTCGCCGCCAGACGTTCGGCCTCGTCAACCATCTGCTGCTGCACCACGCGGCGCTCGGCATTGATCGCATCGAGTTGCGCCGCCAGCGAGCGCGCCTGCGCGGGATCGTCGCTGAGCAGGCAGGAGATGCCGATCGACATGTCCTCCAGCCGGCCGGCGGCATTCAGGCGCGGCGCCAGCGCAAAACCGATATCGGCACAGCTCAGATGTGCGGCCTCGCGCCCGGAAACGGCAATCAGCGCCTGCACACCGGAATTGCCAAGGCCACGGCGGATGCGGGCCAACCCGGCCGCCACCAGCACGCGGTTGTTGCGATCGAGCTTGACCATATCGGCCACGGTGCCGATTGCAACCAGATCGAGCAGGCTGGTCAGGTCGGCATCGCCACCCGGCGAACCGCGCGCACGCAGCCGGCGGCGCACTTCCAACAGCAGGTAGAACATCACCCCTACCCCAGCCAGCGATTTGCTGGGGAAATGATCGCCGTCGCAATTCGGGTTGACGATGGCATCGGCCGCCGGCAACTGCGTGCCGGGCAGGTGGTGATCGGTAACGATGACCTGCCAGCCCATGGCCTTGGCGGCGGCAACGCCGGCATGGCAGGCGATGCCGCTATCGACGGTCATCACCAGGCTCGGCGCCATCGCCGCGATATCGTGGACCAGTGCCGGCGACAGGCCGTACCCATGGGTGCTGCGATTGGGCACGCGATAACGCACTTGCCGCGCACCGAGCAGGCGCAGGCCGCGCACGGCAACGGCGGTGCCGGTGGCACCATCGCAATCGAAATCGCCGGCGATCACGATCACCGCATCGCGATCAATGGCGGCGATCAGCAGATCGGCGGCTTCACCGATGCTGCCCAACAATTCAGGCGGGTGCATCTGCGCCAATCGCAACTGCGTCCGCTCGTGATCGGCAATGCCGCGCGCGGCCATCACCCGGCGCAGCAGCGCTGGCGCGTGCGCCGGCCACGCGCCGATTTCGACACTGCGGCGGCGAACGATCCCGATCGGGTTCACGCGTTCCAGACCAGCGGTCGGCGCCAGAAGCGCCAGTGCTGGGCGCCGGTCAGCAACAGGCGGTAGCCGTCGGCAAAATCGAGTTCGACCGCGCTCACCTGCCCGGCCCGGAGCGCAGCGCGCAGCGGCAGCAGCCAATCGCGCGCCAACTGCGCAGGATCGCGTAGCGCACGCAGGTCGATCAGCGCCGGCAGCGTGGCGGACGCATAGCGCTCGGGCAATGCGCTGGCGGCCACGCCGGCCCGACTGGCGAACGCGCGCAGCGAAAAATCGTCGCTCAACACCGCCTGCACATCGCAGGCCACCAGATCGGGCAAGCGGCCACCGCCGAAGAACCACAGGCTGTTGACCGGCATCCGCCCGGTTCGCACGCGCTCGGCATTGACCGGGTGATTGTGCAGCACGATCTGCGCCTCGTTGAGCAGGGCGCGCCAGCGACGGCCATCGCTGCCCGGCGGCAACAGGTCGTGGATTTCAGCGCCGAGCGCGGTGTCCGGGTCGGTGAATGCCGGCAACTGCGCATCGCGCGGCAGGCTGACATACCAGCGCTCCGGCGACGGCGCCGAAATCGGCCAACCCAGATCGCCGAACAGCGGTTTGAGCGGGCGCAACAAGGCGTCGGCCTCGTCGTGCGTCAAACCCATGTCGCCGCAGGCAAGCAGGCGCACGGCGCTCATGTCGGCGCGCACGTTGGCCGGATCGGCACGCAGCCAATGGCCCTCGCCGGCATCGCCGGCATCCGCCTGGCGGGTCACCGCCGCCAGCGGCCAACCACGCGGCAGAATCTGCATCTGCCGCTGCAATTGCGCCTGGTAACCGGCCGCAACCACGGGCAGTCGATCGGCCCTGGCGAGCAGGTCGGCGACGCCGGCGAGCGCGCTCAATCCGGCAAGCCGCGTTCGCGCCGGCAGCAGCAGGCGTTGTCTCGTCACCCCTCGTACTTCACCGCGATGATGTCGTACTCGCGACGGCCACCGGGCGCTTCGATGGTGACGCTGTCGCCTTCGTTCTTGCCGATCAACGCGCGTGCCAGTGGCGAGGAAATCGACACCCGGCCGATCTTGATGTCGGATTCGAGGTCGCCCACGATCTGGTAGATCACCGTTTCATCGGTCTCGATGTCGCACAGTTCCACTGCGGCGCCGAACACCACCCGCGAGCCGGCGTTGAGGACGCTGACATCGATCACCTGGGCATGCGACAGCACCGACTCCAGTTGCTTGATGCGCGCTTCGATGAAACCCTGCTGCTCGCGCGCGGCATGGTACTCGGCGTTTTCCTTGAGATCGCCATGGGCTCGCGCTTCGGCGATGGCCTCGATCACGCGCGGCCGGTCGGTCGATTTCAACCGCTCGAGTTCTTCGCGCAGGCGCACGGCGCCGGTGTGGGTCAGTGGTGCTTTCATCTGCTTCGTTCCTTGACATTGAGAGCAGCCTGCAACGCACGCTGCATGGCCGGCGCTGCCTGCACGATGCACGCTGGGCGCTCGTGGGCGTCAACCGGATCACCAGAGGCTCAGGCGAAAACCGTGCGACCCGCCGTGTTCGGTGGCGGCACAGGCTGTACCCGGAAGATTGCACCAGATCACGCCGATTTTCCAGCGTGGCGCGGTTGAACCCGCGGCTTTGCGCCGTTGAACGTTGCCGCGGTCGCCCACAGGGTGGGCTCCTACAGGCGCACATCACCGCTTTTTTGTAGGAGCCCACCCTGTGGGCGACGGGGGTGCGTCGCGGGTTCGGGTCGCGCTCAGGGTGCGCTCCTACAGGCGCACGTCACCGCTTTCTTGTAGGAGCTCACCCTGTGGGCGACCGCCGCCGTTATGCCAGGGTCAGGTGCAACTCCTGCAACGAATTCACACCGCCCTCGCCACGAAAATCGAGCGAGTGCACCAGCGCGCGCGCGCCGGCCACCGTGGTCGAATAGGTCACCCGGTGTTGCAGGGCTTCGCGCCGGATCGAAAACGAATCGGCGATCGCCTGCTTGCCTTCGGTGGTGTTGACGATGTACGAAATCTCGCCGTTCTTGATCAGATCGACGATATGCGGCCGGCCCTCGACGACTTTGTTGATCTGCGCGCAATCCAGCCCATGTTCGCGCAGGAACACGGCGGTACCGCTGGTCGCCACCAGGGTGAAGCCACGCCGCAACAATTCGCGGGCAACCGAGAGCACCCGGGTCTTGTCCGGATCGCGTACCGAAATGAACGCCTTGCCGGGCTGGATCGGGCGGATGCCGGCCGCTTCCTGGGCACGCGCGAACGCCTGCCCGAAACTCGGCCCGACGCCCATCACCTCGCCGGTCGAACGCATCTCCGGGCCAAGGATCGGATCGACATTGAGGAACTTGGTGAACGGGAAGATCGCTTCCTTGACCGAGAAATAGCCCGGGATGACTTCGCGCGCGATGCCCTGCTCGGCCAGGCTTTGGCCGACCATGCAGCGCGCCGCGATCTTGGCCAGCGGCACGCCGGTGGCCTTGGATACGAACGGCACGGTGCGCGATGCGCGCGGATTGACTTCCAGCAGGAAGATGCGCGCATTGCCCTCGGCATCGGTCTGGATCGCGAACTGGGTGTTCATCAAGCCGACCACCTTCAGCTCACGGGCCAGAGCCGTCACCTGCTCGCGCAGCCGGTCCTGCACCGCGGCCGGCAGCGAATACGGCGGCAGCGAGCACGAGGAATCGCCCGAATGCACGCCGGCTTCCTCGATATGCTCCATGATGCCGCCGATGAATACCGCGCCGGTGCTGTCGGCAACGACATCGACGTCCACTTCCACGGCGTTGTCGAGAAAGTGATCGAGCAACACCGGCGAGGATTCGGACACCCGCACCGCTTCGCGGATATAGCGCTCCAGATCGGCATCGGAATACACCACTTCCATGGCACGGCCACCGAGCACGTAACTCGGCCGCACCACCAGCGGATAGCCGACCTCGCGCGCCAGCGCGACGGCCTCTTCGGCGGCACGCGCGATGCGGTTGGGCGGCTGCAACAGGCCGAGGCGTTCGACCAGCAACTGGAACCGCTCGCGGTCTTCGGCCAGATCGATCGAATCGGGCGAGGTACCGATGATCGGCACGCCGGCGTCTTCGAGCCCTTGCGCCAGCTTGAGCGGGGTCTGCCCACCGAATTGCACGATCACGCCAAAGGGTTTTTCCAGAGCGACGATTTCGAGCACGTCTTCCAGCGTCAGCGATTCGAAATAAAGCCGGTCCGAGGTGTCGTAATCGGTGGAAACCGTTTCCGGGTTGCAGTTGATCATGATGGTTTCGTAACCATCCTGGCGCAACGCCATCGCCGCGTGCACGCAGCAGTAATCGAACTCGATGCCCTGGCCGATGCGATTGGGGCCGCCACCGAGCACGATGACCTTGCGCCGATCGGTCGGCTCCGCTTCGCATTCGTCTTCGTAGGTGGAATACAGGTACGCCGTGCTGGTGGCGAACTCCGCCGCACACGAATCGACCCGCTTGTAGACCGGGCGCAGGCCCATGGTGTGACGCAAATGCCGGATCGCATGCTCATCGGTACCGAGCAACGCGGCGAGGCGGATGTCGGAAAATCCCTTGCGCTTGAGCGCACGCAGCCGCGGTCGATCCAGCGCCGCCAGACCATCGGCGACCAGTTCGCCCTCCAGCGCGATCAGCTCTTCGATCTGATCCAGGAACCACGGATCGATCGCCGACAGCGCATGCACGTCTTCCACGCTCATGCCGGCGCGGAACGCATCGCCGAGATAGAACAGGCGTTCGGCGCCCGGCTCCTTGAGTTCGCGGCGCAGGCGCAGCACGCCTTCCTCGGTCGCGATATCGACACCGGACGGATCAAAGCCCGAGCGCCCGGTCTCCAGACCGCGCAACGCTTTCTGCATCGACTCCTGGAAGGTACGGCCGATCGCCATCACCTCGCCCACCGACTTCATCTGCGTGGTCAGGCGGGCATCGGCGGCGGGAAACTTTTCGAACGCAAAGCGCGGAATCTTGGTGACCACGTAATCAATGGTCGGCTCGAACGACGCCGGCGTCGCGCCGCCGGTAATTTCGTTGCGCAGCTCATCCAGGGTGTAGCCCACCGCCAGCTTGGCGGCGACCTTGGCAATCGGGAAACCGGTGGCCTTGGAAGCCAGTGCCGAGGATCGCGACACCCGCGGATTCATCTCGATCACCACCACCCGGCCATTTTTGGCGTTGATGCCGAACTGCACGTTGGAACCGCCGGTATCGACGCCGATCTTGCGCAGCACGGCAATCGAGGCATCACGCAGCCTCTGGTATTCCTTGTCGGTCAGCGTCTGCGCCGGTGCCACCGTAATCGAGTCGCCGGTATGCACGCCCATCGGGTCGAGGTTTTCGATCGAGCACACGATGATGCAGTTGTCGGCGGTATCGCGCACCACCTCCATCTCGAATTCCTTCCAGCCCAGCACCGACTCCTCGATCAGCACTTCGTGTACCGGCGACAGTTCCAGGCCATAACGCACGATGCCCTCGAACTCCTCGCGGTTGTAGGCGATGCCGCCGCCGCTGCCGCCGAGCGTGAACGAGGGCCGGATGATGGTCGGATAACCGACCCGACTCTGGATATCGAGCGCCTGCTCGAACGAGCGCGCCACTTCGGCCTTCGGGCAGTCCAGGCCGATCTCGGCCATCGCGTTGCGGAACAGCTCGCGATCCTCGGCCATGCGGATCGCCTCGCGCGAGGCACCGATCAATTCGACCTTGTACGCATCGAGCACCCCGGCATCGGCCAGATCGAGCGCGCAGTTGAGCGCGGTCTGCCCGCCCATCGTCGGCAGCAACGCGTCGGGCCGCTCCTTGGCGATGATCCGCTCCACGGTAGCGACATTGATCGGCTCGATGTACACCGCATCGGCAGTGTCTGGGTCGGTCATGATCGTCGCCGGGTTGGAGTTCACCAGCACCACCCGGTAGCCCTCGGCCTTGAGCGCCTTGCACGCCTGCGCGCCGGAGTAATCGAACTCGCACGCCTGGCCGATCACGATGGGCCCAGCGCCGATGACGAGGATGGTTTGGATGTCGGTTCTTTTTGGCATGTGGCGAAGTTCCGTTAGAGCGATTTGGTCCGCAAAGAACGCAAAGAACGCAAATTCAGATCGGCGATGTGTCGTCGTGATTGAGTACGATTCGGCGCACACCCAGCTTTGGTGCGCCAAAGTTCAGAAGCAAAGCGACCGTCAACCCCGTTGCTTTCAGGTAGTTCATGACCTGAGCATCATGCTCCCGAGTCATCGTGGTGAGCGCCTTCAACTCCAAAAGCAACCGCCCATCAACAATGAAATCGCAGACGTATTCACCAACTACGCGCCCGCGATATCGCACCGCAACACCGCGTTGCCGCTCGTACGAAACGCGGGCTTCGTCCAACTCAATCGCCAGCGCCGCTTCGTAAACCCGCTCGAGAAATCCATGACCCAGATCGCGGCTCACCGACATCGCACAGCCAATCACCATCTCGGACAGCTTTTGCTCCACCTTAGCTTTCCTTTGCGCTTTTTGCGTCCTTTGCGGACTGAACAGCCTCCAAAAATCTGTCAAAAAGCCCCGCCACATCATGCGGGCCGGGGCTGGCTTCCGGGTGCCCCTGGAAGCTGAAAGCGGGTGCGTCGGTCAGTTCGATGCCTTGCAGCGAGCCATCGAACAGGGAACGGTGGGTGGCGCGCACGTTGCCCGGCAGGCTGCTCTCGTCCACGGCAAAGCCGTGGTTCTGGCTGGTGATCATCACCTGGCCCGAGTCCAGATCGATCACCGGGTGGTTGGCGCCGTGATGGCCGAACTTCATCTTCAGGGTGCGCGCACCAGCAGCCAGCGCCAACAGTTGATGCCCGAGGCAGATGCCGAACAGCGGGATGCGCGCGGCGAGCAGGCTGCGAATGGCGGCGATCGCGTAGTCGCAGGGTTCCGGGTCGCCGGGGCCATTGGACAGGAACACGCCATCGGGGCGCATCGCCAGCACCGCTTCGGCGCTGGTCTGCGCCGGCACCACGCTGATCCGGCAACCGCGGTCGGCAAGCATGCGCAGGATGTTGCGCTTGACGCCAAAATCGTAGGCCACGACATGGCAAGCGGTGTTCGGTTTGGCAAAAGCATTGGCGTCCAGGTCGAGCGAACCTTGATCCCATTGGTACGAATCGGCCGTAGTGACTTCGCGCGCCAGATCCATGCCCTTGAGGCCGGCGAACTTGCGCGCCGTTTCGATCGCGTGCTCGGCATCGATCGCGTCGCCGGCAACCAGACAGGCGTTCTGCGCGCCGCGATCGCGCAACAGGCGGGTCAGGCGACGGGTGTCGATATCGGAAATGGCGACCACATCGCGTGCCGCCAGCCATTCCGGCAACGCGATCTGGCTGCGCCAGTTGCTGGGCCGGCGCGGCACGTCGCGCACGATCAGGCCCGATGCCCACACCTGGCTGGCCTCGTCATCGTGATCGGTGCAGCCGGTATTGCCGATGTGCGGGTTGGTCAGAGTCACCAACTGACGCGCATACGACGGATCGGTGAGGATTTCCTGATAGCCGGTGGTTGCGGTATTGAACACCACCTCGCCCACGCGCACGCCGGGCGCGCCTGCGGAAACGCCCTCGAAGATGGTGCCATCTTCAAGGGCGAGAAATGCGGTTTGCTTCACGGTGACTCGCCTTGCGCTGGGTGAACCCATGTCGCGGCTGCGACTCATCCCGAACCCGCGCGGCGGGCCCGTACGATGCGGGTTCAGGCGAGCGGGGATTCTAGCCCGTAGCACCTCGAAAGGGAAATGATTTGCGCGCCGGAATGCTCAACGAGCGAACAACAACGCCGCCAGATCATGGTTGCCGGCACCCCGCCCGGCGAGGCGGCGTGCGGCTTCCAGCGCGCCCAGCGCAAAAACGTCGCGGTTGCTGGCGCGGTGAATCAGTTCCAGGCGCTCGCCCGCCGCGGTGAGCATCACCGTGTGCTCGCCAACGATGTCGCCGGCACGGATCGCGCAATAATGCGGATCGCTGCCGCGACCCGCCGCCACGGCGGCGCCCAGTGCCAATGCCGTTCCCGACGGTGCATCCCGTTTGCGGGTATGGTGCGCCTCGATCACATCGCAATCCCAACCCGGCAAAGCGGCCGCTGCCTGCCGCACCAGCTCGCTCAACACCGCGATACCGAGGCTGAAGTTGGCGGCCCACAGCACCGCGATCTCGTTACCTGCATCGGCGAGCAGTGCGCGCTGGGAGTCATCCAGCCCGGTGGTACCACTGACCAGCGCGGCACCGCGCGAGCGGCACAAACCGACGATACCTGGCAGGCCCGACGGCAGGCTGAAGTCGATCGCGACATCGAATGCCGGCACGTCGGCCAGCGCGGCGCTGGCAAACCAGGGCACATCGCCGGATGCGTCAGGGGGCTGCCGCGACACCGCCGCAACCACGCTCAGATCGGATGCAT
Organism: Gammaproteobacteria bacterium HGW-Gammaproteobacteria-4; assembly: GCA_002839995.1. Lineage (GTDB taxonomy): Bacteria > Pseudomonadota > Gammaproteobacteria > Xanthomonadales > Xanthomonadaceae. The sequence goes on along the minus strand of PGZC01000061.1, from coordinate 3,257 downwards.
GTGCCGCCAACCGGAGCAAGGCGTGGCCCATGCGCCCGGAGGCGCCGTGAATCAGCAAGCGGATGGGCTCTGGATGCGTCATCGCGTCAAGTTAGCGTGCCAGCAACCGTCATGGCAAGGCCCATCAGGCACGGGAAGCGTGGCCGATTGCGGCTCCAGGCCGAAGTCCGGGGCCACGAGATGACCCACACGATCTCGCGTTCCGGCTCGCAGTCGCCAGCGGATCGCTACGCGCCTGCCCAGCGACTGCGAAAGATGAAGTACACCGCGCCGAGCAGGCACAGCGCAGCCCACAGGTAGTCGAGTTTCAGCGGTTCGCGCAGGTAGAACAATGCGAATGGCACAAACACGCTCAACGTAATCACTTCCTGCAACATCTTGAGCTGCGCCACCGACAACACGCTGTAGCCAATGCGGTTGCCCGGCACCTGCAGCAGATACTCGAAAAACGCGATCCCCCAACTGACCAGTGCCGCAATGATCCACGGCTTGTGGCTCAGCTCCTTGAGATGTGCGTACCACGCAAACGTCATGAACACATTGCTGAGGGTAAGCAGTGTGATGGTGGTCCAGATGGGGCGCATATTCGTGCAACCTTGCCGTGTCAATCTGCCGCCATGGTGCACCGGGCACCGGTATTTCGACAAGGTTCACCGACCGCGGCATCCACGGCGTTCACCGCGGCAATCGCAGCGCATGCCATACGTGTTCCAGCGCACAGAGCAACCGAAAGTCCGCGCGCATCATTCGGGTGGTCAGCCGGGTCGCAGGGAAGTGTTCTCTGTGGCGCGTCGGCGGTTTCAATGCACCCGCCAGACGTACCGGATGCCCGTTGCCGTAACACTTGACCTGAGGAAATCACCCATGAAACGCCCATTGATTGCGCTGCTGCTTCTGCTTTGCCTTGGCCTCTTGACCGCCTGCAACACCATTGGCGGCGCTGGCCGCGATATCGAAAGTGTGGGTGACGAAATCGGCGATGCCGCTGAGGGTTGAGCACCTGATGCCGGTCGCAACGACCGGCGTCACGCCCGATGTAACCCGGCACCCGTGTCAGTCGGTGCCGGAACTGGTCGGGTTCATGGCGGGCGGTGCATGGATCGGTGATGCGAACCGATGTCCGTGCTTCCGCGCAAAACACGGTGTCGGCTGTTGGCTGCCCCGGCGCATCAATCCGGCATCACGCAAAAATCGTACGTGCCGCCGTTTTGCGCCAGCACGTACTTCGCGATCGCGCTGCTCCGGTTCTCAAGCCAATGCGGTATCAGCCGGGACACTGTCGCGTGCTGCCCCGGCGCGAGCACGGTTGGCGCTTCGGTACCCGCAACGAACATGAGAATCTCACCCTCGACACAGATGACCGTCTCGGACAATGCCGTGTGGAAATGCCTGACGCCCACTTCGTGCGGCTGCAATGCCATCAGCCGAACCAGTGCGACATCGTTCGTGAACAGCACCTCGGGTTCACTATTCATTGACGCGTTCCCCGGAAAAGCGTGATTGGCCGTCACCGTGTTCGACGTTCAACGCAAAATCGCTTCGCCACGCCGAATCCTCACGACGTGATGCGATCCCAAAACGACTTGACACCATCCACGAATGAACTGGAACGCGGCGAATGGCGGGCCGGGTCGATGCCGGCGAAGGTCTCTTCGAACTTCTCCAACAGTTCGCGTTGGATATTGGTCAGCAGTACCGGGGTTTCGACCACCACCTTGCAGATCAGATCGCCGGTGCTGCGGCTGCGCACGGATTTCACACCCTTGCCGCGCAGACGGAACATCTTGCCGGTCTGGGTTTCTTCCGGTACGCGGATTTCGGCGGTGCCGTCGAGTGTCGGTACATTGATGGTGGCGCCAAGCGCGGCCTGCGAAAAGCGGATCGGCACTTCGCAATACAGGTCGTCGCCATCACGCTGGAAAATCGGGTGCGGTCGCACCTGCACATCGACATACAGATCGCCGCTCGGCGCGCCACCCGGGCCCGCCTCGCCCTCGCCGGTGAGGCGGATGCGATCGCCGGTATCGACACCTGACGGGATCTTGACCTTGAGCACGCGCTCGGTTTCGGTTCGGCCATTGCCATGGCAATCGCCGCACGGCGACTCAATGGCTTTGCCGGTACCCTCGCAATGCGGGCAGGCTTGCTGAATCGAGAATATGCCCTGCTGGATGCGCACCCGGCCGTGGCCGTGACAGGTATTGCAGGTGTGGGTCTTGCCGTCGCTGGAGCCGGTTCCCTTGCAGGCCTCGCACACGACCAGCGACGGCACGTGGATATCGCGCTCCAGTCCGGCTACCGCTTCATCGAGATCCAGCTCGATGGTGTAGCGCAGGTCGGCGCCACGGCGCGGTTGGCGGGCGCGTCCGCCACCGAAGATATCGCCGAATATGTCGCCGAATATGTCGCCGACATCGTTGAAACCGGCGCCGCCGCGCCCGCCCATGCCCGACTCGAATGCCGCGTGGCCGTGCTGATCGTAGGCGCGACGCTTGGCCGGGTCGGACAGCACCTCGTAGGCCTGTTTGGCTTCCTTGAACGACTCTTCGGACGTCTTGTCGCCCGGGTTGCGATCCGGATGATGCTTCATTGCCAGCCGGCGATAAGCGGTTTTGAGCTCGACCTCGGTGACCGATTCGGAAAAAAGTGTAAAGAGCATTGGGTCCGCAAAGAACGCAAAAGGCGCAAATAAAAGCGGAAAGTCGTAGGTCGGCTCAAGCCGCGCGGTAACGCCAGACGCCAGCACCACGCGCAAGCACCTTGATGAAGCCGAGAATCGGGAAAAAGCGTAGAGCGCGTTGAGTCCGCAAAGAACGCAAAGGGCTTCCAGGGCTTGATGCCGGTTTCACCGCTACGCGCTTTGAACCGACCTACGACGCTAAAGCATGCGCCATTCGCATCAAACGCTTTGCTTTTATTTGCGCCTTTTGCGCCCTTTGCGGACCATTTGCTCGTCCCGAGTCCCGAGTCCCGGCTTCATATCACTTCTTGTCGTCCTTGACCTCGGTGAACTCGGCATCGACCACATCATCGTTGCTGGTGCTGCCAGCGCCGGCGCTCGCGTTCTCCGCACCCGCCTGGGCACCCGCCGCGCCTGCCGCGAGCACCGACTGTGCCGCTTGCTCCAGCGCCGTGGTCTTGGCCTTGATCGGACCCGCATCGTCACCCTTCATCGCCGACTCCAGCTCCGACAAGGCCGCCTCAGCAGCCGCCAACGCGTCGCTCGGCACATTGGCACCGTGCTCCTTGATCGCCTG
>PGZC01000060.1 GCA_002839995.1 Gammaproteobacteria bacterium HGW-Gammaproteobacteria-4 | reverse complement strand
GAAGGTGGATGTCACCATCTTCCACACCTGGAAGGGCGACCTGAAGGTGGACGTGGTGGCGCCGGATGGCACCCTGTACAACATCCACAACCGCACCGGTTCGAGCACCGACAACGTGATCGGCACCTTTACCATCAACGCGTCATCGGAAGTGGCCAACGGCACCTGGAAGCTGCGCGTCAACGACAACGCCAGTGGCGACACCGGCCGCATCGACAAGTGGAGCCTGCAGTTCTGATCCGCTGATTTGGCAGCGGTGTTGTAAACGGGAACCCCGGCTTCGGCCGGGGTTCTTTCTTGCGCGGCCCCGGCGCGTGGTGCGGGATGGTTTACGGCGCGTTGGCGGAACGCGCCGATGCGTGCTGCGTCAGCGCCCACGCGACGTGCTCGCGCACGATTTCCGATGGATCGTCGCGTCGTGCGTTCAAGGCAGCGATGTGGGCTGCGCTGGTCGGCGCATTACCGAGCGCGACCGCGATGTTGCGCAACCAGTTTACGTAACCGGTGCGGCGGATCGCCGAACCCTCGGTGCGGCTAAGGAACTCGGCCTCGGTCCAGGCAAACAGGTCGATCAGGCTGGCTTTGTCCAGATTGTTGCGGACGCGGAAGTCCGGTTCATCGTGGCGCTTGGCGAACTTGTTCCACGGGCAGACCAGTTGGCAATCGTCGCAGCCGAAAATGCGGTTGCCGATCAGCGGGCGCAGTGCCGCATCGATGCTGCCGTGATGCTCGATGGTGAGATAACTGATGCAGCGCCGCGCATCAACGCGGTAAGGGGCGACAATGGCGCCGGTCGGGCAAATATCGATGCAGCGGGTGCAGGTGCCGCAATGCGCACTGGCCGGTGCATCCACCGGCAGCGGCAGGTCGGTAAGGATCTCGCCGAGGAAAAACCAGGAGCCGTTGTGGCGGTCGATCAGGCAGCTGTGTTTGCCGATCCAGCCGAGGCCGGCGTCGCGCGCCAGTGCGCGCTCCAGTACCGGTGCGGAATCGACGAATACGCGATAGCCGAACGCACCGATCGCGGTGCCGATCCGATCGGCCAACTGTTGCAAGCGGCGACGCATCAGCTTGTGGTAATCGCGGCCCAGCGCATAGCGTGCGACATACGCGCGATCCCCGTCGGCGAGTGTGCGCCAAGCGTCGCTATCGTCGCTGCCGTAGTCCTTGCGCACGCAGATCGCGCGGCAGGAGCCGGCGACGAGCTGCCCGGGCTGCGCGCGCAGCGCAGTATTGCGCGCCATGTAATCCATGTTGCCGTGCTGGCCCTTGGCCAGCCAGTCGAGCAGGTGGCGGTGATCCTCGCCAAGCGCCGGTTGCACGATGCCGGTTTGGGCGAAGCCCAACTCGAGCGCCCATTGCCGGATCCCGGTAGCCAGTTGGTTTAGGTCGATCATCGCGAAAGCAGTATAGCGAGTCGCTCTCAACGCCTTGCACGCATCGGGCTATCCGTACTGGCGCAAACTGTGCGAATGTTTCGCCTGGATACCTTCCAGAAGCAAACGCATGCCTATCCCGCTGCATCGGGCGCAAGACGCCCAGGCCATCGACCGCTACGCCATCGAGACATTGGGCGTCGCGGCTTATACGTTGATGCGGCGCGCTGGCGACGCGGCGTGGGTGCGACTGAAAGCGCATTGGCCGGCGGCGCACCGCATTGGCGTGTTGTGTGGGCCAGGCAACAACGGTGGCGATGGCTATGTGCTGGCGCGCCAGGCGCGGGAGGCCGGAGCCGAGGTGCAAGTCATCATGCTGCCGGGCGGCGAGCCGCGCAGCGACAGTGCGCGTCAGGCGCACACCGACTGGCTCGCCGCTGGCGGCAGCGTTGCGGTGTTCGCGGGCAGCCTGCCGGCGTGCGATGTGTGGGTGGATGCACTGTTCGGGATCGGCCTGGCGCGCGCGCCCGAGGGCTTCGCGGCAGCGGCGATCCAGGCGCTCAATGCGCAGGCTGCGCCGGTACTGGCATTGGATGTGCCGTCCGGTGTGAATGCCGACACCGGGTCGGCCGCCGGCGCGTTCGTTCGCGCCGATGTGTGCGTCGAATTCATCGTCGCCAAGTGCGGTTTGCACACCGGCGCCGGGCGCGAATGTTGCCCTCGCCGCGAATGCGATTCGCTGGGGTTACCGCACAAAGCGTGCGCGGCGGTACCGCCGTATGCCTGGCTCTACCGGCAGCCGGATATCGGTGCATTTCTCCGGCCGCGGCCGGGCAATGCGCACAAGGGTCTGTTCGGCCATGTGCTGTGCATCGGCGGCGAGCGCGGAATGGCCGGCGCGATCGCCTTGTGCGCCGGCGGTGCGTTGCGCACCGGCGCCGGTCTGGTCAGTGTCGCGACACGCACGGTCAACGTACCGATGGTGCAGGCGCAACGCGCCGAGCTGATGGTGCGTGCAGCCGAGTCGGTGGAGGATCTGGCGCCCTTGTTGGAGCGCGCAAGTGTGGTGGCGATCGGGCCGGGTCTAGGCAGCGATCCGTGGGGCGCGAACGCGTTGCAATCGGCGCTCGCCGCGGGCAAGCCGCTGGTGCTTGATGCCGATGCCCTGAATCTGCTGGCGCGCGCGCCGCGCGAAGTGCCCGACGCGGTGCTGACGCCGCATCCGGGTGAGGCGGCGCGGCTGCTGGGCACCGATGTCGCAACGGTGCAACGCGACCGTTTCGCCGCCGCCGCTGCCTTGGCGCAGCGATATCGCGCCTGTGTCGTGCTCAAGGGCGCCGGCAGCATCATCGCCGCGCCGGGCGGCCATCCGGCAATCATCGATGCCGGCAATCCGGGGATGGCATCGGGCGGCATGGGCGATGTGCTGGCTGGCGTCATTGCCGCGTTGCGTGCGCAGGGGCTGGATGGTTATGAGGCGGCACTGTGCGGCGCATTGGTGCACGCCTGTGCCGGCGATCGTGCCGCCGCAGGCGGCGAGCGCGGGCTGCTGGCCGGTGACCTGTTGCCCGCCATTCGCGCGTTGGTCAATCCGGGCATGACATGCACCTGAATCTGGCCACCCCCGCCGATACCGAATTGCTCGGTGTACGGCTGGCCGCAACGCGCCCACAGCCGGCGGTGCTGGCACTGTCGGGGCCATTGGGGGCGGGAAAATCAAGTCTGGCGCGAGCGATGCTGCGTGCCTTGGGGGTCACGGGTGCGGTGCGCAGCCCCACCTACACCTTGCTTGAACGGTATGCCGTGCCAGGCGGCGAGGCGCTGCATCTGGACCTGTATCGACTGGGCTCGGCCAGTGAGCTGGAATTCCTCGGGCTTGACGATGCCAGCGACGCGGTTCTGTGGCTGGTCGAATGGCCCGAACGCGGTGTCGGTGCGTTGCCGGCGTTCGACCTGGGGGTGGAACTGGCGATCACGGGCGAGGGCCGTTCGGCCGACCTGAGGGCGGCGAGTGCCGCTGGCGAACGGTGGCTGCGACGCCTCGAAGCGCACCGCGTGTCTTGAGGTTAAATCGAGATACCATTCTCAGGTACAAGATTGCAAAGGGAAAACGCTTGCAATTTGTGGCCAATTGAAGTCAAATCCGGGGCATGATCCGGCCGCTTCCATCGTTTTGCGCCAAAGCCGTGCTCGCAGTCTTGTTCGCGGCGCTTCCGGCGTTCGTCGCTGCCGCGGAACTGACGGCCCTGAGCCTGAGCGAAACCGGCGCCTATTCGCGTGCCGAGTTCGCGCTCAGCGGCCCCACCGAATACAAGGTTTTCACCCTCGCCAACCCCGATCGTCTCGTCGTGGATCTGCAAGGGTCACGGCTGGCTTCGGGTTATCGTGAAGCCTCGCCCACCGGGCCGGTGGCGCTGGTGCGCACCGGTTCGCCAGGTGCAGGTGCGCTGCGCGTCGTATTCGACCTCGCCACCGCGGTGCGGCCAAAGACCTTTCTGCTCTCGCCTGCGGCGGGGGCGGGCCATCGGCTGGTGATCGAGTTGCACGCCGCCGATGCCGCCCCGAGCACGGCGAAAACGCTACAGGACATGGTGCCCGACACCGGACGCGATGTACTGATTGCGGTCGATGCCGGCCACGGCGGTCAGGATCCGGGCGCGCGTGGCGCCAAGGGCACCTGGGAAAAGCAGATCACACTGGCAGTGGCGCGCGAGCTGGCGCGGCAAATCAATGCCGAGCGGGGCCTGAAAGCCATACTGATCCGCGACGGCGACCATTTCATCCCGCTGCAACAGCGCTACCGCAAGGCGCGTGAGGCCAAGGCCGATCTGTTCGTGTCGATCCACGCCGATGCGTTCAACAAGCCCAGTGCGTCCGGGGCATCGGTGTTCGTGATGTCGCAGCGCGGCGCCTCCAGCGAAGCCGCGCGCTGGCTGGCCGATCGCGAGAACGCCGCCGATCTGGTCGGCGGTGTCACCCTCGACGACAAGGACAATACGCTGGCCAAGGTGTTGCTGGATCTGTCGCAGAGCGCGACCATGAAGGCGTCCGAGGATGTTGCCGAGAACGTGCTGTCGGCGTTGAAGCAAGTGGTGAAGACGCACAAGGCGCAGGTGGAGCGCGCCAATTTTGTCGTGTTGCGTTCGCCCGACGTGCCCTCGCTCCTGGTTGAAACCGCATTCATCAGTAACCCGGGCGAAGAAAAGAAGCTCAACGATCCTGCGCATCGGCAGCGGCTGTCGGCGGCAATTCTCGCCGGCGTGCGCAATTACTTCACGGCGCGGCCGCTGCCGGGCACCTGGCTGGCAGCGCAGCAAGGCCGGCACCGTGCCAGCGAACATCTGGTCAGCCGCGGCGACACCCTCTCAGGCATCGCCAACCGGCATGGGGTCAGCGTGGCCAGCCTGCGTCAGGAAAACCGGTTGCAAAGCGACGTCTTGCGCATTGGTCAGCGCCTGCGTATCCCGCCATTGGCCGCCGGAACGCCTGGCAGTATCGCAGCCGCCAGCATCGCGTCGCCAAGCCCGCGTTGAACCGGGTACATGTCCCGGGTTTCGGCCCGTTGGGCCTCAACCCGGGCTACACCGGTTACGTCGAATGTCAGGCGGTAGTCGATTGTTTCAGGCGTGCCAGATAGGCGCGGATGCGCTTGGCATTGGCGCCGACATCGCTTTGCCCGACCCGCGACAGCGAGCGCACATCGATTCGTGTGCTGGCGCCGTCCGCGCGCACGCGAATCACCACGTCATCCTTGAAACCGAACCACAGCGTGGTGGCGGTGGCCTCGATGCGTCCCTCATCGGCCACGGCGGCGTTGATCGTCCAGCCCATGGCCTCGGCGCTGTCGAGTGCGGCGGCAAATGCCCGATCGCCGGCAACCGGCAGCAGCAGCGGCTGGATATCCGGGTAGGCCTGGTGTTGCTGCGCTGCGATCGCCGCACCGCCGTAATCGGCGCTGTTGCGCGCATCGGTGCGTAGTGCCAGCGTCGCGACAAAGGCCGGCGGATCATCGGTGTCGGTGCTGATATCGTGGATCGGCGGCACGCTGCGCGCCTGCTGCAATTGCAGCCAGGGCAGGCCGATGCTGAGCGCGCCGAGCGCGAGTGCCAGCGCCAGACGGCCGGCGCCGGCACGGCGTACGCGCGGTATCAGCAGCAGCACCAGAGCGAGCGCGGCGGCGACGCCACCGGCGTATGCGCCGTACTTCAACAACTGAAAGCCGGTGGGGAACTGCCACAGCTCCAGACGCACGCCGGGACCGGCGACCAACAGCAGGGCCGCGGCGAAGCGTAGCGAAGCAATCCAGCGTCTTGATTCTCCGAGTATTTCTGGATTGCCACGTCGCTCCGCTCCTCGCAATGACAGCTTGTTCAGAGCATCCCTAAACGCTCACTCGCCGATGTCCTCGTTCCACAATGCCGGATGGGCTGCGATGAATGCCTTCATCAATGCCTTGCATTCGGCGTTGTCGGCCAGCGTCAATTCGACGCCGTGATCGCGCAACCATGCCTCTTCGCCCATGAAGGTATCGTTTTCGCCGATCACCACCCGCGGGATGCCATACAGCACGATCGCGCCACTGCACATCGGACAGGGGCTGAGCGTGGTGTAAAGCGTGCATTCGCGATACACCTGCGCCGGCAGGCGTCCGGCATTTTCCAGCGCGTCCATCTCACCATGCAGCACGGTGCTGCCGCGTTGCACCCGGCGATTGTGGCCGCGCCCGATGATGCGGCCCTGATGCACCAGCACCGAGCCGATCGGGATACCGCCTTCGGCAAGTCCGCGCCGGGCTTCGTCGATCGCGGCGGTGAGAAATGGGTCCATGCGTGTCTCCTGGTCAAGGGTTGCGTGCCAATCCGGATCAGGGCGTGCCGCCACGGCGCAGTGCCGGCGGTTCGCGTCGCGCCGACTCCATCGCCGCCACGGTCGCGGCCGACAACTCGGCGCTGGCACTTTCCAACGCCTGCAATTCATCGGACAGGCGCTGATAGGCGCGGTCGATCGCTGCGCAGGCGGTGTCAAGCTCGCGCTGGCTGGCGCGCTCGCCGTGTTTTTGTATCCACAGGCGGTGCTCCAGCACATCGCGCAGCGCGTCGCGAATCGGCTTGTCCGCGTGCAGCGAGGCCTGGGCAACCTGGCCGATGTCCTCGGGCACCTTATCGACGACCTGGCGCATCGCCTGCATCCGCTCGCGGGTACGCAGCAACACCTGCTCCATCGCCTCGGCGCGATCCACCAGATGCACCAGTGCCAGGTGGCGGCGCTGGGCGCGACGATGCAACGTCAGCGCGATCGCGCCGATCAGCAGACACAGCAGCACAACGATGACGAGAACGCTTGGCATCGGTGAAGTCTGCATCAGCGCAGGGCAGAGGGCAAACAGGGACATTTCCGCTTTGGGTTGATGCCGGAGGAATGCACACCGGAGGGATTCACATTGACAGCAATCGCTCCGCGCCGTACCATTCCGCGCTTATGTCTGCGACCTTGCCCCCGGTACTGGATGCTTGGCGCATGGTTTCGGCCGGCCGTGTGTTCGAGGGCTGGCTGAATGTTGCGGCCATGCCGAGGCTGGCAGCAGCACTGGTATCGGATTCCGGGCGTTGTCGTTATGTCGCGGTGTTTGGCCGTGATGCGCTGGGTACCGGATTTGTCGAGCTGCAACTTGAGGCTGAACTGGAGCTGTTGTGCCAGCGCAGCCTCGAACCGTTCGTGTTGCCGGTTCAGGTGTTTCAGCGCTTGGGCTTCATTTCCGATGAAGCGCAGGAGGCGGCCTTGCCGGAGGGCTACGAGCCGACCCTGCTCGATGCCGAAGGCGGGGTTCGGTTGGCGGAGCTGATCGAGGACGAGTTGTTGCTGGCCCTGCCGGGTTATCCGGTAAAGCCGGGAACCGACCCGCTCGAAGCGACATGGCCGGCGGAGGCGGAACAAGAGCCCGAGCCGACGCCGAATCCGTTTGCCGCGTTGGGCAGTTTGAAGCGCAAGACCAGGCAGTAAACCGACGGACGCTCGCACGGCATCGAGTGCCCCGGATAGTCGGGTGGCAATGCCACCCCGTACCACCTTTGTTTGTTGGAGAACATCATGGCTGTTCAGAAGTCCCGCCGCACCCCCTCGACCCGCGGCATGCGCCGTGGGCACGACTCGCTCAGCGCCAAGCTGCTGTCGACCGACAAGACCACGGGCGAAACCCATGTCCGTCACCACATGACCGCCGATGGATATTACCGCGGTCGTCAGGTGATTCAGAAAGCAGCAGCCGTCGTCGACGCCGAGTAATTCGTCGGATCGGTCGATCGCGGCAGGCAGCGCGCCGCAGTCGCCGATTGCCGTTGAACCTCGTGGCAGTTGCTGATCGGGCGGCAAGATCCGATCGGATGAATCCGGGCGGCGCCCTGTCGCCGCTTGGGAGGTAATGCATGAGCGACATCAGCAACGCGCAGGGCCAGTCTGGCCGGATTTATTCCCGCATCATCGGTACCGGTAGTTACCTGCCGGAAAAAGTGGTGACCAACGCCGATCTCGAGATGATGGTCGAGACCAGCGACGAGTGGATCCGCGATCGCACCGGCATCCGCCAGCGCCATGTCGCCGCAACCGGCGAGACCACAGGCGATCTGGCGTTATACGCAGCCACCCACGCACTGGATGCGGCGGGGGTCAAGGCCAGCGAGATCGACCTGATCGTGCTGGGAACCACCACGCCCGACATCATTTTCCCGTCCACCGCCTGCCTGTTGCAGCATCGGCTCGGCGCCAACGGCTGCGCTGCCTTCGACGTCAATGCCGCCTGCTCGGGCTTTATCTACGCATTGAGCGTCGCTGACAAGTTCATCCAGTCCGGCACCGTGCGTACCGCGCTGGTCGTCGGTTCGGAAACGCTGACCCGGATGATCGACTGGACCGACCGCGGCACCTGCGTGTTGTTCGGCGACGGTGCCGGCGCGGTGGTGTTGCGTGCCGACACCGAGGCCGGCGTGCTGTCGACGCATCTGCATGCGGATGGCGGCTACAAGCACCTGTTGTACAACCCGGTCGGCGTGTCGGCGGGTTTCAAGCTCGACGAGCCCAACGCCGGTGTGCGGGTGATGATGACCGGCAACGAAGTGTTCAAGGTGGCGGTGAAAACGCTGGACTCGGTGGTCGAGGAAACCCTCACTGCCAACAACCTGCAAAAGTCCGATATCGATTGGCTGATCCCGCACCAGGCCAATCTGCGCATCATCCAGGCCACCGCCAAACGGCTGGACATGCCGATGGAGCGGGTGGTGGTGACGGTAGACATGCACGGCAACACCTCGTCCGCGTCGGTGCCGCTGGCGCTGGATCTGGCGGTGCGCTCCGGTCGCATCGAGCGTGGGCAACTGGTTCTGCTCGAAGCCTTCGGTGGCGGTTTCACCTGGGGTTCGGCGCTGATTCGTTACTGACCGCGTTGCCACCGCGCAATACCTTGACCGCCGTGCTGTCCCGGGTTCGCGCTGCGCGCAACCCGGGATTGCGCAGTAGCGCAACCACCGCCACGCCGTCCCGGGTTTCGCCGCTGCGCGGCTCTACCCGGGTTACGACACCTTCGTAGGTGCACACTTTGGGCGACCACTGTCCCAGCGTCAGCGTAATGCGGTCCTGCCGCGTCGCTGCTACCCTACGGCCCAGTACAGACGATTTGCCGCCCGGCGCCGTATCATGCCGCGCTCGCCGCCCAATCGGCCGGCGCGTATCGTGAGGAAGTCCGCTTGATCCAGTCGCAACTCGCATTCATTTTCCCGGGCCAGGGCTCGCAGTCGATCGCGATGCTGGCCGAACTGGCTGTCGCCCATCCGCTGGTGCGCGCCACCTTTGATGAAGCTTCCGCGGGCGCCGGAGTCGATCTGTGGGCACTCGCCCAGGATGGCCCGGAAGCGCAGCTCAACCAGACCGAATTCACCCAGCCGGCGTTGCTGGCGGCCGGCATTGCGGTGTGGCGGGTGTGGCAGGCGCAGGGCGGGCCCATGCCGGTGCAACTGGCTGGCCACAGCCTGGGCGAATACGCGGCACTGGTTGCCGCAGGCGCCTTGTCGCTGGCCGATGGTGCGCGCCTGGTGCGCGAGCGCGGGCGGCTGATGCAGGAAGCGGTGCCGGCCGGCGTTGGCGCCATGGCGGCGGTATTGGGGGCCGAAGACGAACTGGTGGCTGAAGTCTGTGCCGCGGTCAGCGCCGAGGATGTCGTGCTGCCCGCGAATTTCAATTCGCCCGGGCAGATCGTGATCGGCGGCCATGCCGGCGCGGTGGATCGCGCGCTGGCCGAACTGGAATCGCGTGGCGTGCGCAAGGTGGTGAAGCTGGCGGTCAGCGTGCCTTCGCATACGCCGTTGATGGCGCGCGCGGCGCAGCAACTGGGCGAGGTGATGGCCGGCATGGCCTGGCGGTTGCCGCAGATTGCGGTGATCCAGAATGTCGATGCGGCGGCCCATCACGATCTGCCATCGATCCGCGATGCGCTGGTGCGGCAATTGTATTTGCCGGTACGTTGGTCGCAGTGCGTACAGGCGCTGGCGGCAGGCGGTGCCACCCGGTTTGCCGAATGCGGGCCGGGCAAGGTGCTCTGCGGCCTGATGCGGCGCATCGATCGTAGCCTGGACGCGCGCGGCCTTGGCGAGCCAGCGGAATTAACCAAGGCGCTGGCCGATTGGTCTGCCGCCACTCCCGGAGAATGACAGCGATGGAGCAGACCCTGAACGGCCAGGTCACGTTGGTAACCGGCGCCAGCCGCGGTATCGGTGCTGCGATTGCCGATCATCTGGCCGCGCGTGGCGCCCGGGTGATCGGTACTGCCACCAGCGCCGCCGGCGCCGCCGCGATCGATGCGCGTCTGGCCGTGCACGGCGGCGGCGGGCGCGTGCTCGATGTCACCGATGCCGCAGCGGTCGACGCGTTGGTCGATGAAATCGCCACCACGCTGGGGCCAATCACGGTGCTGGTGAACAATGCCGGCATCACGCGCGACCAGTTGCTGTTGCGCATGAAGGACGAGGATTGGAGCGCGATCATCGACACCAACCTGAGCAGCGTGTTTCGCACCAGCAAGGCGGTGTTGCGCGGCATGATGAAGGCGCGGCAGGGTCGGATCATCAGCATCGCGTCGGTCGTGGGCTTGACCGGCAACCCCGGACAAGCCAATTACGCTGCGGCCAAAGCCGGCATCATCGGCTTTTCCAAGTCGCTGGCGCGTGAGGTCGGCAGCCGCGGCGTCACGGTCAACGTGGTGGCGCCCGGTTTCATCGATACCGACATGACCCGCGCGTTGTCCGAGGCGCAGCGCGCGGCCTTGCTGGAGCAGATCGCGCTGGGCCGACTCGGCGCCGCGGACGATATCGCGCGTGCGGTGGGCTTTCTGGCCGGGCCGGACGCCGCTTACATCACCGGCGAGACGATGCACGTGAATGGCGGCATGTACATGGCATAAGTGAATGGGCTTGCTTTGCTGTCGTAGGTCGGCTCAAACGCCGCAGGCGTGGAGCCGACCGGCTGTGTCGGCTAGCATGTCGGCTCCAGCGCTACGCGCTTTGAGCCGACCTACGTGCCCTGAGCAAGTGCCATTCATGGCATAAGTGTTGTATTTCATGTAGTTGCAGTAAAAACATCGAGTTTGTTGCAGCAGGCGCGCAACAGGCTTGGCCGTGAAGGTCTTGTGGACTCGCGGCTATCCACTACAATGCGCCGAGTAACATTGCACCCTTTCCGGGAGGTCGAGAGTACCCATGAGCACCATTGAAGAGCGCGTCAAGAAAATCGTCGTCGAGCAGCTGGGCGTCAAGGAAGAAGAAGTTACCGCCAATGCGTCGTTTGTCGACGACCTGGGTGCCGACTCGCTGGACACCGTTGAGCTGGTGATGGCGCTCGAAGAAGAGTTCGAGTGCGAGATCCCCGATGAGGAAGCCGAGAAGATCACCAGCGTGCAGCAGGCGATCGATTACGTAACGGCCCACGTCAAGAGCTGATTCGCTCGCAAGGGTGAAGACGGGGCCGCCCTGGTGCGGCCCCGTGCGTTTATGCGGCCACTGCCGCGCGCGAGGTTCGCGCGTGGCGGTGGCGGATGCCTGCGCGGCCAGGGCCGCGCTTCGATAGCAGAGGGCTTGCAGATGGCGAAGCGTCGCGTCGTGATTACCGGCATGGGCATCGTGTCCCCGGTCGGCAACGATCTGGCTTCGGCCTGGGACAACATCGTCAATGGTCGTTCGGGCATCGGCCCGATCACCACCTTCGATGCCTCGGCGTTCGCCACCCGGATCGCGGGCGAGGTGCGCGGATTCGATCCCGGCGCCTGGATGCCAGCCAAAGACTGCAAGAAGATGGATCCGTTCATCCATTACGGGGTGGCGGCATCGTCGATGGCGATCGCCGATGCCGGACTGGAAATCACCGAGGCCAATGCCGAACGTATCGGCGCCCTGATCGGCTCGGGTATCGGTGGCCTGGTCGGTATCGAAGAGCAGACCGCGCGTTATCTGGAAGGCGGCGTGCGCAAAATCTCGCCGTTCTACGTGCCCAGCACCATCATCAACATGCTGCCCGGGCAGGTGAGCATCCTCAATGGTCTGAAAGGCCCGAATTTTTCGGCGGTTTCGGCCTGTGCCACCGCCAATCACAGCATCGGCATGGCCATGCGCCTGATCCAGTACGGCGATGCCGATGCCATGCTCGCCGGCGGTGCCGAGCGCGGCTCGTCGCCTACCGCCATCGGCGGGTTTTGCGCGATGAAGGCGATGTCGGTGCGCAATGACGACCCGACCCGCGCCTCGCGGCCGTGGGATCGCGACCGCGACGGCTTCGTGTTCAGCGATGGCGCTGGCGTGCTGGTGCTGGAAGAGTACGAATTCGCGCGCGCCCGCGGCGCGCGCATCTACTGCGAATTGCTGGGCATGGGTTCCAGCTCCGATGCCTGGCACATGACCGCGCCGAGCGAGAATGGCGAAGGCCCGGCGCGCTGCATGAGCGCCGCGATCAACGATGCCGGCGTCGCGCCCGACCGGATCGCGTACATCAACGCCCACGGTACCTCGACGCCGCTCGGCGATCTTGCCGAAACGCTGTCGGTCAAACGTGCCCTGGGCGATCACGCCTACAAGACCATGGTCAGCTCGACCAAGTCGATGACCGGACATCTGCTCGGCGCCGCGGGCGGCGTGGAAGCGATTTTCACGGTACTGGCGCTGCACCACGGCGTGATCCCGCCGACCATCAATCTGGAAAATCCCGGCGAAGGCTGCGATCTGGATTACGTGCCCAACACGGCGCGCGACAAGCAGGTGGAAATCGCCCTGTCCAACGGGTTTGGTTTTGGTGGGACCAATTGCAGTCTGGTATTCGGCCGCATTTGAGGCGACCGTGAGCGTTCCGCCATGGTGGCGCTAAGCCATCGCCTTGCGCCCGTCGCGTTGCCGGCAGACACCGATCTGCTGGCGTTGCATCGTGCCTGGCCGCAGCGTTATCCGATGTTGCTCGAAAGCGCTGCCAGCGGCGGTCGGCAGGCGTGCTGGGACATCCTGCACGTTCACGACCGGAACGCCGACGGCGGCGGCATCGTGCTCGATTGCGAACGGCGCCTGCGCACGCTCGGCGGCGAACCCCTGGAGGGTGGGTTTCTCGCGGCGCTCGATGCGCAGTGGCGTGCCGCAGTTCCGCTCCCGGCGCGCGACGATCTGCCGTTTCAGGGTGGCTGGGCGTTGTATCTGGGCTACGAACTGGCCGCCGAGGTGGAGCCGATTCTGCACCTGCCGGCAGCGGTCGAGCGCGGCCCGATTGCCATCGCCTTGCGCTGCCCGGCAGCGGTGTTGCGGCATCGTGGCAGCGGCGAGGTTTTCGCAGTAGCCGAACCGGGGCACGCGGATCTGCTCGCACGGATCGCCGCCGATGCGCGGGAGCTGGTTGCGCGCGGACAAACGGCGCTGCCCATGCTGGAGGTGCCGACGCTGCACGAAGATCCGTCGCAGCATTTTCGCGATGGTGTGGCGCGGGTGCATGACTACCTGTGCGCCGGTGATGTGTTTCAGGTCAATCTGTCGCGCGGCTGGCGGGCGCAATTCACCGCACCCGTGGAGGCCGCGGTGTTGTATGCGGCGCTGCGCGCTGCCAATCCAGCGCCGTTCGCCGGTTTGCTGGCCGGCTCCAACTGGGCATTGATCAGTTCATCGCCCGAACGTCTGGTGTCGGTGCGCGGGCGCAACGTGCAGACCCGGCCCATCGCCGGTACCCGGCCGCGCAGCGTCGGCGATGATGATGCAGCGAAAGTGCGCGAGCTGATCGGGCATCCGAAAGAACGCGCCGAGCATGTCATGCTGATCGATCTGGAGCGCAACGACCTCGGCCGTGTGTGTACGCCGGGCAGCGTCTGTGTGGATGAAATCATGGCGATCGAAAGTTATCCGCATGTGCATCACATCGTCTCCAACGTCAGCGGCATCCTGCGCGAAGGCGTCAGTCCAGGCGAGGTGATCCGCGCGGTGTTCCCGGGCGGCACCATCACCGGTTGCCCCAAGGTGCGCTGCATGCAGATCATTGCCGAACTCGAAGGCGAGGGGCGCGGTGCCTATACCGGTGCCATGGGCTATCTCGATCGCAGCGGCGACATGGATCTGAACATCCTGATTCGCAGCGCATGGCTCAGTGGCGATACCCTGCGCTTTCGCGCCGGCGCCGGTCTGGTGGTCGATTCCGATGCCGATGCCGAACTGGCCGAAACCCGCGCCAAGGCGCGCGGCCTGTTGCGTGCGTGGGGGGTTGACGGATGAGCGTGTCGATCGCGCTGGCCGAGCACGCGCAAGTAGGCGCAGACGATCGCGGCCTGAACTACGGTGATGGCGTGTTCGAGACGCTGCGCATTCACGCCGGTCGGACGGTGTGGTGGGACGCGCACTGGCAGCGGCTGGCGCGCGGCGCGGCGGTACTGGGTATCGCTGTGCCGGAACCCGAAGCGGTGCGTGCGGCCTGCGCGCCGTTGCTGGCGCAACCGGGCGACGGCGTGCTCAAGCTGTTGCTGACGCGCGGCGCCGGCGGCCGCGGTTACGCGCCGCCCGAATCGACGCAACCGATGCTGCTGGTTTCGCGCCACGCCTTGCCGCTGCCGTGGCCGGCCGCTGGTGGGCGTGTGCGTTGGGCCAGCCTGCGCCTGGGCATTCAGCCGGCGCTGGCCGGGATCAAGCATTGCAACCGGCTGGAGCAGATACTGGCGCGCCGCGAATGCAGCGGCCCGGACATTCACGAGGCGGTTCTGTGCGACGCGCTCGGGGCGCCGACCAGCGCCTGTGCCGGCAATCTGTTCGTGCTGCGCGATGGGGCGTGGCTGACGCCGCTCATCGACCGCGCCGGTGTCGCCGGCATCTGCCGGCAATGGCTGCTGACGCAAGGCATGGCGCGTGAGCAACGCTTGCGTGTCGCCGATGTCGAACAGGCCGACGCGATTTTCCTGTGCAACGCGGTGCGCGGTATCCTGCCGGTGCGCGCCCTCGGCGCGCGGCAGTTTGCACCGCGACCTGAATTGCAGACGCTGATGCAGTGTCTGGCGCAGGCCGAACCCGCGTTTACGCGTTCCGGGGATGGCGAGAATGGCTAAAGCAAAAAAAAGGACGCGGGGTGTTGTGTGGCGCATCGTGCTGCTGCTGTTGGCGTTGGGTATGGCGGCTTCGGCGCTGGTCGTCGGCGAGCAGTGGCGGCGATACCAGACGTTTGCCGATCAGGCGTTGAGCTCGACCAACAGCGAGCGCGTGCTGGAGGTGAAGCCGGGCGACAGCTTCATCCGCGTGTTGCAACGGATGCGCGCGATCGGCATCGCTGAAGGACGCGATTGGCAATGGCGGGCGCTTGCGTTCGAACTCAAGGTGCTGGAGCGGTTGCAAGTCGGCGAATACACCGTCGGGCACGGCATCAGCCCGCGGCAATTGTTGCGCAAGCTCGAAGCGGGCAGTGTCATCCAGTACCGTTTCACCCTGGTGGAAGGCTGGTCGATGCGCGATCTGCGCGCGGCGTTGGCGACGCAGGAGGCGCTGGGGCATACCATCGCCACCATGGACGATGCCGCACTGATGGCGGCACTGGGTCGGCCGGGTGTTCATGCCGAGGGGCGTTTTCTGCCCGAGACCTATCACTACACGCGTGGCGTGCGCGACATCGATCTGCTCAAGCGCGCGGCGCTGGCGATGGATACCGCGCTGAGCGCAGCCTGGGCCGAGCGCGACGACGACCTGCCGTTGCAATCGCCTGAGCAGGCGCTGGTGCTGGCCTCCATCGTCGAAAAGGAAACCGGCCGCGCCGGCGAGCGCGCGCAGATTGCCGGCGTGTTTATCCGTCGCCTGCGCTTGGGTATGCGCCTGCAAACCGATCCCACCGTGATCTACGGACTGGGCGCGGGTTTCGACGGCAACCTGCGCCGTCGCGACCTGCAAACCGATACGCCCTACAACACCTATACCCGCACTGGCCTGCCGCCAACGCCGATCGCGATGCCGGGTCGCGATGCCTTGCTGGCAGCGGTGCATCCCGAGTCCGGGAAGAGCCTGTATTTCGTTGCCCGCGGCGACGGTAGCCACCATTTTTCCGCCACCCTGAGCGAGCACAATCGCGCAGTGGCGAAATACCAGTTGAGGCGTCAATGAGCGGAAAGCTGATCAGCATCGAAGGCGGCGAGGGCGCAGGCAAATCCACCGTCATCGCCACCATCGTCGCGGCGCTGGAGCAGCGCGGCCTGCGCGTGCAAAGCGCGCGCGAACCGGGCGGCACCGCGTTGGGCGAGGCGGTGCGCGAGCTGGTGCTCGGCCCGGTGCATCACGGCATGAGCGCCGAAGCCGAACTGCTGCTGATGTTCGCCTCGCGGGCACAACTGGTGCGTGAGCGGGTATTGCCGGCGCTGGCGGCGGGCGAGTGGGTGGTAAGCGATCGGTTTACCGATGCCAGTTTCGCCTATCAAGGCGGCGGTCGCGGCATCGACGCTGGCCGCATTGCCGAATTGGAGCGCTGGGCAGTGGGCTTCAAACCGGACCTCACCTTTTTGCTCGATGTCTGCGTCGATGTCGGCATGGAACGTGCGCGCGGCCGCGGTGGCGCGCCCGATCGCATCGAAAGCGAAGCAACGAGTTTCTTCGAGCGGGCGCGCGCGTGTTATCGCCAACGTGCAGCGGCTGAGCCGGAACGCTTTCGCGTGATCGATGCCGGCGCGCCGGTCGAGCAGGTCGTCGCTGCCGTGCAACAGGCATTGCATGCCTGGCTGGCGACTCAGTCGTGAGCGGACAGTCATGAGCATGCTGCCCATCTGGCAAGCGCTGCCGCTGCAACGCGCGTTGAGCGCACTCGCAGAAGGGCAGCTCGGTCACGCCACGCTCATCACCGGCCCCGAGCATCTGGGCCAGGCGGCATTGGCACGCGCGTTGGCGCAACGGCTGTTGTGCAACGCCGCGCAGGGCGATGCGCCGGCATGCGGCGAATGCCGCGCCTGCACGCAGACGCGCGCGATCGCGCAGCGCCCGCAATGCACCACCGCCAAGGCCGGAGAGCCTGCCTGCGGCCAATGCCGGGGTTGCATCGATGCGCTGGCCAGCCGCCATCCCGACCTGCGTATCGTCACTCTGGAGATCAACGAAAAGACGGAGAAGCTTCGCACCGAAATCGCCGTCGAGCAGATTCGCAAGCTCTCGGAGTGGTTGGCGCTCACATCGCAGCAGGGCGGTGCGCAGGTCGTCATCATCGAATCGGCCGACCTGCTCAACCGCAATGCCGCCAATGCCTTGCTCAAGACCCTGGAAGAACCGGCACCGGGCCGTTATCTGTTTCTTGCGACATCGCGGCCGCATCGGTTGCCGGCGACCATCCGCAGCCGTTGCCAACACATTGCATTGCGCCTGCCCGATCGTGCGGCGGCACTGGATTGGCTGCGCGCGCAAGGCCATGACGGCGACAGCGCCGCAACGGCGCTGACGGCTGCGCGCGGCAACCCCGGCGTCGCCGATCGCTGGCTGCGCGATGGCACCCTGGAAACCCGCAAGGCCGTGCATGCCGAATTGCTGCGTATTGCCAAAGGTGCGCTCGGGCCGCTGGAGTTGGCGGCGCTCTGGGCCAAGGATGAGCAATTGTCGTTGCGGCTTGCGCTCGCTGCCGACTTCGCCGCCCTGCTCAGTAGCCGGCTCGCCATCGGCGAGGCGGTGCCCTCGCCGCAGCCCGACCGGCAGCGCCTCGGCCAGTGGTTCGATCAAGCCAATGCCTGCCGCGAATTGCTGAGCACTACCGTGCGCAGCGACCTTGCCCTGGTGCCGTTGTTGATCGCCTGGCGCGAGGTGTTTGCGCAGGGTTGAGCGGGACTCGGGACTCGGGACTCGGGACTCGGGACTCGGGACTCGGGACTCGGGACTCGGGACTCGGGACTCGGG
>PGZC01000059.1 GCA_002839995.1 Gammaproteobacteria bacterium HGW-Gammaproteobacteria-4 | reverse complement strand
GTGCGATTCCCGGCCCGCGCCAGCGGCGCGGGCGCTCACCGGTGCCGCGAAGCTGCGCTTCGCAGACGGCACCGTCTTGCCCCACTCTCTGCGCCATCTTCGATGGCATCGTTTCGGGCGATTTCAACACCCCAAACCACCCCGCCTCTGGTAAAACCCCACAATATGGCCTAAGTTTGGGCTCGGCTGGCACGGGGGTGATGGATGATCCGGGTATTCCTGCTGGATGACCATGCGTTGGTGCGAACGGGATTTCGCATGATCCTGTCGCCCGAGTCGGATATCGACGTGGTGGGCGAGGCCGCATCGGGCGAGGAGGGGCTACCCCTGATTCGCCAGCTCAGGCCGGATGTGGTCGTCTGCGATCTGCATCTGCCCGGCGTCAGCGGCCTGGAAGTGACCGAACGGGTGCGTCGCTGGGATCAAGGCAGTCGGGTGATCATCGTGTCGGTGCAGGATGAGGGCCCGATGCCGCGCCGGCTGCTGGACGTTGGCGCTTCGGGTTATCTGGGCAAGGGCTGCGAGGCCAGCGAGTTGTTGCGGGCGATCCGCGAGGTCGCCCAGGGTCGGCGCTATCTGGCGCCGCAACTGGCGCAGCGCCTCGCGCTCGATGCAGTGGCCGGAGCGGGTTCGCCATTCGATGGATTGTCGCCGCGCGAGCTGGAAGTGGCGATGCTGCTGTGCCAGGGCAAGCGGCTGGAAGACATCGCGCAGCGTTTGAAGATCAGCGCCAAAACGGTGGCCACGCACAAGTACCGCAGCTTCACCAAGCTCGGGGTCGAGGATGTGATGGCCTTGTCGCGCCTGGCGCTGCAATACGGGGCGATCGAGAGCAACGGCGCTTGAAGCCTGTGACGGGCGGTCGCTACGCGCTACCCATGGGCTCGAGATGCCGGAAAAGCGGTGGTCCGCAAAACACGCAAAGTTCGCAAAGGAAAGCCCACTCTTGATTTGTTTTCTTTGCGCCCTTCGCGTTCTTTGCGGACATCAGCTCTTTGCTTCTGCGTTGTTGCTCTGGCTTTTCCGAGCCACAGTCCCGGCTTCAGGTGTGAGCGAAGTCGGCAGCGTGCGCTGGCGTACGGTGATCGGGGCGCGGCATTCTGACCAAACCGTCAACAATTGAAGCCCCGGCACTGTCGGCAATCGCGGCAAGCCGGTATCCTTTTCGCACCAAAATCTCATCCGTCCCGGAAGGCAATGACCTCGTCCGCCAGCGCGCCTGTCTCGATCCACGATGTCTCCCTGAAACCCATCGTTTCCGCCTTGCAAGCCACTTTGCCGCCGGCGCGCCACAGCGAGGCCGAGCGCTTTGTCGCCGCGTTCTACGCGCGACTCTCGCCGGAGGAATATGTCGCGCGCGACGCCGCATCCTGGGCCGCTCTCGCCGGGGGTTTTCTGGAGTTTGCCCGCGAGCGACCGGCAGGCGAGTTGCGCATTCGCGTATTCAATCCGGTTCTCGCCGAGCATGGCTGGGAAAGCCAGCATTCGGCGCTGCAGATCGTCAATGACGACATGCCGTTTCTGGTCGACTCGGTCACGATGGCGCTTGCGCAAGCAGGCGTTTCGATCCATGTGCTCGGGCACCCGGTAACGCAAATCGCGCGTGACGCTGCCGGGCGCATCATCGCCGTTGGCGAGGGCAAGCTCGAATCGCTGATGCATATCGAGTTCGATCGTCAGCTCGAGCCCGCCGACATGGAGCGCATCGCGGCCAGTGTGCGCTCGGCGATCGATGATGTGCGCTCGTGTTTCCTCGATTGGCGTGCGATGCGCGAACGCGTACTGCAGATTGCTGCGGAGTTGCCGAGCCGCGAGATGCCGGTAAACGCCGAGGGGCGCCAGGAGGCACAGGATCTGCTGCGCTGGGTGGCCGACGATCACTTCACCTTCCTGGGCTTTCGCGAATACGAGGTGGTAGGCGAGGGCGACGATGGGCTGTTGCGCGCCGTCCCGGATACCGGGCTTGGCCTGCTCCGGCGCGACGATCGCGCAGGCAAGCCGCGCTCGCTGAAGACGCTGGCCGCGCACAATATGCCGCAGTCGGGCTCGGTCGATGCCCTGATCATCACCAAGACCAATGCGCGTTCGACGGTGCATCGTCCGGGATACATGGACTACATCAGCGTGTTGCGCTTCGACGGCAACGGTCGTGCGATCGGTGAGCAGCGTTTTCTCGGTCTGTTCACATCCAGTGCCTACAACCGGCGGCCGTGGGACATCCCGCTGGTGCGGCATCGCTTTGAATACGTGATGCGCCGATCCGGGCTGGCCTTCAACAGCCACAGCGGCAAGGCGTTACGCCATATTCTCGAAACACTGCCGCGCGACGAGTTGTTCCAGTCCACCGAGGACGAGCTGTTTCATACCTGCCTCGGCATCCTCGGCCTGCAGGAGCGCGTGCGCAGCCGGCTGTTCCTGCGCCGCGATCGCTATGGCCGGTTCTATTCGGTGCTCGCCTACATCCCGCGCGATCGTTTCAACACCGATAACCGGCTGCGCATTGAAGCGCTGTTGATGGAAACCCTCAACGGCCAGCGCATCGATACCACAATCCAGGTGGGCGAGTCGCCGCTGGCGCAGTTGCACCTGATCGTGCGGCCCAAAGCGGGCGATCCGGGTGTGCCCGACATGGAGTTGCTGGAGCAGCGTCTTGCGCAGATCGTGCGCAACTGGCATGACGATCTGCGCGATTTGCTGGTGGCGCGTCATGGCGAAGCGCATGGCTTGCGCCTGACCAATCGTTTCGGCAAGGCATTGCCGCACAGTTATATCGAGCAGATCAGCGCCGAGGTTGCCGCCGACGATGTCTGCGACGTGGCCGCGCTCGGCGATGCCGACGACCTGCGCCTGCGCATGTATCGTGCGCCCGGTTCGCTGGGCGATATCCGCCTGAAGCTGTTCCGCCGCGACCACGGCACGCCGCTGTCGGACGTGCTGCCGATGATGGAAGCGATGGGGCTGCGCATCCTCAGCGAACATCCGTATGAATTGTCGGCGGATGGCGCGACGATCGTCATCCAGGATTTCGTGATCCGCGCCCAGCACGGCGAGATCGATGTCGAACAGGTGCGCGAGCACTTTGAGCATGCGTTCAAGCAACTGTGGCACGGCCACAGCGAAGTCGACGGATTCATGCGTTTGGTGTTGACTGCCGGGCTGGACTGGCGTCAGGTGGCGATGCTGCGTACGTACTGCAAATACCTGTTGCAGGTGGGCGTGTCGTTCTCGCAGGCGTACATGGAGCAAACGCTGGGGCGTTATCCGCTCGCAGCCCGGCTGCTCGCCGAACTGTTCGAGTCGCGCTTTGACCCTGCGCGTGGTCGGCCGGATGCAGACAAGGTCGAACCTGCGCGTCAGGCCTTGGCCGGGGCGTTGGAGTCGATCCTTGCGCCGGAGCAGCGCGCGGCGGCGGCGACGTTGATTGAGCAAGTGTCCTACGCGCGGGGACTCGATCGCGATGCGCAGATCGATGCCTGTCACGACGCATTGGAAATCCTGCTGGACCAGGTCTCCAGCATCGATGACGACCGCATATTGCGCCGGTTCATGGCGGTTATCGACGCCACCCTGCGCACCAGTTTTTACCAGCAAACCGCTGGCGAACATGCGCCCTATATCAGCGTGAAGTTCGATCCATCGCGCGTTCCGGATCTGCCCAGGCCGAGGCCGTACCGGGAGATTTTCGTCTGTTCGCCGCAGGTGGAAGGCGTGCATCTGCGGTTTGGTCCCGTGGCGCGCGGCGGTTTGCGCTGGTCGGATCGACGCGAGGATTTCCGCACCGAAGTGCTGGGTCTGGTCAAGGCGCAGATGGTGAAAAACACCGTGATCGTACCGGTGGGCGCCAAGGGCGGGTTTTTCGTCAAACAACCGCCCGCTGGTGGCGACCGCGATGCGGTGCTCCGGGAAGGCATCGCCTGTTACCGGATGTTCATCAACGGCTTGCTCGACATCACCGACAACCTGATCGACGGTGAGCTGGTGCATCCGCACGATGTGGTGCGCCACGATGGCGATGATCCGTATCTGGTGGTGGCGGCGGACAAGGGCACCGCCACATTCTCGGATATTGCCAATGCCATCTCGCTCGAGCGCGGTTTCTGGCTGGGCGATGCGTTTGCGTCCGGCGGGTCGGTGGGCTACGACCACAAAGGCATGGGCATCACCGCACGTGGTGCATGGGAATCGGTGAAGCGCCATTTCCGGGCGCTGGGTGTCGATTGCCAGAACGATGACTTCACCTGTGTCGGTGTCGGCGACATGTCCGGCGACGTGTTCGGCAATGGCATGTTGCTGTCGCGCCATATCCGGTTGGTGGCGGCATTCGATCACCGTCATATCTTCATCGATCCGACGCCGGATCCGGCGCGCGGTTTTGCCGAGCGTGAGCGCCTGTTCAAGCTGCCGCGCTCAAGCTGGGACGATTATGACCGCAGCCTGATTTCGGCCGGCGGCGGTGTCTACCCGCGCTCGCTCAAGGCGATCACGCTCAGCGACGAAGCCAGGCAAGCGCTCGATATCGACGCTGAAATCACCAAGCTGAGCCCTGCCGAGTTGATGAACGCCATTTTGCGGGCACCGGTCGATTTGTTCTGGAACGGCGGCATCGGCACCTACGTCAAGTCCAGCAGCGAAACGCACGAAGACGTCGGCGATCGCGCCAACAACGCGTTGCGCGTCGATGGCTGCGCGTTGCGCTGCAAAGTCGTCGGCGAGGGCGGCAATCTGGGTCTGACCCAGCGCGGTCGCATCGAGGCGGCGATGGCCGGCGTGCTGCTCGATACCGATTTCATCGACAACTCGGCCGGCGTGGATACCTCCGATCACGAGGTCAACATCAAGATCTTGCTCGACGACGCGGTGAAGGCGGGGGAGCTCGATACTGCGCAGCGCAACGCCCTGCTTGCCAGCATGACCGATGAAGTCGGCGCGTTGGTGCTGACCGACAACTATCGCCAGAACCAGGCGATCAGCGTGATGGAACGCATGAGCGTGACCCGGCTCGGCTCCAAGGCGCATTTCATGCGCACACTCGAGGGCAAGGGCTTGCTCGATCGGCAACTCGAATATCTGCCGACCGATGCCGAGCTTGCGCAGCGCAAGGCGCGGGGTCAAGGCCTGACCCGGCCCGAACTCTCGGTGCTGCTGTCGTACGCCAAGATCGTCATTTTCCAGCAGATGCTCGATTCCGACGTGCCGGAAGACCCGTATCTGTCCAAGGAACTGCTGCGCTATTTTCCAGTGCCGCTGCAGGATCGTTTCGCCGGGCAGATGCAGCGCCATCGCTTGCGTCGCGAGATCATCGCTACCGCGGTGACCAATTCGCTGGTCAATCGCATGGGCTGCACCTTCATGCTGCGCATGAAGGAAGACACCGGCGAGAACGCAGCGCAGGTCGCCAAGGCCTACACCATTACCCGCGAGGTGCTCGACTCGCGCGCGCTGTGGGCGGCGATCGACGAGCTCGACCTGAAGGTGCCCGAATCGGCACAGATCGATGCCCTGCTTCGCATCTGGGTATTGCAGCGTGCGCTGACGCGCTGGTTCCTCGCGCGGCCCGGGCAACTGGGCCAGATTGCCGCCATGGTCGAGCGATATCAGCCCGGGATGGACGCATTGCGTGCGGCCTTGCCTGCGGTGCTCGATGAATCGGCAGCGGAGCGGTTCGAGGCCGACCGGGCGCAGTGGCAGGAACAGGGTTTTCCGGAGGCGTTGGCTAACGCGCTTGCCGGTTTGCCGCTGCTCAATTCCGCACTGGATATCATCGATTGCGCCAGTCGCTGTCGGCGCAGCGTGGCCGACGTCGCCACCGTTTACTTCGCGCTCGGCGAAGGTTTGCATCTGAACTGGCTGCTCGGTCGAGTCGATGAGTTGCCGGTCGAGGGACGTTGGCACGCCAATGCGCGCGGTGTGTTGCGCGACGAGTTGCAGGATCGGCAATCGGCGTTGGCCGAACGCATCCTGGCCGCCGCTGATCCGACGCTGGGCGCGCGCGAGTTGATCGATGCCTGGTTGAATCGCGACGATCCCGCGCTGGTCGGCACCCGCGCGGTGCTCGATGAGTTGCGCGCGCATCGCAGCATGGATTTCCCGACGATCTCGGTGGCGGCAAGGCGGCTTGGGCAATTGGTAAACGACACCGCGTCCTGATCGCGGTTTGGCCAACGCCGAGATGGATGCGGCATGGTTGCATCTGCATGGTCGCCCACAGGGTGGGCTCCTACAGGCAAGCGTCAACTTTCCCTGTCGGAGCCCACCCTGTGGGCGACTGTCGCGACGGTTTTTCAAGGTGCCCGACTTGTGACGTGGCCGTCGCTCGCGGGTTAAGCTAGGCGACCTTGCCGCTGTTGGCCGCATTGATGGCAGATCATTCCCGTATCGCGTTCCTTGCCAGTCGTGCCGAACCGGCGCAGCAAGCGCTCGCTGCACTTGTCGCCGCGCATGGGCAGTGCGTGCCGGAAGTGGCCGATGTGCTGTGTGTGCTCGGTGGCGATGGATTCATGCTGCAAACCCTGCATCGCTATGGCCATCTGCGCCTCCCCGTGTTCGGCATGAAACTGGGCACGGTCGGTTTTCTGATGAACCAGTATCGGGCCGAGGATTTGCCCGCGCGACTGGCTGCGGCCGAGCCGGCTGTGCTGCGACCGCTGGAAATGACGGCCATTACCGAGTCGGGCGCCAGCGTCAGCCTGCTGGCCTACAACGAAGTGTCGTTGCTGCGGCAGACCCGGCAGACCGCGCATTTGTGTATCGAACTCAATGATCGCGAGCGTCTGGACGAGCTGATTTGCGATGGCGTGATGGTGGCGACTCCGGCAGGCAGCACCGCCTACAATTTTTCCGCGCACGGTCCGATCCTGCCGCTGGGCAGCAACGTGATCGCGTTGACCCCGATCGCCGCGTTTCGGCCGCGGCGTTGGCGCGGTGCGGTGCTGCGCTCCGATACCCGGGTGCGCATGCGTATTCTCGACCCCGACAAACGCCCGGTCAGTGTTACCGCCGATTCGCATGAAGTGCGCGATGTGATCGAAGTGACGGTGCGCGAGTCCCGCGACCAGACCGTTACCCTGCTGTTCGACCCCGAGCACAACCTCGAAGAGCGCATCCTCAACGAACAGTTCCTGAGCTGATCGCGCATGACCCAGGCCACGCCCGCACCGCGTACTTCCGAACCACCAGGGCGCTCGACCGGTGCCCGCCTGATGGTGGCGATTTCCGCGCGCGCGCTATTCGATCTGGAAGAGGGCCACCAACTGTTCGAGGCCGAGGGCGTGGAAGCCTATGCCGATTATCAGCGCGGCCTTGAAAACGAATGCCTGGCGCCAGGCATCGCGTTTCCGCTGGTGCGCAAGCTGCTCGCGCTCAACACGCTGGTGCGCGAACACGCACCGGAAGCGTTGCAGGCTGGGGAGGTGCCGCTGGTGGAGGTCATCCTGCTGTCGCGCAATTCATCCGATACCGGCCTGCGCATCTTCAACTCCATCGAAAGTTACGGCCTGGATATCGTGCGCGCGGTGTTCACCAGTGGCGCGCCGGTGTTCCCGTACATCAAGCCGTTCGGCGCGCATCTGTTCCTGTCCGCCAATCCCGATTCGGTGCGCACCGCGCTGGAAAACGGCGTCGGCGCCGCCACCATCCTGCCGTCCAAGGCGGCCGGTTTCGCCAGCGAACAGTTGCGCATCGCGTTTGATGGCGATGCCGTGGTGTTCGGCGATGAGTCCGAACGCATCAGCCAGGAGCAGGGCGTCGAAGCATTCGCCCGCAACGAGCGCGAACTGGCCGAGCAGCCGCTGTCCGGAGGGCCGTTCAAGGGCTTTCTGGCGGCATTGCATCAGATCCAGGGCGCATTTCCGGCTGAACATTCGCCGATCCGCACGGCATTGGTCACCGCCCGCTCGGCACCGGCGCACAAGCGCGTGATCCTCACCCTGCGCCAGTGGGGCGTGCGTCTGGACGAGGCACTGTTTCTCGGTGGCCGCGACAAAGGCCCGTTTCTGCAAGCCTTCGGCGCCGACATCTTCTTCGACGATTCCCACCACAACATCGAATCCGCGCGCCAGCACGTCGCCACCGGCCACGTGCCGCACGGCGTCAGCAATTCCGGTTGAGCCGGGGTTTTCGCGGAAAGATTTCGCGGAAATATTGACCGCCACAGCCTTGAGGGATTATCCTGCACCGCTCGCTTGGGGCGGTTAGCTCAGCGGTAGAGCACTGCCTTCACACGGCAGGTGTCGCAGGTTCGATCCCTGCACCGCCCACCAAAGACAGCGTTCGAAACGGCCCTGGTTGAAAAATCGGGGCCTTCTTTCTTTACGGCACGTTGTGCCCTCAGCCGAGCTGCTCGCGTGCGTCCTGCGCGTCGAGCCATTCCATCGCATCGCGTGGCGGCAATTTCGCCGCCTTGCCCAGTGCCGCCTGGATTTCAGCGTCGCGGCGCTTGCCGTACAGCAGGCGAAGGACATTGGCGTGTTCGAGGTGCACGATCGGCGCTTTCGGGCACAGCTTGATCGCGGTGGCGATGTGTTCTTCGGCTTTCGCCGCCTTGGCGCCGTAGGTGAGGCCGGCCACCAGTGCGCCGACCTTTGCGATCAGCTCGGCATGGTATACGGCCATGGCGAGGTGGGCTTCGGCGTGTTTGGGAGCCAGTTCCAACGTATTTTCCAGGTGTTCGCGGATGCGTCCGGCCAGGCCCATTTTCAACGCCTTGGCGATGCTGATGCCCTGGCTGTAGCGGCCCAGCGCAAAGGCAAGCCGGTAATGGCTGTTGGCTTCCTCCGGCAGCGCTTCGACCGCCGCTTCGGCCAACTGCGCGGCGAGTTCGAAGCGCGCGATGTGATCGTCCTCGTCGTCCACCAAATAGGCGGTATGGATGCCCAGCGCCTTGACCGCCACCGACGCACCGAGTGGGCCCAGTGCGGTACCAGTGTTGTACGCTTCGGCAAAATCACCCAGATGAAAGGCCAGCCAGGCGGCCTGCAAGCGTTCGCTCAGGTTGTCGGTATCCACCCCTTTCGGTGCCTTGCCGACGGCGGCAATCAAGTCGGTCGCGCGGCCCGCATCCGGAAACGGTTCCTGATCGCCGGCATGCAATTGCGGCCAGTGCTTCTTCAGGGTTTTTGCGTCCAGCGCCAGACCGGTGGCATCGAAGGGGCAGGGGGCGAA
Organism: Gammaproteobacteria bacterium HGW-Gammaproteobacteria-4; assembly: GCA_002839995.1. Taxonomy (GTDB): domain Bacteria; phylum Pseudomonadota; class Gammaproteobacteria; order Xanthomonadales; family Xanthomonadaceae. Next base: position 9,380 of record PGZC01000059.1, on the reverse strand, counting down.
GCGAAGTTTGCGGATGGCCATGGCGGGTTCGCAGTGCGGACTGGACAGGGTTTGAAGCATGGCCCGCGACGGTCGTCGGCGCAAGCGGTTGGCGCGCCCCGCACCCACGATCACTCTGGCAGGTCGCCCACAGGGTGGGCTCCTACAAAATAGCGGTCGCGCTCACCTGTAGGAGCCCACCCTGTGGGCGACCGTGCGAAGCGACGGCCCGGTTTATTCTCGCCACATTCGGTCAAGTCCGACAAGCTGCTAGTGTGAATACTCAGGCATTGCACTGCACCATGGGCGTGTCGAACGACCCCGGGCCATGGATGGCCTCCCCCCACACATGAGGTATCGGCCATGACCAGACAAGTGAAAGCGCGACGTGCCACTTCCCGCAAGCCCTACCAGCCCCGCGATTTCTGGCTGGCCAGCCTCGGCGCCGCATCGCTGGCGCGCACGCAGGTGCTGAACTCGTACGCGTTGCTCGTGGATCGCGCGCAGGCCTTGCGTGCGCAGTCCACCAAGGCGGTGGTCGATACCCTCGGCAATGCCGATGCCACGCTGACCAACGTCCGCGAAACGGTGCTCGACCGCACTACGGCGGCGCAGGCGCGTGCCATCGAGGCAATCAGCCAAGTGCGCAGCGCGGCGCAATCGGCATTGGCGCCGGTACTTGCGCGCTTCGGTATCGCTGCCAAGGCGACGCGTGCACGCAAACCGGCACGCAAGCCGGCAGTTCGCCGTGTCGGCAAGGCGTCCAAGGCCAAGGTCAGCCGCAAAGCGGCCTGATCCATGCGCTACATTGTGTAGCCCGGGTTGAGGCCCGCAGGGCCGAAACCCGGGATTGCGAAAGCGTAGTGTGAGTTCGCGGCGGTCCCGGGTTACGCCGCTGACGCGGCTAACGGGCTACGCAATTTGCGTTTCTTTCGCGTCCTTTGCGGACCATTCGCTTTTCCCGAGGTCCCGAGGTCCCGTCATACGCCGCGTGACCGCTGAACGCGCGCGCTAACGGTATGCCTTGGTCAGCGTGTCCAGATGCACGCGCTCGGCATCGCGCAGGAACGGCGCCATCAGCATCATCACCTGCACGATGCCCTTGCGGATGGCCGTTTGCTCATCGCGTTCGCCGGTGGCGCTGGCGTAATTGAGCCAGAACGTCGCGATCACCAGGATATTGGTGGCGGTAGCCTCGATCTCGGCCGCCGAGGCGCGCATGATGCTTGCCCGCACGAGCCCGCGCATCACCTCCACCGAACTTTCCGATGCCCGCTTGAGGATGCGCGCAAAGCGCATGCGCAGGCGGCGATTGCGGCTGAGGATGTCGATCAGGTCGCGGTACAGAAAACGAAAATCCCAGATGCATTCGAACACCAGGTGCAACTGCAGCCAGATGTCTTCCAGCTCCGGCAGACGCGACTCCGGCGCCACCAAGGCAGTATCCATGCGCTCTTCATAGCGCGCGAACAACTGCTCGATGATGTCGTCCTTGTTGCGGAAGTGGTAGTACAGATTGCCGGGACTGATGTCCATCTCGTCGGCAATATGATTGGTCGTGACGTTCGGCTCGCCCTGTTCGTTGAACATGGCGAGCGCGGTGTCGAGAATCCGCTGGCGGGTCTGTCGCGCCACTGTCCAGGGTTAGCCGGTAAGCTTGTTGACGAGGGCGACGTACTGCTTCATCGCATCCTCGCTGGCAAGGCCCTTGAGCTTTTCCCAGGCGTCGTATTTGGCGGTGCCGATGAAATCGAAAAAGCCGGGCTTGTCGCCGCTCACATCACCCTGCGCACCTTGCTTGTACAAGGCATACAGGCGCAGCAGGGTGTCGTTGTCGGGCCGTTCCGCCAGCGCCGTCAAGTCCTTCGCCGCCTGCTCGAATTGTTGTTTGAGATCGCTCATTGCATTCCCCCCCTTGAGTCTGCGTTGATACCACGCGCAGCGGGGGCGGTCAATGTGGGCCCGTTCCCGCTACAGGCTGGTGAGCACGCCGGCAATGGTGGCGGTCATGAACGTCGCCAGCGAGCCGCCGAGTACGGCGCGCAGGCCGAGCCGGGCCAGGTCGCTGCGCCGCTCGGGTGCCAGCCCGCCGATGCCGCCGATCTGGATTGCGATCGAGCTGAAATTGGCGAATCCGCACAGGGCGTAGGTGGCGATCAAGCGCCCCTTTTCGCTGAGCATCACCCCGTCCACGTTGCCCCTGAGGATCTCGGACAGTTGCAGATAGGCCACGAACTCGTTGATCACCACCTTCTGCCCGATCAGGCCACCGACCACGGTGGCGTCCTGCCACGGCACGCCGATGACCCAGGCCAGCGGTGCCAGCACGAACCCGAGCAGCGTCGCGAGGTTGGTGGGCTGGCCGAGCAGGGAAGCCAGACCGGTAATTTCGCCGATCCACGTCAGCGGCCCGTCGATCAGCGCAATCAGGGCGATGAAGGCGAGCAGCATGGCGCCGATGTTCAATGCCAGGCGCAGGCCGTCGGCCGCGCCGGAAGCCGCGGCGTCGATGACGTTGCTGCTGGTTTTTTCGATCTCCATGCGCACGGTGCCGAGGGTCAGCGGTGTCCCCGTTTCCGGGATCAGCAGCTTGGCCAGCACCATGGTCGCCGGCGCCGCCATGATCGAGGCGGCGAGCAGATGCTTGGCGTAAAACGCCTGCTGCACCGGGTCGCCACCGCCGAGCATGCCGACATAGGCGGCCAGCACGCCGCCGGCGATATGCGCCATGCCGCCGATCATCATCGTCATCAGTTCGGATTCGGTCATCTTGCCGATGTACGGCCGCACCGTCAGCGGCGCCTCGGTCTGGCCGATGAATACGCTGGCGCAGACGCTGGTGGTTTCCGCGCCCGACACCTTCATCACCTTGGTGATCGCCAGCGCCATCACCCGCACCACCGCCTGCATTACGCCCAGGTGATAGAGCACCCCCATCAGCGCGGCAAAGAAGATGATCGTGGGCAACACCTGGAACGCGAAGACAATGCCGCGAAACCGATTTGCAGGGCAATGCCGGTGAACACCAGGCGCCAGTTCACCGCGCGGCGGTTGTTGGAAAACAGCCAGGCAATACCGATCAACGTCGCCAGGCCGAACAGTCCGAAAAGAATATCGATCACGTTATGCATCCCCCGAGTGGTCAGGCAGCGTAGAGCAGGCGCGGCGTTCGGGCAAGGCGCGGTGCAACGAATGGGTGGCGGATCATACCCAGTTCAGCGCGATTGCCAGCGCCAGTGCCGCAAATACGGCGGCGGCCACGTAACGGGCCAGATGCAGCGGCAGGCGTTTGGCGAAGCGCGCCCCCAGATACACCACCGGAATGTTGGCGAGCAGCATGCCGATGGTGGTGCCCATGACCACCTGCCACAGCGGCTGCCAACTGGCCGCCAGCACCACGGTAGCGATCTGGGTCTTGTCGCCCATTTCGGCCAGAAAAAATGCGATCGCTGTGGCAATGAATGCGCTGCGGCCATCGGTTTTGGCGTCGCCGTCATCGAGCGTATCGGGTATCAAGGTCCAGATTGCCACGGCGACGAACGAGCCGACCACCAGCCAGCGCAAGGTCTGCGGTGAAAACCAGTGCGCCACCCACGCGCCGAAGCCGGCGGCAGCGGCATGATTGAGCACGGTGGCGACCAGAATGCCGGCGACGATCGGAACCGGCCGGCGAAAGCGCGCGGCCAGCAACAACGCGAGCAGTTGGGTTTTGTCGCCGATCTCGGCAATCGCCACCGCGAGAGTGGACACCAGCAGAGCTTGCACCAAGTACCCCGAAACGGTGGTTTGACAGCCAACCAGCTTAGCAGCCTGTCGGAGTCGCCCACAGGGTGGGCTCCTACAGTGCGCCTTGAAGTACCACTGTAGGAGCCCACCCTGTGGGCGACCACGCGAAGCGAAGGCAGGAATGACGAACCGCGGCACGCGGGCTTGAGCAAGTACCATTCGCAATTTCGCCAGCTTGCGCCGGAGTGGCGGCCTGATAGGCTGTCGCCAAAACGAAAGGCGTTTGCATGGCCAGCGGACTGCACGAACAGCGACTGGATACAGTGGTGCAGGCGCTGCGCGACAGCGGCGCCGCGCGGGTGCTCGACCTGGGCTGTGGCCCCGGTGAATTGCTGCTGCGGCTTGCGTGCGTGCCGCAGTTTACGCAGATCGTCGGCATCGATATCGACGAAACGGTGCTGCACGAGGCGCGCGCGATGATGGGCCTTGGTTTGCCGTTTCCCGGCGATCGCGTCCAGGTGCGTCAGGGTTCATTCGCGGTGGCGGATGCCGCGTTGGCGGGCTTCGACGCGGCGGCGCTGGTGGAAACCATCGAGCACCTCGATCCGCGCCTGCTGGGACAGATGGAACGCGCGGTGTTCGCCGGGATGCGCCCCGGCATGGTGCTGGTGACCACACCCAATCAGGAATACAACGTGGTGCACGGCATGGCGCCGGGCGAGCGCCGTCATCCGGGCCATCGCTTTGAATGGAGCCGTGCGCGCTTTCGGCAGTGGGCGCAGGGCGTGGCCGGGCGTAACACGTATGCCGTGGACTTTTCCAACATCGGTCCGCCACACCCGCAGCATGGCAGTTCGACCCAGATGGCGTGCTTTACCCGTTTACCGGTCGCGTCGGCATAGCGCTGAGTCGATCGCCAGTGCCAGCGCGCCGAGGATGCCGGCGTTGGGTTCCAGTTGCGCCGGCACCACGTAATTGCGCACGGCATCGGCGGAATCGAGTGCGCCGACGTAGCCGCCAAGCCAGTATTGCAGGCGCGCGCGGATCGGATCGAACAGCGCGGTTTGCTGCATCACGCCGCCACCGAAGATGATCCGTTGCGGCGACAGCGACAACGTGATCTGCGCGCACAACTGGCCCAGGTAATCGGCCTGGATACGCCACGCGGGATGTTCGGCCGGCAGCTCGGACAGGCTGGCGCCGTGGCGGGCGATGATCGCCGGGCCGCTGGCCAGGCCTTCCAGGCAATCACCGTGAAACGGGCAGATCCCGGCGAAATCCATGTCCTCGCGATGCCGTCGTGGACGCAAATGCCCCAGTTCGGCATGCATCAGCCCGTGCAATGGCCGGCCATGCACCATCACCCCGCCGCCGATGCCGGTACCGACAGTGACATAGACCACCGGGTCGAGGCCGCGCCCCGCGCCCCAGCATTGTTCGGCGAGCGCCGCGGCATTGACATCGGTATCGAGCACCGCTGCCACACCCAGTTGGCCCTGGACGGTGCCAAGCAGGTCGAAGCCACTCCAACCGGGCTTTGGTGTGCTGCCGAGATGGCCGAACGAGGGGTGCCGCGGATCGAGATGCAACGGGCCGAAACTGGCAATGCCCACGCCCTGCAACGGGCCATGCTGCCGCACGGCATCGTGCAAGAACGCCAGCGCAATCGCCAGCGTGGCTGCCGGGTCGGCCGTCGGGCAGCGTTCGCAGGCGATCAGCTCGCCGTCGGCGGTGCCGATGGCGAATACGGTTTTGGTGCCGCCGGTTTCGATGGCTCCGAACAAGGGCGCGTGGGTCATGATCGCTTGCTCATGGGCACCTCATGGCGACTCCAGCCAACGCAGATCGTACGGCGCAAGGGTAAACGTGTTCGCGCAGGGTGCGCGACATAGCAAATCGTGCCACTGCCGGCCGTCGAGCGACGGCAGTTGCGTCAGTGAAACCGCGATCGGTTGCGCGCTGAGGTTGTACAGGCCAATGAAGTGCGCGCCGCGCGCGATACCGAGCAGGCCCGGCTCGGAGAACGGCAGCGTACGCATGGCCGTGCTCGGTGTCAGGCTGGCGCAGCGGCGTCGCGCCTGGATCAGGCGATCGATCCCGGCGCGCAGACGATCGAACGGCGCCGCTTGCGCCAGTGCCCAGTCCATGTCCGGTCGATGCAGCCAGCGGCCATCGTCGTCACCGCTGCGGCGGTAGGCGCTGTGGTTGCCGAGGCCATATTCATCGCCCATGTAGATCAGCGGAACACCGGCTGCACTCAGGACGATGGCATACAGCAGCAGGTGCCGGCGCGTCGCCGTTGCGATGGCATCGTCATCGCCCGCTGCAAGCGCGCGATGCAGGCCGAGCAGGGATGCGGTCATGCCGTTGCTGCCATGGAATGCGCGCGGATCGGAACTCTGGAATGCCTCGCCTTCGGCGTAGCTGTCCGGCTCGTCGCCGGAGTAAAAGCGCGCGATACGCGCCAGGTCGAAGCCGTCGTGGCCGGTGTGCCCAGTTGCTTCCTCGCGCAGCACCCACCAGCCGATGTCATCGTGGCAACGCACGTAATTGAGCCAGACGCAGCCGGCCGGTGGCGCTGGTGTGCGCGCGATCACGTCGGCCAGAATGTCGGCGCGCTGCTCGGCCAACGCCGCCCAGCTCGCGGCCATCAGGCTGCTGTGGTAGGCAATCTGGCATTCCGTGCCGGCGCGATCGCCAGTACCGAAATAGGGTGCCACTTCGGGCAGCGGCACGATCACTTCGGCCTTGAGCGCGACGCTGGGCGCCGCGATCTCGAGGATCGCGCGCAGGGACTGCAACACGGCATGGGCTTCGGGCAGGTTGCGGCAATCGGTGCCGGCGCGTTTCCACAGATAGGCCGCCGAATCCAGACGGAATATTTCGACGCCGCGATTGGCCAATCGCAGCAGGGCCAGGGCCATGTGCTGGAATAGATCGGGGTTGCTCCAGTTCAAGTCCCATTGATAACGGTTGAAGGTGGCCCAGACCCAGGCATCGAGTTCCGGCACGAAACTGAAATTGCCCGGCGCCGATTCGGGGAACACCTGCGGCAGGTCGGCTTCCAGCCGTTCGATTTGTGCGCGATCCGTGTACACATGGAAAAACTGCCGGAAGTGCGGATCGCCGGATCGCGCCGCCAGCGCCCACGGGTGATCGTCGGCGCAATGGTTGAGCACGAAGTCTGCCGCCAGGCTGATGCCGCTTTCGCGCAGGCGCGCCGCCAGAGCGTCGAGGTCGGCATTGCTGCCCAGCGCCGGTTCGACCTGGCCGTAATCGCTGACCGCGAAGCCACCATCGTTGTCGCCGCTGCGCGCTTTCAGGAATGGCAGCAGGTGCAGATAACGGATGCCCAGCGCGTGCAGGTAGGGCACGCGTTCGCGCACGCGATCGAGCGTGCCGGCAAAACGTTCAACGTAGGTGCTGTAGCCGATCATGTCGGCGCGATCGAGCCAGTCGGCGGGGCGCGCGGCATCGAGTTCAAACAAATCATCCGGGCGCTGATTGACACATTGCGCCAGCCCGGCGAGCAGGCAGCGGATGGGCTCGGTTACGCCGCCATCGAGTGCATACAGCGACGACAGCAGCCCGAAAAGACGTGGGCCATGGGCATCGAAGCGCGCCAGCGCGTCGCCGCGACGCGATTCGACGAGCCCGGCGGCGAAATGCCGCCGGGCGGTAGCGAAGAGATCCGACATGGCTACGGGTCGATCCGGTTGCGGGTTCAGAACTCGTAACGCAGGCTGATCTGGGCCGAGCGCCCCGGTATCGTACGTGCGCGGATGATGTTGTCCTGGCCGGCGACGATCGAGCCTTCTTCGGACTCGGTGATCGCGAACTTGTCGAACAGGTTGTTGACATCCAGCGCCAGCACCAGGGTGTCGGTGAGGCGGTAGTTGGCGAACAGGTTCACCTGGGCATAAGCCGGCATCTTGAGCTGGTTGTTGTCTTGCGCAAACGAGGCACTGGTGCCGATGAGGTTCACGCCAAGGCGGTAGTCGTAGCCCTCGTAGGCGGCGGTGCCCTGGTAGATGAAGTCGGCTTGCCGGCGCGGCGTGTTGCCCTCGACCTCGGGGGTGATCTGGTCCTTGTTGATCTCGGCATCGGTCCAGGTGACACCGCCGGTAAAGGTGAACTGATCGATACGGTAAGAGGTTTCAAGCTCGACGCCATAGGCTTCGAATGTGCGGTCGAAGAAACGCTGGCTGGTGAGCTCGAAGTTCTGTTCGCTGGTTTCGGCATGGAAGCCGGTGACAAACACGTTCAGATCGCCATTGCGCCATTTCACACCCGCTTCCTGTTGCTTGACCACATCCACGGATTGTCGTGAATCGACATTGCCATCGGGCTGAACCACGCCGAACAGCAGGCGGTCGGCATTGGCGCGGCCACCGCGGCTGACGCGGGCAAAGCCGGCCAGGTCGTCGCTGAACAGGTAGTTGGCGCCAAACGAATACGAGGTGTACGACCAGTCGTAGTTGACCGGATTCTGGTTGGCGACATCGACCAGCGACACGCTGCGTTCGGTCTGCTGGATGATGCCGTCGCCGTTGACATCGACGTTGGCCGCCTGCACCGTGCCGGCGAAGCTGCCGTCGGCATCGCCATAGTCCTGGCGCACGCTGGCATCCAGGGTCAGCTTGTCCATGGTGAAGGTCAGTGCCGCGTAAGGCGCGTCAATGTCGTAATCGACATCGTAGCTGCGGGTGCAGCAGTTGCCCCAGAACGGCACACCGAACGCATACAGACCACCCTGCGAGAACGGTGTGCCATCGGCGGCAAAGACATCGATCAGGGCGGCATTGTTGCCTTTCACCTCCTGCAGATAGGAGTTCCAGGTCCAGTCCAGTGCGATGGTCTGTGACGATTTGTAGTAGCCGGCCACGAAGTCCAGTTGCCGGCCGGCGCCCAGGTCGAACGCGCGCGAGAGTTTCAGATCGTTGGTGGTGTTGTCCAGCGAGTTGATCTCGGAGTTGAACAGGTGCGTACGCATCACCAGGCCGTTGAATGCCTGGCCGGCGTTGGGGCCGTTGGCATAGGCCAGCGTCGCGCCGGCGCCGGCGATCGATTCGGCAACGGCGGTTCCGCCCGCCACCTCGGCCGGGAACGGCGACACGAAACGGCCATCGGTGTCGGCGGTACGGAAGCGGTCGGCAAGCTTCCAGCCACCACCCAGCTCGAACTCCAGTTCGGTGCCAAATGCCGTGCTGCGCGGATGCATGCCGTCGTCGATGTCGGTGACGCGGCGGTTGTTTTCGCCGTCGAGGCCGAAGTCGGTGCGGAAAAATGGACTGTGCGGGGTATCGTGCTTGGCATCGAAGCCGGGCAGGCTGCCCAGGCTTGGCTTGCCATTGCTGCCGTTGGCCAGCACCGGCATCGGCAGGATGCCGATGGCGCGGTCGTTGAGATGCTTGAAGTTGAAACGGATGAACCCGTTGTCGAACTCGCGGGTGAGGTTGGCCTTGATCTGACCGCCCTTTTCCGCAGTAAAGCCGGCATCGCGCACGCTGTCGCCGCGACGGTAGAAACCGCCGACATGAAAGCGCCAGTCGTCATTGATCGGCGCGCCGTAGTGAAAGTCGTAACGGGTATTGTCGAAGCCCTCGAGAAAGCCGCGGCTGATGCCGACACTGCCGCCTTCCACCTCGCCGGTGTTGCTGATGAAGTTGATGATG
>PGZC01000058.1 GCA_002839995.1 Gammaproteobacteria bacterium HGW-Gammaproteobacteria-4 | reverse complement strand
CGCGATTACCGCGTACGCCGGGCTGATGGCCAAGCGCACGGGGTACAAGGCGTTGTATTTGTCCGGGGGCGGTGTCGCCGCCAATTCGCTGGGCGTGCCCGATCTGGGCATCAGCAGCATGGAAGACGTGCTGATCGATGCGCGCCGCATCGTCGAAGCCACCGACATGCCATTGCTGGTCGATATCGATACCGGTTGGGGCGGGGCCTTCAACATCGCCCGTACCATCCGTTCGTTCGTCCGCACCGGGGTGGCGGCGGTGCACATGGAGGATCAGGTCGGGCAGAAACGCTGCGGCCATCGCCCCGGCAAGGAAGTAGTGCCGACTGCCGAGATGATCGACCGGATCAAGGCGGCGGTGGACGCACGAACGGACCCCGGGTTCGTGATCATGGCGCGCACCGACGCTGCCGCGGTCGAGGGTATCGACGCCGCGATCACTCGCGCCGTTGCTTATGTTGAAGCCGGTGCCGACATGATTTTTCCGGAAGCGATGACCAGCCTGGACGATTACCGCCGCGTCAAGCAGGCAGTGCAGGTGCCGATTCTGGCCAACCTCACCGAATTCGGCTCGACGCCGTTTTTCACCACCGATGAATTGCGCGGGGCTGGCGTCGATATCGCCTTGTATTGTTGCGGCGCCTATCGTGCGATGAACAATCGATACCCTCCAGACGCGCGCCCAGTTGTATGACTTTCTCGATTACCACGCCTACGAGGACAAGCTCGACGCGTTGTTTTCCAGGAAGTCGTGACCCTGCCGTCGCCGAACCGCAATCGATTGCCACGCGACAGCGTGTAAAACCCGGGAGTTACCATGTCCGAACCCAGTGCCAACATCCTGCCAAAACCGAAGAAATCCGTCGCCCTGAGCGGCACCGCTGCCGGCAACACCGCGCTGTGCACGGTCGGGCGCAGCGGCAACGACCTGCATTACCGTGGTTACGACATCAAGGATCTGGCGGCCGGCGCCAGTTTCGAGGAGGTGGCGCACCTGCTGGTGCACGGAACACTGCCCAGCTTCAGCCAGCTTGGCGCGTACCGGCGCAAGCTCAAGGCGCTGCGCGGCCTGCCGTTGATCGTGACCGATGCGCTGGAGCGGATTCCGGCCTCGGCGCACCCGATGGACGTGCTGCGCACCGGCGTGTCGGTGCTGGGTACGGTGTTGCCGGAAAACGACAATCACGGCGCGCCCGGCGCGCGCGACATCGCCGACCGGCTGATGGCCAGCCTGGGGTCGATGCTGCTGTACTGGTATCACTTCACCCACAACGGCCGCCGCATCGAGGTGCGCACCGAGGACGAGTCGATCGCCGCGCATTTCCTGCACCTGCTGCACGGCCGGCCGCCGAGCGAGCTGCATGCCAGGGCGCTGGACACCTCGCTGGTGCTGTATGCCGAGCACGAGTTCAACGCCAGCACCTTTGCCGGACGGGTGATCGCCGGCACCGGTTCGGATGTGTATTCGTGCATCACCGGCGCCATCGGCGCGCTGCGCGGGCCCAAACACGGCGGCGCCAACGAAGTGGCGATGGAGATCATTGCCCGCTACGACAGCCCCGAACAGGCCGAAGCCGACATCCGCGCGCGGGTCGAGCGCAAGGAAATCGTGATCGGGTTCGGCCACCCGGTGTACACCATCGGCGATCCGCGCAACCCGATCATCAAGGAAATCAGCCGCAAGCTGTGCAAGGAAGGCGGCAACGAGACCCTGTTCAACGTCAGCGAGCGGATCGAAACGCTGATGTGGGACCTGAAGAACATGTTTCCGAACCTCGACTGGTTCTCGGCCTCGGCCTACCACATGATGGGTGTGCCGACCGCGATGTTCACGCCGCTGTTCGTGATTGCCCGCACCTCGGGCTGGAGCGCGCACGTGATCGAGCAGCGCGAAGACGGCAAGATCATCCGTCCCAGCGCCAATTATGTCGGCCCTGAGGATCGCGCCTTTGTGGCGCTGGAAAAGCGCGGCTGATCCTCCTCGGTTTCGTAGGTCGGCTCCGCTGCGCTTGAGCCGACCTGCACCCGGGACATGGTCAAAACCATGACGGGTTGGCGCGCGATCACGGCGCCAGGCGCTGGATACGGTAGAAGGTATGGTCGCCGATGGTCGCTACCGGGGTGTCGGTGACCCAGTTCGGGCTGGCCTTGTCCAGTGCCACGAAATGGCTGGCGCCGGGCACCCGTTCGATGCGCTGGCCCACCGGCAGCGCCCAATCGGCCTGCATCGCGAAGGCGATGCGCGCCGACTTGGCCCAGGCAACCGGGTTCTTCAGGCGCATGCGCCGATCGACGATGCCCGGCGCGAACTGCTTGTGGGCAGTCACGACCGCACATACCGAGTCGCCCCACAGGCCGCTATCGGCCCGACGCAGCGCGACTTCCGCAACCGCACGCTGGCCGGCTACCGGCTGATCGCGTGCTTCGAGATAAATGGTGGTGGTAAGGCACAGCGGGTCGGCGACCGGCTGCGGTAACACGGATGCCAGCCACAGAATGAAGGCCAGTTTCATGGTCTATCTCCTTGGTCGCTTCGTGCTCCATGCACAATCCCAGCGGCACAGCCTGTGCCCAAGCGACGGATGGGTGTTTCCTCCCAGGTGCGCACTACGTCGTCATTCATCTTGAATAACGCGATTTGAACGAAAACCTGGCCGGGCAGTTCACCCGGATATGGGTATGGGCCTCAGCCCATCGTGGCCACCGGCCCTGTTCCGGTCGGCCTCGAACCCCGTCGCACCATGCGGCGGGGTCAATGGTGGCGGCACCTTAAGGAGCCGATACGCAACCTGCGCTGAATGCAGGTATCGACAGTTGGCGTAAAGATACCTGATTTGTCTAGTGTTTTTGCTCAGGATGGGCCTGAACTGTGGGCGTCTCGACGCACCGGCCGTTACCTCGGTCACACATCGTCGCCCGGGTTGACGGCCGCTCGGGCCGGCCGCTCCTGCACATCCATGTGCATCGAAACCCGGGGCCGCGTTGACGCTTCGGCTCCGCGCCCGCAATCAACGCGCTGCCCGTTGCGGGTCAGGCCAATGCCACCGCCGCCCGCAAATCCGCGGTGATCGTGCCGATCATCGCCAAGTCGGCATCGTGTTCCGGGTCGCGGAAGTCCTCGGCCAGCGCCTGAACCTCCCATTCGCGCATCGCCGGATGGGCCAACACGCGTTGCAGGTAGCCCGCCGCCGCACCCGCCACGGCCACGCCGAAGGTCTGGAAGCGGAACGCTACCGGTGCGAAGAAGGCATCCGCCGCGGTGAACGTATTGCCGGCCAGATACGGGCCGCCAAAGCGCGCCAAGCCCTCGTTCCATAACGCCTGCACGCGATCGATATCGCCTTGCAAGGCTGGCGAGCGCTGTTTTACCTGCACCCGCACGCCGACGTTCATCCCGAATTGGCCGCGCAGGATGGCAAAGCCCGAATGCATCTCCGCCGCCGCGCAGCGCGCAAATGCCCGCGCCTCGGCTGCCGCGGGCCAGATCCCCGGATGCCGTTCGGCCAGATATTCCGCTATCGCCAGCGAATCCCACACCGCCAGCCCGTCATCAATGAGGCACGGCACCCTGGCGTTGGGCGCAAATGCCCGGAACCCGTTGTTCAGGTTGTCGCGGCCGAAGCGATGCAGCACTTCGCTGAACGCGATGCCGTGCGCACGCAGCAGCACCCACGGCCGCAGCGACCACGACGAGTAGTTCTTGTTGCCGATATGCAAGGTGTACATGGCGGATTCCCTTGGAATGATCGGCACAGCGTAGCGCAAGCGGCGCGTGGCGCATGCGCGCCTCGTATTGACAGTAAGGCAATATTGCCTTACATTGCGGGGCGTTCGCCAAGGGGTCGCGAGGATCACACCATGACCACATTGACCGTGACGGCGCGGGGCCAAGTGACGCTCAAAAAAGAGCTGCTGCAACATCTCGGCGTCAAGCCGGGGGACAAGATCGAGCTGGACTTGCTGCCCGATGGCAGGGGCATGCTCAAGGCTGCCCAGCCTTCCGGAGCGATTGAGGGCTTTATTGGCTTGCTCGCGGGCCGGACGGCGAAAGCCGCCACCCTCGAAGAAATCGACGCCGCGGCGACGCAAGGGTGGGCAGGTAAAGAATGAAGATCGCGGTGGACACCAACGTGCTGGTTCGCGCCGTCGTGGCCGACGAACCGACGCAAGCGCGCGCTGCCGCCAAGGTGTTGGCCGATGCCGAATTGATCGCGGTCGCGCTGCCGTGCCTGTGCGAGTTCGTGTGGGTGCTGCTCCGGGTTTACCATTTCCAGCCATCCGACGCCGCTGCAGCAATCCGTGCCCTGCTCGCCACCGCCAACGTGGAAGTGAACCGACCTGCCGTGGAACTGGGTCTGACGGTACTCGAAGCGGGCGGCGATTTCGCCGACGGCGTTATCGCCTACGAGGGCAGTTGGCTCGGCGGAACGACCTTCGTTTCCTTCGACAAAAAGGCGGTTGCGCTGCTCGCCGCGCAGGGCCAATCCGCTCGTCTTCCGTGAGTGGGCACTTCGTCCATGGAATAGCGGCATGCGTCGCTCATCCCAGCCCCCAATCGTGCCGCCATCGTCGGTATCGATTGCGGCAGACACGCAAACGGCGGCGCTTGCGGGCACCGCCGTTTGCCGGGTCCATCCGATGGCGTCAACTGCGGTCGAGATTCATCACCTTGGTCCATGCCTTCACGAAGTCGCTGGCGAACCGTTGTTTGGCGTCGTTCTGGGCATAGAACTCGGCTACGGCGCGCAGTTCGGAGCTCGATCCGAAGATCAGGTCCACCGTGGAGCCCGTCCACTTGACCTTGCCGGTCTTGCGGTCGCGCCCTTCATACAGGCCGGGTTGGCTCGATTTGACCCACTCGGTGGACATGTTGGTCAGGTTGACGAAAAAGTCATTGCTGAGCACGCCCGGCCGGTCGGTGAATACACCCAGCCGCGAACCGTCCCAGTTGGCGTTCAGCACCCGCATGCCGCCGACCAGCACGGCGGTTTCGGGTACCGTCAGGCCAAGCAGGTCCGCCTTGTCCACCAGTGCTTCGGCCGGCGGGAAGTAGGCTTGCTCGCTGTAGTAATTGCGAAACGCGTCGGCCTGCGGTTCCAGAAACGCAAAGGAATGCACGTCGGTCTGTTCCTGGCTGGCATCCATGCGGCCCGGCGTGAACGGCACTTCGATGGACAACCCCGCTTTGCGGGCGGCCTCTTCCACCGCCGCCGAGCCACCGAGCACCACCAGGTCAGCCAGCGATATTTTTTTGCCGGCAGCGCTGTTGGCCCGGTTGAACCCGGTCTGGATGGTGCTGAGCTTTGCCAGCACGCGCTTGAGCTGCATCGGGTTGTTGACTGCCCAGTCCTTTTGCGGGGCAAGTGCGATGCGCCCGCCGTTGGCGCCGCCACGGTGGTCACTGTGGCGGAAGCTCGCAGCAGCTGCCCAGGCGGTGCGGACCAGGTCCGGGCCGGTCAGGCCGGAGCCGAGCAACTGCTTCTTCAGAGCGGCAATGTCGGCCGCATCGACGAGCTGGTGGTCGAGCGCCGGGAGCGGGTCCTGCCACAGGAAAGTCTCGCCTGGCACATCCTTGCCGAGGTAGCGCGTGCGCGGGCCCAGATCCCGGTGCGTCAGCTTGAACCAGGCCTTGGCAAATGCCAGGTCGAACTCGGCCGGGTTCTTCAGGAAACGCTGCGTGATCTTCGCGTATTCCGGGTCGGTCCTGAGCGCGATGTCGGTGGTGAACATGATCGGTGCGTGTCGCTTGCCCTGAATGTGGGCGTCCGGGACGATCTGCACCTGTTCAGCATTTTTCGGTACCCATTGCACGGCGCCGGCCGGGCTCTTGGTCTGCACCCACTCGAAAGCCCACAGATTGGCCAGGTACTGGCCGCTCCAGGCGGTCGGCGTGGCGGTCCAGGCGCCTTCCAGGCCGGAAGTGACGGTGTCCTCGGAGTGGCCCTTGCCGCAGTTGTTCTTCCAGCCAAAGCCTTGCTGCTCGAGGGGTGCCGCAGCCGGGTCGGCACCCACGCAATCGTTCGGCTTGTGCGCGCCATGCGCCTTGCCGAAGGTGTGGCCACCGGCGATCAGCGCCACGGTTTCCTCGTCGTTCATCGCCATGCGCCCGAACGATTCACGGATGTCCCGGGCCGCTGCCAGCGGGTCCGGGTTGCCGGCCGGGCCTTCCGGGTTGACGTAGATCAGCCCCATTTGCACCGCCGCCAACGGGCTTGCCAACTGCTTGCCGCCCGCCGTGCGCTCACCCTGGCCGTGATAGCGGGCGGTATCATCCAGCCATTTCTTCTCGGCGCCCCAGTAGACGTGATCGGGCGCCCAGTCATCGACGCGACCGCCGGCAAAGCCGATCGTCTTCAGCCCCATCGCATCCATGGCGACCGTACCGGCGAGCACCATCAGATCGCCCCAGGACAGCGCGTTGCCATACTTCACTTTGATCGGGAGCAGCAGACGGCGCGCCTTGTCGAGGCTGACGTTGTCCGGCCAGCTGTTCAGCGGCTCGAAACGCTGCTGTGCGCCGTCAGCACCGCCGCGGCCGTCCAGCACGCGGTAGGTGCCGGCCGCGTGCCAGGCCATACGGATGAAAAAGGGGCCGTAGTTGCCGTAATCGGCTGGCCACCAGTCCTGCGAGGTGACCATGAGTTGCTTCAGATCCGCCTTGACGGCGTCCAGATCGAGGTTGCTGAAGGCCTTGGCATAATCGAAGTCCGCAGCCAGCGGATTCGATGCCGGGCCATGGGCGCGCAGTGCCGACAGGTCAATTTTGTCTGGCCACCAGTCCTGATTCGACATTGGCTTGCTTTCCGGCGACGCCGTTTCCGCCAGTGCCAGCGGCGCGAGGGCAAGCGCGATGGCCATCACGAGTGTTTTGGATTTTTGCATGTCAGTTTCTCCGGGGTTGAGAGCAGTGATGGGAACTGTAGGCGCGAAATTGCAATATTTGAAGGTGATTGATTGAATGAAGTCGATAGATGTAGTAAATAATGATCGGGCTGGATTGAGCGCGTGAACCCCGGCATTTCTGTGTGATCGCCGAGTAGCGCCATGAACACCCGCGCATGCAGTCGCGTTCGTTCGCGGCAAGTGGATGCCCAAGGCGACTGGCGGTACCCTACGGTTGCGCTGCCCTGGGATCGCTGACGCGTGCGAAGTAGGCGCGCAGATTCTTCGGGCGATATTCCGGATCATCGTCCCAGCGTTTGTAGACCGACTCGTGCAGGTGCTGGGAAGGGTCGGCCAACGTGCTTTTTTCGTCCGGTTGAGCTTTTTCTTCGGCGGCCAGGCCGATCACGCGATCGATGCCGGGGGTGAGGCGATACAGACCGGTCTTGGAGTTGTGCA
Organism: Gammaproteobacteria bacterium HGW-Gammaproteobacteria-4; assembly: GCA_002839995.1. Taxonomy (GTDB): domain Bacteria; phylum Pseudomonadota; class Gammaproteobacteria; order Xanthomonadales; family Xanthomonadaceae. The sequence continues at coordinate 5,761 of PGZC01000058.1, read as the reverse complement.
GCGTGCCGCGATGGTCTGCCTGCGGCGGGAAAGCCGCATCGGCTTCCGGGTCGATGGCAAGGCCGCCAGCGATGGCTTTGTCGCGCATCCAGGTGAGGGTAAAGTCGGAGAGCAGGCCGTGTTGGCGCTCGCGCGGATAGCCGCCACCGATGTCGCTGTGCACGCCGCAGAACCACACCTGTTCGACGACCTGGCCGTTCTTTGGCTTGTAGGTCCAGCGCGCGGCCTCGAACGGCGCGCGTCGCTCGTCGATGGCAAGCGCCTGATAGGCACGTTCGACGCTGCCACTGAGTTCGACATCGTGAAACCGGTAAGTGTCGGCGGTCAGCCAGCGCAGGCCGCGCACCGGGATGCCGAGCGCACCCACGGTATCCCACACCCCGATCATGCGGATCGGAATGCCGCCGTCCCCGGCGATGGAGTGGGCCCGACGAAAGTTCCTGGGAATGTCCGCATCGGGATGATGCAGGTCGCTGTAAATCGCGATGGCATCGTGGTACCGGTCGCTCGCGCGCCGATGCAGGATGCCGCATTTGCGCACCATGCCGGCCAGACTGCGTACGGTATAGGCGCCTCGGCTGAAGCCGAACAGGTAGATCTGATCGCCCATTTCGTAGTTGAGCATCAGGAAGCGGTAGGCGCCGTGCAGGTTGTCGTTGAGCCCTTTGCCAAAGGCACCGCCGGTGAGCTTGTCGAGGGAATTGCCGGTGCCGACGCCCTGGTCGTAATACACGACCTGCGCCATGTCGCGGTCACGCTTGGCCACACGCAACGCCAGCTTCACCACGTTGGTGGGCGAGGGCACGCCATTGGCCGCCTGATCGGCGCTGTTCCAGGTTCCATCGCAGAAGATCGCGAGCCGCTTCATCTCGCCTCCCGATAGCCAAGCGGGTGCTGGCATTAGCCCCAACGTGGCGGATCGCGGAGACCGGCCAGAGTGCGTCGTCGGAGGTGATCAAGAGAGCCGGTTCGGGGCATGCTGCGGCCGGCGGCGTGAACCGCCCCGGGTTTCGTGGAGGCTGTCTGGTTTACGTCATGCCGATGCCATGGCCTGAGCGGCAAGTTGCTGGTAGTGGTTTGCGTCAGCGTCTGCTGGCGCGAGGTACCCGCATCAACGAACTTGCGGGCAGGTCGCCCACAGGGTGGGCTCCTACAGGGGGGCGTTGACGCTTGGTTGTAGGAGCCCACCCTGTGGGCGACCGAGCGAAGCAAAGGCATCGCTCGTGCAGCACGCGCAGTTGCTGCGTTACATCATGCGCGTAGCCGTGTCCGTAATGCTATCCGGAATCGACCCGCCAATCCGGCACGCTCGCTCACAACCTCGCCGCCAACTGCGCGGCCTGGGCGATGGCGCGTTTGGCATCGAGTTCGCTGGCGGTGTGCGCGCCGCCGATCAGGTGCGGTGTGCGCCCGCCGGCGGTGAGGGCGTCGGCGAGGTCGCGTCGCGGCTCCTGGCCGGCGCAGATGACGACGTGATCGACAGCCAGCGTCTGTTTCTTGCCGGCGCTGAGGATACGCAGGCCGGCATCGTCGAGGCCGAGGTATTCGACGCCGCCGAGCATCTGCACGCCCTTGGCCTTGAGGGTGGCGCGGTGAATCCAGCCGGTGGTCTTGGCCAGCTTGGCGCCGGGTTTGCCGTGGCTGCGTTGCAGCAGCCACACCTGGCGCGCCGGGGCTTCGGGTTGCGGCGGGGCGAGGCCGCCACGGCCTTCGAAGCTTGCGGCGACGCCCCATTCGGCCATCCAGCGTTGCACGTCCAGGCTGGGCGATTGGCCGTGGTGGACCAGGAATTCGGCGACGTCGAAGCCGATGCCGCCGGCACCGATGATGGCGACGCGCTGGCCGGGCGTGACCTTGCCGCTGAGCACGTCGAGATAGCGCAGCGCCTTGGCGTGGTCGGCACCCGGGAAGTTGGCCTTGCGTGGGTTGATGCCGGTGGCGATCACCACTTCATCGAAGTCGGCGAGGTCGGGCGCGGCGACGGTCTGCCCGAGCCGGACATCGACGCCGGTATCGCGCAGGCGCGTGCCGAAGTAGCGCAGCGTCTCCTGGAATTCCTCCTTGCCGGGAATGCGCTTGGCGAGGTTGAACTGGCCGCCGATTTCGCTGGCGGCATCGAACAAGGTGACCGCGTGCCCACGCGCGGCAGCGAGGGTGGCACAGGCGAGGCCGGCCGGGCCGGCGCCGACCACCGCGATGCGCTGGGGCGTTGCGGCGGGCGTGTAGTTGAGTTCGGTCTCGGCACAGGCGCGCGGGTTGACCAGGCAACTGGCCTTGCGGTTCTCGAACACGTGATCCAGGCACGCCTGATTGCAGGCGATGCAGGTGTTGATGCGATCGCTGCGGCCGGCGCTGGCCTTGCTCACCCATTCGGGGTCGGCCAGCAGTGGCCGCGCCATCGACACCATGTCGGCCTGGCCTGCGGCGAGGATGCGCTCGGCCACGTCGGGCATGTTGATGCGGTTGGTGGCGATCAGCGGCAGCCGCACATGCGGCTTGAGTTTGGCGGTGACGCCGGCAAACGCGGCGCGCGGCACCGAGGTGGCGATGGTCGGTACGCGCGCTTCGTGCCAGCCGATGCCGGTGTTGATGATCGTGGCGCCGGCGGCTTCCACCGCCTTGGCCTGGGCCACGATTTCGTCCCAGTCCGAACCTTCCGGCACCAGTTCCAGCATCGACAGGCGGTAGATCAGGATGAAATCCGGGCCACAGGCTTCGCGCACGCGGCGCACGATTTCCACCGCGAAGCGCATGCGTTTATCCGCGCTGCCGCCCCAGGCGTCGTCGCGCTGATTCACGCGCGGGGCGAGGAACTGGTTGATCAGATAGCCTTCCGAGCCCATCACTTCGACGCCGTCGTAGCCGGCCTCGCGAGCCAGCCTGGCGCTGTTGGCGAAGGCGGCAATCTGGCGCTCGACGCCGCGCGCCGTGAGCGCGCGCGGGGTGAACGGGTTGATTGGTGCCTTGCGCTTGCTCGACGATACGCTGAGCGGGTGATAGCCGTAGCGGCCGGCGTGCAGAATCTGCATGCAGATCTTGCCGCCCTCGGCATGCACCGCATCGGTCACCAGGCGATGCCTGCGCACTTCCCACGGCCAGCTCAGCTTGCCCGAGAACGGCTTGAGCCAGCCGACCAGATTGGGCGAGATGCCTCCGGTCACCATCAGCCCGACGCCGCCGCGTGCGCGTTCGGCGAAATACGCCGCCAGTTTCGGGAAGTCCTTGGCGTGGTCTTCCAGCCCGGTGTGCATCGAGCCCATCAGCACGCGATTGCGCAGGGTGGTGAAGCCGAGGTCGAGCGGCGCGAGCAGGTACGGGTACGGTGAGGCGGACATGGCATACCGATGCGTATGGCGGTGTGCGAACGATGCCCGGAGTTTGTTGTCATTACAAGTCGCGTTTCAATTCAGCTGTCATTGCGAGGAGCGAAGCGACGCGGTAATCCAGAAATGTTCGGAAAAGCAAAGAACTGGATTGCTTCCCGCCACGGCCTTCGGCCTCGCGGCTAAAGGCTTGAACGCTCGCAATGACAGCGGATGGCGGTTGTTCAGAGCTTCCCAAACGGAACAGCATTGTGCTTAGCCCACCCAACCAACGGAGTTGTCGTTGTGTCCAGTCGAACCGGTTTTTCGAGACACGCCCTGATTCACCGTGCGCATGGCTTCGCCGTAGCTTGCCTGCTGCTGGTGCTCAGCCCGTGGGCCAGCGCCGACGACAATGCCGCGCTGCTCGATCGCATCGATGCCATTCGCCGCGAACACGGCATTGCCGCTGCCGCGGTGGTGCTGGTCGATGGCGATGGCGTGCTGGCGCAGCGCAGTGTCGGCGTCACCGACTGGGACAGCGCGACCCCGGTCGATGCCGATACCCGCTACAAGGTCGGCTCGGTATCCAAGGCGTTCACCGCGGTGGCGATGCAGATCGCCGCGCAACAGGGAATCGTGTCGCTGGATCAACCGCTGCATCAGCGCCTCGCCAACCCGCCGTGGCAAAACCGCTGGCGTGCGACACGGCCGATCACGCTGGCAATGCTGCTGGAGCACAGCGCCGGCTGGTTCGACATGGGTCGCGCCGAGTTCGACAGCGCCGATCCGACGCCGCTGACCCTGGCGCAGGCGCTGGCCTTGAATCCCGATGCGCGGATCAGCCAGTGGCCACCGGGCATGCACGCCAGCTATTCCAACACCGGGCCGGGTGTCGCCGGCCATGTGCTGGAGCAGGCCAGTGGCATGTCGTTCGAAGCCTTCGCCAGGCGCCACATTTTTGTGCCGCTGCAATTGCACTCGGCCAGCTTTTTACGTGATGCCGCCACGCGCCGGCATCTGGCGCAGGGATACGACAGCGACGGCCGCACCCCGATTCCGTATTGGCATATCGCCTACCGGCCAGCCGGTGGATTGAACATCAGCGCGGCGGACATGGGCCGTTTCGTGCGCTTCCTGCTCAATCGCGGCAGCCTCGATGGCGTGCGTGTGCTCGACCCGGCGCAGGTCGAGCGCATGGAGCATCCGCACACCACGCTGGCGGCGCGTCATGGTTTGATGCTCGGCTATGGCCTCGGCATCGAAGCCAGCGCGCATCGGGGCCATGTACTGTTCACGCACGGCGGCGACGGCGATGGTTATCTGTCGCGTTTTGGCTACAGTCGCGAATCCGGGCGCGGCTATTTCGTGGCGATCACCGCCTTCAACCGGCGCGCTCATGCCGCAATCACCGATGCCATGGCCGATTGGCTGGTGGCACCGCTGCCGCCGGTCGTTGTCGCGCGCGAACACGCGTTGCCGCTGAAAACGATGCAGATGCTCGTCGGCGAATATCGCCTCGCCAGCACCCGCTTTGCGCGTGATGGCTGGCAACAGCAAATCCTGCGCATCACGCTGCGCGATGGCCGCCTGCACACACAGCGTCCCGGTGAATCGGCTCAGGCGTTGATCGCAGTGGACGGCGATCTTTTCCGCCGCGAGCACGAAGCCATCGCCAGCATCGTGCTAGCGCTTGCCGCCGATGGCAGCGCGGTGCTGCAAGGCCCGATGGGCAACTGGCAGCGAGCTGTCGAAGCACGCAAATAACGCAACGCAGCGATCGCGCATACGAATGCACGGCCGCAGCGGGTCGATAGTGCGCGATAATCGGAGCGATAATCAGAAGTTGCCTCACTCAAGCGAGAGGGAAATCCGTGCACGAGACTTTGCTGCTGTTCGGCGCCACCGGCGATCTGGCCCAGCGCTACCTGTTTCAGTCGTTGCTGAACCTGCTGCGCGATCGCCTGTTGCCGCCGGGGTTTCGCGTCTACGCGATTGCCCGTCAGGACCTTGGCACCGACGGTTTCCGTGCCAGTCTCGGCGAGCGGCTGGCCACGAGCGGCGCGCCCAAGGCCGACATCGCCGAAATGCTGTCGCGCTGCGAATACGTCAACGTCGATCTGGCCGACCCGCAACTGGTGGCCGAGCGCCTGGCGTTCTTGCAGGGCCGCGATTGCGTGAGTTATCTGTCGACGCCGCCCAGCCTGTACGTGCCGATCACCCAGGGCCTGAAAGCCGCCGGCCTGCTCGATGCGCCGTCGCGGCTGGTGCTGGAAAAACCGATCGGCCGCGATCTGGCCAGCGCGCGCGACATCATGTCGGCGGTCGGCGAGTGCGTCAGCGAAGATCGCGTGTTCCGCATCGATCATTACCTCGGCAAGGCGCCGGTGCAGAACCTGCTGGCGCTGCGATTCGGCAATGCGCTGCTGGAGGCAGTGTGGCATCACCGCTGGATTGCG